>JBBQXT010000124.1:0-7900 GCA_038209415.1 Geobacterales bacterium
AACCCGGATGCCCAGGCCCTTGCCGAGATCGCCGTGGCTACCGCCGGCAACTGCAGGGCCTTTCTGGACGTGGAGGCCCGCGTAGGGATGTTGTCCTTCTCTACCAAGGGCAGCGCCAGCCATGCCGACGTGGACAAGGTTACCAAAGCGGTGGAAATCGCCCGGCAGATCAAGCCGGATATTCAGATCGACGGAGAACTTCAGGCTGACGCCGCGCTGCTGCCCAAGGTGGGCGAGAAGAAGGCCCCCGGCAGCAGCGTGGCCGGCAAGGCCAATGTCCTGATCTTTCCGGACCTGGATGCCGGCAACATCGCCTACAAACTGGTCGAGCGCATAGCCGGCGCCGAGGCGGTCGGACCGATCATCCAGGGCCTGGCCAAGCCGGTCAACGACCTTTCCCGCGGCTGCTCGGTGGAAGATATCGTCAACGTAACCGCCATCACGGCGGTGCAGGCGGCACAGGGATAACTCCGGCATTATCCAAGATCAATCCCCTGCAGATAGCGGTCAAGACACTGCATTAACACTTTTTTCTTGAACGGTTTGGAGATATGGTCGTCGCAGCCGGCCTCCGTACACCTGCGGATATCCGCCTCGTAGGCATGGGCAGTCAGTGCCACGACCGGTGTCCGGCGGCGCCCGCTACGTTCCTCGGACTTACGGATCATGCGGGTGGCGGTATACCCGTCCATGATCGGCATCTGGATATCCATCAATATCAGCGCGTATGGGTTCTGCTCAAACAGTTCCAAGGCTTCACGGCCGTTACCGGCTTCATCAACAACCAGAGGCTGGCGCGCCAGCAGGAGTCTCATCAGCTCCCTGTTTTCCTGGGAATCATCCACCAGCAGCACACGCGAGAAACCGTTAGGTCCAACTGCATTGGCACCATGTAGACGGTCCCCGCCGCTGGCGGTGTCTTCCGGCACAGTATGTAGCGCTGTTACTGCACGGGCAGACAAGGGAAATCTGATACTGAACGCAAACGAGCTGCCGACTCCGGGTATGCTCTCAACCTTGAAACTACCCCCCATCGCCTCCACCAGTCGTCTGCTGATGGCCAGGCCAAGCCCGCTGCCGCCAAAACGGCGGGTGATGGATGTATCCGCCTGGGCAAAGCTTTCGAAGATCATTTCTATCTTGGCCGGATCGATACCGATTCCGGTGTCACGAACCATGAAGTAAACCTCGACCGAACCCGAATCCGACTGGCCGCGATAAGCCGATACCGTGACCTGGCCGCCGTTACCGGTAAATTTGATGGCATTGGCAGTCAGATTGACCATGACCTGTTGCAGCCTGACCTGGTCACCAATCACACAATGGGGCATATTCGGCGATATGGCAAGGGACAGGTCCAGCTGCTTACTCTGGGCATCCAAGCGCAGCATCTGAACCGTTGCTTCCAGGGTATCCGCCAGATTGAATTCCTTTTCGGCCAGCTCCAACTGCCCGGCCTCTATGCGCGCAAGGTCAATCAGGTCATTGACCTGCACGAGCAGGCTGTCACCGGCATGGCGGATCATTTCAAGACAGCGGCGCTGGTCGGGCGCCAGCGAGGCGCCCTCCAGGTACTCCGTGCCTCCTATGATCGAGTTGAGCGGAGTTCGCATCTCATGGCTCATGTTGGCCAAGAACTCGGATTTTGCACGATTGGCGGATTCGGCGGCATCGCGGGCCGCACGCAGCTCTTCCGTTTTCCTCCGGCGCTCGGCAACTTCAGCCCGCAGGCTTTCGTTGCCGACAGCCAGTTCTGCCGTCCGCGATGCCACTATCTCTTCCAGGTTACGATTAACCGCTTCCATTTCGTCCTGTTTCTGGTGCAGCGCCTCCTGCACCTTTTTCAGGTTGCTGATATCCTGGGCGGCACAGATTACCGCCTGTGGGCGGTCTTCATCGTCTTTCATGACCGCCAGGGACAACAGCATCGGCACCAGCGTGCCGCTTGAGGTGCGGCAGGTACACTCGATCCCTTGCACCCGGCCACGTTCCAGGGCGTTCAGGAAGGCCGAATGCATGCAGATCGGGGCTTCCTGCGCCCCGAACTCGTCCAGTCGGCGACCAACAACGGCATCATTCTGATATCCGAACAGTTCGCAGTAAGCCCGATTGACGCTCCGGACGACACCTTCGGGAGAAATGACGATCAGAGCTTCATTCATGCTGTCGATCAGCTTTTCCATGTATTCGCGCGAAACGGTTGTGGCGCGGAGTTTCCCGGTCATGGAATTAAATGCTGCGGCCAGCTGCCCGATCTCGTCCTGCGAGCGGACCGTCAGTTCTTCGTGCAATTCTCCATCACTGAAACGCTTGACACCATTTGTCAGCACTTTGATCGAGCGGGTAATTGCAGCGGCAAAAGCAATCGCCGCAATGATGCCTATTACGAGGATGCCCAGCCAAAACGGCAACATTTTCAGCAGGATGCCATGGACATTTTTCTGAACCACCGTTTCATACAGGCCCACATGCACATAGCCGAGAACGCCGCCCTGAATCGGCACTGCAATGTCATAGATCAGGCCTTCCCGGGAATCCAGTTCGACAAAATGCCGGGATGCGCTGGCTTTCTCGACGGCCTGTTCGACAATTTCATGCGGGACCTGCAGGCCGAACGTATGAACCCTGAGCGTTTTGTCCGGGCTGACGAGGAAGATGTACCCGATATCCTGATCTATCTTGTGGTAGTCGTTGATCAACAGCTGGAGGCTGACGTTGTTTTCGGTAATCAGGGGGATTTCAGCTGCTTCCGCGACATAACGGGCTATGGACAGGCCACGTTTGTAAACTTCATCCTCAAAACGTTTGTGCAGCTCGAAGCTAGCCAGAAGGCCCAGTGCTCCACCGACCAGCAATATCAGCAGCGCCGTACCGGCAATGAATTTTTTGCGTAGGGACAGTCTCAGCATTACAGTTGTTTTCCCTGTTTGAGCAGCCAGCTGTTCATCGCGTGAATGCTATCGTAATTAGGGGGAATAATACGTTTCAAAATGGTTTTCCTCGAACCCGGTATCCTGTTCATCAATCAGCAGCCAGGCAAGAATCCGGGACAGGCTGGTACTGATTCAACGTATGCTACCACTGATTGCAGAAAGTTCAAACAGATACAAAATACTTGCCGGTAATAATTTCCCCTGCAGCTTGAAAAGCCTTATTCCCTGTGATACAACGGCTCATCGCACCGCAGCACACGAAAGGCTTGCAACCATGGCAGAACAGACCCCCATGATGCGGCAGTACCTGGAAATCAAATCGGGCTATCCCGACGCGATCCTCTTCTTCCGCATGGGGGATTTTTACGAGATGTTTCTGGACGACGCCCTGATTGCGTCCCGCATCCTGGATATCACCCTGACCTCACGCAACAAGGGCGGCGCGGACGAGATTCCCTTCTGCGGGGTGCCCTTCCACTCGGCCGCGCCTTACGTGGCCAAGCTGATCGAGGCCGGCCACAAGGTGGCGGTCTGCGAGCAGGTAGAGGACCCCCGGCAGGCCAAGGGCATCGTCAAACGTGAAGTGGTGCGGGTGATTACCCCGGGGCTGCTGATCGAGTCGGAAAGCCTGCGGCCGGATGAGAATAACTTCCTGCTCTCGCTCCATCGCGGGGGTGATGACCAATGGGGCTGCGCCTGGCTGGACGTCTCCACCGGCGAATTCCGCGTGACGGAGCTGAACGGCGAGGCGGCCGCGACCTCCGAGGCGGCCGGCATCAACCCCCGCGAGGTACTGCTTTCCGCTGACCTGGAACTGGAATCCATGGCAACGGAGCTGCGCGCCTTCCTGACCGAACGTAGCTGTTCGCGCTCTCCGGGCTGGGTCTACGAACGCGACTACGCCACCACTCTTCTGTGCAGCCAGTTGGGGGCGGCATCAGCCGAGGCGTTGGGGCTCTCGGGCATGCCGAGCGGCTTGATCGCAGCCGGAGCGGCCCTGTACTACCTGCGTGAGAACAGAAAGAGCGCCCTGCCGCACCTGCGCGACATTCGCGTCTACCAGCATTGCGAGCACTTGTCTCTGGACGCCGCCACCCGCCGCAACCTGGAGATCATCGCCAGCATGGCCGAGGGGCGGAAGAGCGGCTCGCTGCTGGGCTGTCTGGACCGCACCTCCACCGCCATGGGGGCACGGCGGCTGAAGCAGTGGCTCTCCTATCCGCTGGTGGGGCTGGAACCGATCCGTCAGCGCCTGGATGCGGTGGAGGAACTGCTGGAAGCGCCCTCGCTGCGGGAAGAGCTGACGTCCCGCCTGAAGGAGATCGCCGACCTGGAACGTCTGAACGGCCGCATCGGCATGGCCTCGGCCGGCGGACGCGACCTGCGTTCGCTGCACGACTCGCTTTGCCACCTGCCCGGCCTGCTGGAGCGCCTGAACGTTCTGCAATCGCCCCTGATTGGCGCACTGCAGCAGGCCATCGATCCACTGGCCGACCTGCGCGAGCTAATCGGCCGCGGTATTGTCGATGCGCCCCCCTTTTCGCTGCGCGAAGGCGGCATCATCGCCGCCGGCCACAGCGCCGAACTGGACGAACTGCGCAGCATCAGCAGCGAGGGCAAGGGTTTTATCGCCCGGCTGGAGGCCCAGGAGCGTGCCCGCACCGGCATCTCGACCCTCAAGATCCGCTACAACCGGGTCTTCGGCTACTCCATCGAGATCACCAAGAGCAACCTGGCGGCCGTGCCCCCTGACTACATCCGCCGCCAGACCCTGGCCAATGCCGAGCGCTTCATCACCGATGAACTGAAAAACTACGAGGAAAAGGTACTGGGGGCCGAGGACAGCATCTGCGAGCTGGAATACATCCTCTTTCAGGGTATCCGCGAACAGGTGGCGGCCCAGGCTGGGCGCATCTGCCGCAGTGCCGACGGACTGGCCACACTGGACGTGCTGGTCTCCCTAGCGATCGTGGCCGGGGAGCGCGACTACTGCAAGCCGCGGATGGACGATTCGGATGTGATCGACATCAAGGACGGCCGCCACCCGGTGATCGAGGCCATGCGGCTGGGGGAGCGCTTCGTCCCCAACGACACCCGCCTGGACGGCGACGAGAACCAGATCCTGATGATCACCGGCCCCAACATGGCCGGCAAATCCACCTTCATGCGCCAGGTGGCCCTGATCGTTCTGATGGCCCAGGCCGGCAGCTTCGTACCGGCCAGCCAGGCCCGCATCGGCATCGCCGACCGGATCTTCACCCGCGTCGGGGCCGGCGACAACCTGGCCCGCGGCCAGTCCACCTTCATGCTGGAGATGATGGAAGCGGCCAGCATCCTGCGCAACGCCACCCCCAAGAGCCTGATCATCATGGACGAGATCGGCCGGGGCACCTCGACCTTCGACGGGGTCTCCATCGCCTGGGCCGTGGCCGAGTACATCCACGACACCCCCAGCTGCCGCAGCCGCACACTCTTCGCCACCCACTACCACGAACTGACCGAACTGGCCGTGACTCGCGAGCGGATCAAGAACTTTACCGTCGCGGTGCGCGAATGGAACGACCAAGTCATCTTCCTGCGCACCATCATCCCGGGCGGCGCTTCCCACTCCTACGGCATCCAGGTGGCCCGTCTGGCCGGCATGCCAGCCGACGTCATCGAACGGGCCAAGGAGATCCTGCGCAACCTGGAAAGCGGCGAGTTCGAAGAAGGCGCCCCGCGCCTGGCCAAGAGCAGTAAAAAACAGCCTGAGGCCTCTTCAGCCCAGTTTTCGCTGTTTGAAACCAGCGAGGACCAGCTGCGCCAGCGCCTGAAGAAACTCAACATCGCCACCCTGACCCCGCTGGAGGCGCTCAACCTGCTGGATGAACTGAAACGGATGGTGTGAAGGATATGTTACGAGGTCGTAAGCGGAAGGCACAGTTGATGGATTTGCTATGATGGGCTGAATACGGCTGGCTGCGATAATTTTTCATGAACACAGTCTAAATATACCGTTTTGGGTAAATCACCTGTTCGTGCTCGCGCGTGAACCGGTCAATAATGAGTTCTCTCCCCGCATCTTCACCTGATCTGATCCGCACTCACGGCATCAGTGTGGTATCAAACCGCTCCACCCGGTAGGAGACCTTCCCCTTGCTCACCTCGACGACCACCATGTGATAGATGGCGTCACCTTTGTAACCGTACCATGCCAGTTGAGACCCTGCTCCGCCGCTGACGATGCAGGGAATTCCCTTGATAGTATCGTGATCAAACAGGTGGATGTGCGAAAACATGCCCATCGCGACCTTCCGTTCCGCCATCAGCGTTAACAGCTCATTTTTCCCCTTGTCAAAGGTATGGTTCGGCCAGCGCTCTGTCCTGGGCGGAACATGCATGGAGACGATCTGGTTCTGTCGTTTCTGATTCAGGTTCTTCGAAAGAAAGGTCAATTCCCGCTCGCTTAACATGTAGTTGGAATTATCGACCGCTACCAGGCGCAGGCCGAGACGCTGGCTGTCGATGACGAAGTTTAGCGGTCCGATGGTCATCTCGAACAGGTCGGCATTCGCTTCGTGATTGCCGCGCACGACAAACAGCGGGGGCAAGCCCTTTACCGACCTGACAACGTCCAGGAAGCGGGACAGTTCCCCGGCACTTCCATTTTCCACAATGTCGCCGCCATGCAGGATGAAGAGCGGATCAAGAGCCTGCGCACGTTCCAGGATCTCCTTGAATTTGTTGTCATTGCCGCGACTATCGCCCAGGAAGACAAACCGCCATTCATCGGCATTTACCGAGGCGGCACGAGCTTCGAACGCCTTCATGGATTCGGCATACAGCGACCCCGATTCCGCTGAGGTACAGAGGCCTGACGTAGTAAGCAGGATGACAAGGCTGATCATGAGCAGCCGAAAAAAGTGCAGGTGTCGCAGTTGCATGGTTAACACTCCCCGTTGCATTTAGAATATCCGCCCCGAAATCAAGCATCCCAACCTCGATCATGTACCGACTATAGCAGATATCCATTAATGGCCAAAGCGTTTCAATCCGGCAGAATACGGGATTTCTCCCATAAGCGCGGCAACAGTTGTTAAATAGAGAAAAATCTGCTAAAAGAACACGTTACTTTCCCAAACTGAGCCTGCTGCCACGAAAAGCGATCCCATGACCCGACTCCTCCACATACTGACCTGCCTGCTGACCGTCTGCCTACTGCTGCCCTGCGCCGTACAGGCCGCGAAATCCAGGGTTGTAAAAAAGAAACTGGCCTTCAGCGAGCAGACCTCGGCCACGATCCGGCCCCTGGCCGTGCTGGGCGAGATGAAGCACTGGTCAAATCCCGACTACACGCGCATCTCGCTGGAGCTGGACCGGGATGTCACCTGGCAGGCGCACCAGCTCGGCAAAGATGCCCCCGGCAAGTCAGGCAGGGTCTACATCGACATCAACCATACCCGGCTCGGCAGAGGCGTCAGGGACATCACCATCGGCGACGGTCTGTTGAAGGGAGCGCGCTTCGGCCAGTACAAGGCCGATGTGGTGCGCGTAGTGCTGGACACTGAAAACATCAAGGACTACAAGGTCTTCCCGCTCTCGGACCCGGCGCGCCTGATCATCGATGTGCGCGGAGAACGCCCGCTGGAGATCAGCCGGCTGGAGCCAACCCTGAGTGTAGCCCCCGAGCTGTTGCCGGAGCTCAAACGTGACGAGCAGCCTGCCGTAACCGACCGGAAACGTCGCCCGCAGAAAAGACCGTCCATCTCCAAAATCCGGCGGATCGTAGTCGATCCCGGCCATGGCGGCCATGACCCCGGCGCTGTCGGCCCCAGCGGCCTGCAGGAAAAAGACGTGGTCCTGGCGATCGGCCTGAAGCTCAGGGAGCTGCTGCGCGATGAACTGGGGCTGGATGTGGTCATGACCCGCTCCACGGACGTTTTCATACCGCTGGAGGAACGTACCGCCATCGCCAACAAGGTCAACGC
>JBBQXT010000125.1:0-7643 GCA_038209415.1 Geobacterales bacterium
GGTTGAGGTCAAGATACTCACCGAGACAGGCTGACATCTCCCCGGCCTGCTCACGGATGGAACAGCCATTCGCATCCGGCCGGTCTGCCACCAGCTTCAGCCAGGCCCCCAGCACGCGAAAACAGCCCGGGTGATAGAAGAGCTGTTCAGCCTCACCGCCGGCCTGCATGCGCGAGACACTGCGGCCGGTGCCGAACGGGACACGCTGGGACGCCCGCGGAGAGGGGTGAACCACGGTTCCGGTCAGCTGTTCGATACCGACGGTCCGGGCCAGCTGCTGCAGGAAGTAGAAGTCCTCACCCGCCGCGCGGCTGTTCATGCCGCCGATCTTCACATAGGCGGAGGCCCGGCAGGCCATGGCGCTGCCCACGGAATGAAAGGCGTACGGGGAACCGGCCAGCGTTAGTCCCAGCACATAACTGCGCAGGAAGAGTTCATAACGCATGATGATCCGGTCGGCTTCCGGAGAAGGGCCACGCTGATGTTGGAACGGGATCACCGCCGCGCCGCAGCGACTCTGCCCGAAGTGCCGGACCAGGGCCGGCAGATAATCCGGGCGGACCAGCGTATCGGCATCCAGGCAGACCAGCAGGGGATCCTGGCCATACTGGGCAAGACGGGTCAGGGCCAGGTCGAGACCGATTCGGCGGGCCAGCCCCACCCCGCCCCCCTTGGCCGGCATTTCCAGCCCCGCAGAGGCGGCGTCGATCCAGGCCAGCCGGAGCCGGGTCCAGCGGGGATCACCGGCCGCCAGCAGCTTCAAGGTCGCCAGGTTGTCCACTTTGTCCGCTGCCGGTGCGTCCTGGCGATGATTGACCACCACTAGCGTAAGGAAGCGTCGGCAGCTCTCCGGCGGGTTGCCCGCCAACGAAGAAAGGGTTGCAGACAGGCTGGCGGATTCCGCCAGGGCAGGTATCACAACCGCCCCGGCAAAACCACCCTCTGTGCAACCCTCTATACGCCACGGACCAGCCATGACACGGGATTTCAGACCATCAGCGATGGTCAGCGCACCAGCTTGGAGAGCTTTTTGAACTCTTCGGTCCCGGCCACCTTAAGCAGCTGGAACAGGGCCGACTCGGTGCAGGTAGGAACCGCGCCGGTCAGGGCCATGGCCTCGATGGCGGTCTGCCAGTTTTGCTTGCTGCGGCTCATGACGGCATCCTTGACCAGGTGCACCTCGAAACCGGCATCACGCAGTTCGATCACCGTTTGCAGCACGCAGACATGGGTCTCCATGCCGGTGACAATCACCTGGGTACGGCCGCTGGCCTTGAGAGCCTGAACGAATTCGGAGGAGCCGCAGCTGCTGAAGGCCATCTTTTCAAAGCAGGGGGCCTCGGCCGCCTTTTCCTTCAGCTCCGGCAGGGTTGCCCCCAGCCCCTTGACGTACTGCTCGGTCACCAGCACCGGCAGATTCAGTTCAGCGGCCGTCTCCAGCAGGATGCCGATGTTCCTGGTCAACTTGTGGAGCACCTTGTGATCCATGGCCAGGCACAGTTTCTCCTGCACGTCGATCACCACCAGTACCGCCCTGTCCCGCTCTAGAAAAAACCTGTCTTTTATTGACATGATGCCTCCTCCTAAAAATACCTCCCCCCAGCCCCCTCCTGATTCGCTTAAAAGCGCCTACTTCTGGCAGGAGGGGGTGCCGAAGGCGGGGCTGGTTATACTTTTCAATCCCGCTTCATTTCGATCCCCAGCTCACTGATCTTCTTGCGCAGGGTGTTGCGGTTAATACCCAGAATGTCAGCCGCCTTGACCTGATTCCAGCGGGTCTTCTCCAGGATGATTCGGATCAGCGGGCGCTCGACCTGCTCCAGCACCATCGAATGAATCTCCCCTTTTTCCAGCTGTTCGATGCCCTTGAGACAAGCGCGCAGTTTGACGTCAACAATCGCTTCCAGGGAGGCATCCCGGCTGCCGGCCGGTTCAACACCGGAGACAGCCTCCAGACCGGTGAAATCGGCACCTGTCAGCAACTGGTCACTGGAGAGAATCACCGCCCGCTTGATGGCATTCTCCAGCTCGCGCACATTTCCCGGCCAGGAATGGCCGTTCAGGACCGCCATGGCCTCGTCGCTGCACTGCTTGGGGGGAACATCCATCTCGGCACAGACCCGTCCCAGGAAGTACTGCACCAACGGGGGGATATCCTCGCGGCGCTCGCGTAGCGGCACCAGGTTGATGGGGACGACATTCAGGCGGTAGAACAGATCCTCGCGAAACTCTTTCCGGCGCACCTTTTCCATTAGTTCCTGATTGGTGGCGGCCACGATGCGGACATCAACGGGGATGCTCTGGTTGCCGCCGGTGCGGGTCACCTCGCGTTCCTGGAGCACCCGCAGGATCTTGGCCTGCAGGTCCAGCGGCATATCGCCGATCTCGTCCAGAAAGAGCGTCCCCTGGTTGGCCTGTTCAAACTTGCCCAGCTTGCGCTCAACCGCCCCGGTGAAGGCCCCCCTTTCACTGCCGAACAGCTCGCTTTCCAGCAGTTCCTTGGGGATTGCGGCACAATTGATCGCCACGAACGGCTTGCCCAGGCGTCCCGAGTTAAAGTGCACGGCTCGGGCCACCAGCTCCTTGCCGGTACCGGATTCACCCTGAACAAGCACGGTGACATCGCTGGCGGCCACCTTGCCGATGGTTTTATAGACTTCGCGCATGGCGGGCGAATTGCCGATAATGTTCTTCTCCACCTGGTAGCGCTCTTTGAGCTCCTGCTTGAGCATCGTAACCTGACCGGCCACCTCCCGCGCCCGCGAGACCTTCTCGATGATGGCATCGATCACGTCCAGGTCAAAGGGTTTGGTGATATAGTCGTAAGCCCCGCGTTTCATGGCTTCCACGGCATTCTTCATGCTGGCTTCGGCGGTCATGATCACCACTAGCAGGTCCTTTTTCTGTTCGCGGATCTTGTCCAGCAGGTCGAGGCCGCTCATGCCGGGCATCTTGATGTCGAGAATCGCCAGGTCATAACTGTTGTCCTGAACCATCGCAAGTGCCTGCCGGCCGTCTATAGCCAGGTCAACACTGAATCCCTTGCGTTTGAGAGCCTTTGAAAGGACCCAGCGCATGCTCTCTTCATCATCTGCAACCAGAATTCGCGTAAGTGACATGGTTCTTCTCCTCGTATCAGTTCATCACAATGCGGATCACTGCACCAATGGCAGCAAAACCGTAAACTTGGTACCATGGCCCTGGTCCGATTCGACCTTGATCATGCCGCGATGCTCGGCGACGATCTTGTGGCAGATGGTCAGCCCCAGTCCGGTACCGCCAGATGTGGTGCTGAAAAACGGAGTCCAGATATTCTCCAGATCCTCCGGGGGAATACCGGGACCATCGTCGGAAACCTCGATGACAACCATTCGCGAGCGCCGCTCGTTCTGGGCCATGTGATAGTCCGACAGCACCCGGCTGACAATGGTCAGTTGCCCGGATTCGCCCATGGCATCGATGGCATTGCGGATCAGGTTGAGCAGCAGCCTGGTGACCATCTCTTCATCGGCCATGATGTCGGGAATGCTGGGGTCAAACTGCTTGCTGAAGGAGATGTCGCGACTGCCGATCGCCTGCTTCTGCAGCAGCAGGATATCGCTCAGCACCCTGTGCAGGTTGACCGTACTCAATTTCAGCCCCCGCGGGGAAGCCAGGTCCAGCAACTCACGGATAATATGGTCAATACGGTCGGTCTCGCGGATCATGACCCGGGTATACTCACGCAGGTCACTATCGACCGTCAGCTCACGTTCCAGAAGTTGGGCAGCACCCTTGATGCCCCCTAGGGGATTCTTGACCTCGTGGGCCAAACCCGCCGCCAGCGTGCCCAGGGTGGAGAGACGGTCCGCCTGGCGGACGGCCGCCTCCAGCTCGCGGATGTAGGTGATATCCTTGAGGGTCAGGATGGCGCCGATGTTTTCACCGTTGGAGAGCATGAGCGGATAACAGGTTACCGCAACCGGCGTGATCCTGCCGGTGTTGCGCACTACCACATTCTCGTGATCCGAGATGGTAATGCCGGTACGCATGGTCTTGGTGACCATCTCCAGCAGCGTCGTCTCCAGCGAGAACAGCTTCTCGAAGGCGCTGCCCAGGGCCTGACGCCGTGAGAAACCTGTGATCTCCTCGGCTGCGGGATTGTACAGAGTAATCGTTCCATCAGTACTGACGACAATCACCCCGTCACCGACACTGTCGATAACCGTGGCAAAATAATCGCCCGGATTGTCCGGCAGACCGCCAGCGTTATCAGAAGGATTCATGATTTTCATCGGGTATGGCGGCAATCCTTTCCATCAAGGTGTTGAGGTCTCCGATATCCCTGGCTGAGTTGCAGGCGCGGCGGATATCCGCGGCGCCGACGAAACCGCGGGCATACCAGCCGACATGCTTTTTCATCTCGCGCACCGCAATCTGTTCACCGGACTCCCGGCAGAACAGCTCCAGGTGCCGGCGCATGGCCCCGACCCGCTGAAGGTTGCTGACCGGGGTTACGCTGCCGCATTCCGCCAGCTCCACAACCTGCCTGAAAATCCAGGGGGCACCCAGAGCGCCCCGCGCGATCATGACCCCATCGCAACCGGTCTCCCGCAGCATGCCCAGGCAGTCCTCGGCACTGAACAGGTCGCCGCTGCCGAGCACCGGAATGGAGACGCTCTCCTTCAGCTCACGCAACTGCTCCCAGGCGGCCGCACCGTAGAACATCTGTGAACGGCTGCGCGGGTGCAGGGTAATCGCGTCGCACCCTTCGGCCTCGGCGATCCTGCCGATCTCACAGTAGGTATTGTCGCCGCAGTGCCAGCCGGAGCGGATCTTGACCGTCAGCGGCAGCCTGGTCGCCGCCCGCACCGCCCGGATAATCCCGGCAATCTTGGCCGGCTCCCGCAGCAGGGCACTGCCGGCGCCCGTGCCGACCACCTTGCGCACCGGACAGCCCATATTGATGTCCAGCAGCTCGCCATAGTCCTCTACCATGCGGGCGGCCTCGGCCAGGCTGTCGGGGGTATCCCCGAACAGCTGGATACCAAGCGGCCGATCCTCGGCCGTGCTCTTCAACAGAGCCAGCGTATTGGCCCCTTCCCGCACCAGACCGTTGACGCTGACCATCTCGGTATAGGCCAGTGCAGCGCCCTCACGACGACAGAGGATACGGAAGGGCAGATTGGTGATTCCGGCCAGGGGTGCCAGCACGACGTTGTGCGGAAGAACGAGACTACCTATTTTTAATGGTTTCAACATGATAGACACTACTGAACCAGCGGGAGGTGGGCAGGAGGATAACCACCTGGTGCCTAAATTTTGTGCATAGTAGCACAGGGAATTTAAATGGCAAGGGGAAAATACGATATTTTTTATTGCCAAGCAGGCAATTTACGGCTTTAATATCTACTCGGAATAAACAGGATCTGGAGAAGGGGATACACCATGTTTGGAATCGGCATGCCGGAACTCATTATCATACTCGTCATCGCCCTGCTGGTCATAGGGCCGCACAAACTGCCCGAACTGGCCAAGTCGCTGGGCAAGGGGCTGGCCGAGTTCAAAAAGGCCTCGGAAGATTTTCAGCGCAATGTTCAGGAGGAGGCCCGCAAGCCTGAAGAAAAACCGACCTCCACTCCGGAACAGGTGGCGGCTGCACAGCCTGCAGAACAAGTGGCCGCTGTTCCTCATATCGAGAAGGTAGATACTTCGGCTGCTCAGGCTGCAGAAAAGAAGGATGCGCCTCACGCCTGATTACGAAGATCCCACAGCCGAATACAGAAAGAGCCGGGTTTACCCCCGGCTCTTTTTTTGGCCTATTTGACGGCAATATTGATCTGTTTGGGCTTGGTCTCTTCCTTCTTGGGCAGCGTAATGGTCAATACCCCTTTATCGCAGGCAGCCTGAACCTTCTCCTGATCGACGGTCGCCGGCAGGCTGAAACTGCGCTGGAACGCACCGAAATAGCGCTCGATGCGATGGTAGTTTTCCTTTTTGACCTCGTCCTCATGCCGACGTTCACCCTTGAGTGTCAGGGTGTTTCCCTCGATGCCCACATCAATGTCCTTCTGGTCCACATCCGGAAGTTCCGCCTTGATGACAATCGAATCGGCTGTTTCGTAAATATCGACGGCCGGCTGCCAGATGCCTTCCTTCAGATCCTCCCCGGTAACATCGTGATTCCAGGATACGTTCAGGAGCCTGTTCATCTGCTCCTGCATTGTGCGCAGTTCTCTCAGCGGGTTGTACTTTACAAGTGCCATGACAATGTCCTCCTTGTACTTACAACTAATGTGGGATGTTTCCCCTTATATTTTAACAGTAATAACGGTTTTATGGAAGTCAAGGTGGATAAATTACTCTGATTGCAAGGCTGTCAAAAATTCTGCCACCGTCTGCACAACTATGGAAAATGTCACTTCAGGGCGGTTCATAAACTCACCAAAATGCTTGATATCGCCTGTCAGAAGGTGAGTTGCGCGGCAGGTGACGGCTGCCTGAAAGATGGAGGTATCCTTGGCGACAAGGGTATCAGGGAAAGAAGCTCCTGCATCGACCAGTGTGGTGTTTATCTGTTGCAGGAGTTTTTCGAGGTGCGGCACAGATGCCGAGTATTTTGCCGAGAGGTTGCGAAAAGCCTCTTCTCGGGCATATTCGCTAGTAAAGAGCCGAAAAAATCCGGCGCTGCCAAGTTCAATTACAAATGCCGCCTTGCCGGCAGGATTGTGAGCAGCGGTAAACAGGATGTTCGCGTCCAGGAAAACCCGCATTACAACTTTTGTGAAAGTTTCGCCAGAACAGCGGAACGATCATTCGGAGTAAACTGGTCCTCCTCGTCCCAGGCTGCAACCTGAGCATCGGAGTACATTTCTATCTCCAGCACAGCTGCCGGCTTGATGACTATTTCGTTATCGCGGTCTTCAAGAATAACCGCTCCGCCATTGCGAATGCCGAAACGTTTGCGCAGATTGGCCGGCAGGGTCAACTGGCCTCGATTTGAGACAATGAGCGTCTGTTGCATATGACACCTCCTGTATTGCAGAATAACTGAAATTCAGAAATTCGTCAACTTTTGTCGGCAATAAATTTAATGCGCCTTCTTATAATCCAACCCTGATTCGGCCTATAAATATCAACCAAAACGTTGCCAGTAGAGGCCGAAGCCACCATAAACTCGCCTCGTGAATTGTTTACAGGACGAAGAACAGTGCTAGCTGAGGTTTCAACCGGAGTAGTCCATTATGTGGCAGGGATTGATTGCCGACGGTTTGGGCAGAATCACCGGTGCAGCCGGATATTATGAAAATACAATTGAGACGAAAACCAAGAGCAATGCTCTGTAGGCAGTATGCCTGCAGTTTACCATGCGTTTTGACATTTTAAATGTGAGGTGGTCTCTAAAAATATCAGTAATAATGATTGACGCTGAGAGCATCAATAAAAATTGTACCCGCCAATTCCTCTTGAGATGGTCATGATGGCGGCGGCTTCTTTTGCAGTGATGCCGCTGATTCTCGACGAAGCAGCAGCTCTGCGTGTGATTGCTGTTTTTTTCAGGTTGGCTGCTGCGGCAAACGAATACCATTGCGCAGGCGTTATTGCATAGCTGGCATTTTCAGCTGCTAGGTCGTCTTGATAGCTCAACTGTCCTACCAGTGCCA
>JBBQXT010000126.1:0-7611 GCA_038209415.1 Geobacterales bacterium
GGTTGCCTCTTTTGACGAGCCCGGGGATATCTGCCCGCCTGACGTTTCTGGCAGCATGCTCTACTATCTGGTGCCGCCGCCGGGCGGTGGTATTGCCGATACCCGCGCCAGGCATTTCATCAGCAGGCTGCAAAAGCCGCCAGGAAAGATTGTTTACATGAGTGCAACCTCGGTTTACAGCGAGACAAAGGGCGGGGTAGTAACCGAAACCTCGGAAACCCAGCCTGCTTCGGCCATGGGCAAACGTCGCCTGGATGCCGAAGGCGTATTTCTGGAATATGGCACCGCGAACAACGTCCCGGTCGTCATCCTGAGGGTCAGCGGCATCTACGGCCCCGGCCGCCTGCCCGTGATGCAGGTCAGCCAGGGACAGCCGCTCCTGCGTGAAGAGGAGTCCGGCCCCAGTAACCGCATCCATGCCGACGACCTGGCCGACGTCTGCCTGTCTGCCGCCGACAGGGGCCGCGCCGGCGAGATCTTCAATGTCAGCGACGGCCATCCCTCCAGCATGACCTGTTATTTCAGCGCCTGCGCAGACCTGCTGGGGTATCCGCGCCAGCCGCAGGTCTCACTGGATGAAGCCCGCCGGGTCATGTCTCCGCTCATGCTGGCTTATGTCACCGAGTCGAAAATCGTTGACAACAACCGCATGCTGGAGCGTCTGAAGATCCAGTTGCGGTATCCGACCATGAGCGAAGGGCTGCCGGCGTGCCGCTGAAAAATCCGCTGGTGGCCGGCCGAGTCCCCCTTCGAGGTCTGCCTTTGCGGGATGTTCAGACCCTGAAACAGCGCCCGCATCACCGGGCACTCGCAATTTATCCCTTGCAAGCAATTCGGCATACTGCTATAAATAAGACATGAGAGGTCTTGTTAGACTTCATTTGCCCTGATGACTTTCCCTCCTGGTTATCAGGGTGTTTTTTGCATTAGCCGTTGGAGCAAAATTACTGTTACTTGAAAGAATGAAATAACGGCATAAGGAGCCGTAACGAACCAACGGAAAAGTAACAGTTGTTTCGTAACGGCTCCTAAAATGCACGGTTGACGCCTCTCTGCCATTATGCTTTAATCTCTGGATGCAAACGGCCGCCTACATAGCCCTCGGTTCCAACGTGGGTGACCGTGAACTGAACCTGTTGCGGGCCGTGGCTGAAATCGGACGGCTCCCGGATTGCAAAGTCACGGGGCTTTCCGCATTCTACGAGACCTCGCCCGTGGGCAATGCCGATCAGCCATCGTTCTATAATGCCGTACTGCGACTCCACACGGCGCTCCCCCCCCGCAGACTGCTGGAGCAACTGCTCCGCATCGAAACTGATGTTTTTGGCCGCAGCCGTGCGGTTCACTGGGGCCCGCGCAGGATTGACCTGGACTTGCTGCTGCACGGCACGGAAACCCTCACGGAGGAAGACCTGATCGTGCCGCACCCTCGCATGGCTGAGCGACGTTTTGTGCTGCAGCCCATGTGTGACATCGCTCCGGACCTGTTGCACCCGCTGCTGGGAAAAACCATCACCGATCTGCTGGGCGCGTTACGCTCCGACGAAACCGTGAAAAAGATATGAACGGAGTACCGCTATGATCCGCCTGCTTGTCTGGCTGCTGCTCATCTACATCGGCTACCGGGTCGTGCGGTCCCTGATCGCCGGCAAGAAACCGGCCGCAGTGAATCATGATACCGCTGCAGACGCCGCCCTGACTTACCGCGACCCGGTCTGCGGAATGTACGTATCCGAGGAGGATGCCGTGGTGGGAAAACTGGAGGGGCAGCGCCACTATTTCTGTTCCATGGAATGTCTGGATAAATACCGCGAACAGCTTGACCATAAATCATAACACCAGGAGGAAATCATGAAATTTTTTATCGACACCGCCGATGTTAACGAAATCCGCGAGGCTCATGCGCTGGGGCTGGTGGACGGAGTTACCACCAATCCCTCACTGATCGCCAAATCAGGGCGCAAGTTCAAGGATGTCATCAAAGAGATCGTTTCCATCGTCGACGGCCCGATCTCGGCCGAGGTCATCTCGCTGGATGCCCCCGGTATGATCAAGGAAGGCAAGGAGCTGGCCAAGATTCACAAGAACATCGTGGTCAAGCTGCCCATGACGCCGGAAGGTCTCAAGGCCTGCAAGACACTCACCGACAAAGGCATCAAGACCAACGTGACCCTGATCTTCACTTCCATGCAGGCGCTGCTGGCGGCCAAGGCCGGCGCCACCTACGTCTCGCCCTTCGTCGGCCGACTGGATGATATCTCGCAGGACGGCATGGGCATCGTCGAAGAGATTCGCGTGATCTTCGATAACTACGGCTACACCAGCGAAATCATCGTGGCCAGCATACGCAATCCGATCCATGTGCTCAACTCGGCCCTGATCGGCGCCGATGTCGCCACCATCCCCTATTCGGTCATGCTCCAGCTGTCCAAACACCCGCTGACCGATGCCGGAATCAAGAAATTCCTGGAAGACTGGCAGAACGTCCCGAACTAAGCTCTATAAATTGCCGGAGAATGAATGCAGTCCCCTGAAAAATTATCCATCCTGATGGCCGCCTCCGAAGCCGCCCCCTTTGCCAAGGAGGGCGGCCTGGGTGATGTGGTCGGCGCCCTCCCCAAATACCTGGCCCGCCTGGGACATGACGTCCGGGTGGTTATCCCCCGCTACTACAGTGTCAATCTCGATAAATACTCGTTGCGCCTCCTGCCCGACACCCTGGTGGTGCCCATGGGCATCATCGGGCATATGTACTGCGGAGTGTATGAAGGCCGCCTGCCGGGCAGCGACGTGCCGATCTACTTTCTGGAGCATGAAGGGTTCTACGGCCGGCCCGGCCTGTATCAGCAGAACGGCCAGGGCTATCTGGACAACGACAACCGTTTTGTCTTCCTCTCCAAGGCCGCCCTGGAACTCTGTAAGATGCTCGATTTCCACCCCGATGTAGTGCATGCCCACGACTGGCATACCGCGGCCATCCCGGCCCTGCTCAACACCTCCTACCTGCATGACCGCTACGTGGGGGAGTCGGCCTCTCTTTTGACCCTGCACAACATGCAGCACCAGGGCAACTTCTACCCCGGCCTGATGGAGGTGCTCGGCGTCGGCTGGAAACATTTCAACTACCTGGAACTGGAGCAGGACGACCAGGTCAACCTGCTCAAGGGGGGCATCTACCACGCCACCCTGCTCAATACCGTCAGCGAGGAGTACGCCCGTGAAATCCAGACCTCCGAATTCGGCTGGGGCCTGGAGGAGGTTGTCCGCGAACGCGCCGCCGACCTGAGCGGCATCCTCAACGGGGTAGACTACGAGGAGTGGAGCCCGGCCCTGGATTCTTTGATTGCCAGGAAGTACACCCCACGGACGGTCAAGTCGGGCAAGGCGGCCTGCAAAAGGGATCTTCAACAGCAGGTGGGGCTGCCGCTACGGGCAGACGTGCCGCTGTTCGGAATCGTTTCCCGGATGGTCAAACAGAAGGGCACCGACCTGATCGCCGAGGCCATCCACCGCATACTGACCATGGATGTACAGTTCGTGATGGTGGGCAACGGCGAACCCTGGGCGCACTTCTACTTTGGCGATATCGCGGCCATGTATCCGGAGAAATTCGCCTGCTACATCGGTTATAACGAAGTCCTGGCGCACAAGGTCGAGGCCGGCGCCGATTTTTTCGTCATGCCTTCGGCTTTCGAACCCTGCGGTCTGAACCAGATGTACTCCCTTGCCTACGGCACTCCGCCCGTCGTACGGGCCACCGGCGGTCTGGATGACAGCGTCGAAAACTTCAATGAAGCTCGGCTGTCCGGCGACGGTTTCAAGTTCCATCAGCACACGGCACTGGCCCTCTTCGACACAATCGGCTGGGCGGCCTATACCTTCTTCAACAATCCTAAAGGAATGGCTGCCCTGCGCAAGAACGGAATGGCTAAACGCTTCACTTGGGAGGAAGCCGCCCTCAAGTACGAAGAGCTTTACCGCCTGGCTATCCGGCGCCGGCGAGGCAGCGAGTATTACCGGAACCGCTTCGGGGGCTGATGAAAGCAATTCCGATGTGGAATTGAACGGGGGTCCACCATGGCATCCGCAGACTATGACGTCATCCTCATCGGCACCGGCCCCGCAGCCCTGGGTGCCGCCTTCCATCTCAGCGAACAACTCCCCTCACTCACCATCCTGATGATCGACAAGGAGCGCATCTGCTCCGGCGGCCTCTTAAATGCCGCCTGGGGAGAAAAGCGCGGCAACCGCTACAACTACATCAACTCCCTCACCTACGACGAATTCGGCCAGAGGCGCCACATCGCCCACGGCAACGGCGTCCAATCCAGCTACATCTACGACGACAAGACCAGACGCCTGGACAGCCTCATCACCCAAACCCCGGACGGCAGAATCGTCCAGAGCATGAACTACGGCTATGACCTGGTCGGCAACGTCCTCAAAATCCAGAACAGCATCAACACCCCCACCAACACCGCCCTACCCGCCGGTCCTGTGATCCAGCTGTTCGACTACGACGACCTCTATCAGCTGAAAAACGCCGACGGCGAATACCAGTTCGGCCCCGGCAAACAGAACCGTTACCGGAACGAATTCAACTACGACAGCATCGGCAACTTCACCAGAAAGAGCCAGCTGCACAAAATCATCCAGCCCTCATCAGCAGAACATCTGCCCAAGGAGACCAACTACCTCCTCGACTACAAATACACCGGAACACACCCCCACGCCGTCACCGACGCCGGGGACAAGCTCTACAGCTACGACAACAACGGCAACATGACCGGCTGGGACAACAAGAACAACGGCCAGAGAAGAACAATCCTCTGGAATGAAGAAAACAGGGTCAAGGAGATCCAGGACAACGGCAAAAGCACCTACTTCCTCTACGACGACGGCGGAGACAGGATACTAAAACGTGGCCAGCACGGCGAGACCTTCTACATCAACCGCTTCTACTCCATCAGAAACGGCGAACTCGGCACCAAGAGCGGAACCTCTAGGGTCATGTTTGACATTTAAACATTTTGCAAGAGCTTGGGTTTCCAAGTTGCCAAGATTAATGGCAAGAGAGGAATCGGGACGAAGCCTTTAAGACGCTGAAACACTCAGAACCTACAACGAAAAAGCCCGCTTTCGCGGGCTTTCCAGTCTCTAACCATGTTCACCCAAAAATACTGAACAGATTCTTGAAGAATCGCCGCGCTTTTCCCGAGAAACTCTGGTCCACCTTCCTCTGCATGCCGCTTATGTCCGGCACCTCCGCCATGGCCTGGCGGTACTCCGCCCCGGTCAGTACTCCATTATCCCGCAGCAGCCGCAGCACCATGTCGGAGCGTTTCAGCACCCGGTCCAGATGCTGGTACGGGTTGTAGACCTTCTGCGGGCCGGGGAGCATGGCGGCCAGGAAGGCGCATTCCCGAGGAGTGAGGGAGCTGGCAGGCTTGTCGAAATAGTAACGGGCGCCATGGCCGATTCCGTACACCATCGGCCCCAGCTCGACGATGTTCAGGTAGAGTTCGAGGATCCGCCCCTTGGTCAGCTCCTGCTCCATCCGTTTGGCGAGGAAGATTTCCTTGATCTTGCGGGTGACGGTCTTTTCCCGGGAAAGGAACAGGTTCTTGGCCGCCTGCTGGGTGATGGTCGAGGCGCCGCGGGCGAGGCGTTTCTTTTTCAGGTCATACTTGATGGCATTTTTGATTGCCATTACGTCAAGCCCCCCATGCTGGTAGAAGTTGGCGTCTTCAGCCACGATGACCGCCCACTCCATCTCCGACGGGATGCTTTCCGACGGGGTCCACCAGGCGTTTTGCGGTCCGACTACGAAGGGGTGCAGCTTCCCTTGCCAGTCCTTCACCTGGATGGTCAGGTTCATCTGCCGGTCGGCAAGCCCCGCCACCGGGGGGAGGCGGTACAGCGCCACGCAGATGTAGGCGGCGTAGAGGGCCATGCCGCCGAGGATTATTGTTGCCAGCCATTTTACTGCCTTCACGTATACCTCGCATGGGATGAGCTGATCTTGAACACGGTAGCAGAAAAGGACAGACGATTGTAAAGTTACTCAATGGGGACAGTTTGGTCGGGTGTGCCCCCACGGAAGCAGTACCTCTCAATCCCAGAAAGCCACTCGCTCCTCCGCTGATAAAGCCTGCTAAAATGCCTGAAAGCTGATATAGTTTCTCCATGTCTGTGAACGACCTCCACCAATTCATCGCCATTCTCGAAGCCAACCAGGAGCTGAGCCGCATAGCGGCTGCAGTCGATCCCGTCATGGAGATCGCCGCCATCACCGACCGGGTCTGCAAGCAGCCCGACGGCGGCACAGCGCTGCTCTTCGAGCATCCGACCGGGAGTGACTTTCCCGTTGCCACCAACCTGTTCGGGTCACGGCAACGGGTCTGCCGTGCGCTCGGCATCGCCGACCTGGGCGAGCTGACTGTTCGTCTGAGCGCCCTGCTCCAGCGGATTCCGGAACTCGATATCACGTCGCTCGACCTCCAGATTGCCTCTCTGCCCGAATTCAGCCGTTTTACCCCCCATGCCGCCACCGAACCTGATCCGGCGCTGATCCCCATGAATCCCCCGAATCTGGCCCGCTTCCCCTTTCTCCAGAGCTGGCCGGGTGATGGCGCTGTTGACGGGCATTCACGCTACATGACCCTGCCGCAGGTTGTCACCGCTGATCCGGATGGCGGTACGTATAACTGTGGCGTGTACCGGGTCCAGCTGCGCGGTGAGCGGGAAGTCGCCATCCAGTGGAAAACAAGCAGCGGCGCGGCACGACACACCGAAATGTACCGGCGCGCGGGGAAAAAAATGCCGGTGGCCATTGTCCTGGGCGGCGCTCCGGCCCTGCTATTTAGCGCCATGTTCCCGCTCCCCGGAGATCTTGACGAGATAACCTTTGCCGGTTTTCTGCGCGGCGCTTCGCTTGCCACGGGCACCTGCCTGAGCGTCCCGTTGCGGGTTCCGCTCGGCGCGGAGGTCGTCATTGAAGGGTATGTCGAAGTCGGTGATACGATCACCGAGGGCCCATTCGGCAATCATACCGGCCTCTACTCGCCAGCCGGACCGGCGGCTCTGATGCGGGTCACCGCCATCCGCCATTGTCCCGGTGCGATCATCCCGGCTACGGTGGTCGGGCCGCCCCCCATGGAGGACTGCTGGATGGCGAAGGCCTGGGAGCGGCTGCTGCGGGCCTTCCTCAGAAAGCTCGTTCCGGCGATTGCCGAAATCCACTTCCCGCTGGAGTGGGTCTTCCACCAGAGCGCCATCATTTCCCTTGAAAAACCGACTCCCGGCATGGTAAGGGAGATTGCCGCCACGCTCTGGGAGACACCTTGGTTCAGGGAGGCCCGCCTGCTAATTTTTGTAACCGCGGACGCGCTTCCGGCCGATGAAAGCGGGATATCCTGGCGCTGCATCAATCTGGCGGACTACCGCCGAGACCTGTTCCAGGACGCCACCCGAAAACGCACGGCCCTGGATGCCACCGGATGCAGGTCCCCGCAACGGCCGCTTCAGGCTGACCCGTCCACAGCGAGGAAAGTCGTTCAAAGGTGGCAGGAGTACGGGATAGAAAAGCGATGACGATCACGACAACCAATA
>JBBQXT010000127.1:0-7592 GCA_038209415.1 Geobacterales bacterium
CGGAAACAGCCAACACCTCTGTGTTGACCTTGGAAAACTCGTCCAGGGCCTTGCTGAAACCCTTGATCTCGGTCGGGCAGACAAAGGTGAAATCGCCGGGGTAGAAAAACAGGACCACCCATTTGCCCCGGTAATCCGCCAGGCTGATCTTTTTGAACTCCTGATTGACCACCGCATCCAGGCTGAAGAGCGGGGCAGGCGACCCGACCTCAAAGCTGGACTTGCTGTGAGCCGCCGGCACAGCCACGCCCTGACTGGCGGGATGAATATTGGAAACAGGCGCGGCACCGGCAGTTGCGGACAGGGATACGGCCAGTAGAAAAGAAGCTATCAAAGCAAGATATTTCATGTAATCCTCCTGAAAACTGAGCTACTTGCTGACACCATACCGTAACACCCCTGGCTTGGCAATATTCAAAAGAGGTTCAGTTTTATCTGATTTTGTGATAAGTTTTGCTTGGCACTTACCATTTTGTTTCAAAAACTTATCAGGAGGTAGTACATGTCTGAGCCGAACCCGCAGGTCCTGCTGGAAACATCCATGGGCAACATCACCATTGAACTCTTCAAGGAAAAGGCGCCCATTACGGTCAGAAATTTTCTCAACTATGTCAAGGAGGGCTTTTACGACGGGCTGATCTTTCATCGTGTCATCAAGGATTTCATGCTCCAGGGTGGCGGGATGAGCGAAGCGCTGGAGCAGAAGAAACCCAAGTTTGCCATCAAGAACGAGGCCGCCAACGGTCTCTCCAATACCCGCGGAACCCTGGCCATGGCCCGCACTAGTGACGTAGACTCGGCGACATCCCAGTTTTTCATCAACACGGTGGACAACCTGTTTCTTGATCACAAAGGCAAGCAGCCGGACAACTTCGGCTACTGCGTCTTTGGTCAGGTGCTGGAAGGCATGGACGTGGTCGATCAGATCCGCACCGTGAAAACCGGCAACAAGAACGGTCACTCCGATGTCCCGGTCGAGCCGGTCTTCATCACCTCCGCCAAGCTGATCGAGGCGTAAATAACCCGTTCATCCGCAAGACCAAAACGCCCCGCTCTCTCATGGAAAGCGGGGCGTTTTCCGTTCAGCTCATTTCTTCCACTCCCGCTGGCGAGCGGCCTGTTCCGCGGCCTCCACCTCTTTCAGAAGATCCATATAGGTTGCATAGCGTTCCTGCAGGATCCTGCCCTGCGCGACGAGTTCCAAAACAGCGCAGCCCGGCTCGCTGTGATGGCGACAGTTACGGAATCGACACGTGACTGCGTGGGTTTCTTCGAAGCCCGGATAATGCGCGGCAAGCTCCTCTACGGAAATATCCACCAGACCGAAATCCTGAAAACCGGGAGTATCAACAATCTCCCCGCCACCGGGCAGTTTGTGCAGGGTCGAAACGGTGGTTGTGTTGCAGCCTCGATTGTTGAAGGTATTAAGAGCGCCAACCTGGAGATTGATCCCCGGGCAGATGACATTCAACAGAGAACTTTTGCCCACACCGGTCGTACCGACAAAGGCGCCACGATGACCCTCACCCAGGTACTCCAGTAACGGTCCGGTCCCGGCACCCGTGACGGCGCTCAAGGGAAAGACCGACAGAGAGTTGCCGTAGATGGCGCGCAGGGCGGCAACCGAATCGGCAACCTCATCCAGGTCACACTTGTTGATGATCAGGAACGGGGTCAGGTCCGCGGCACGGGCCGCTACCACCGCCCGGTCGATAAACCCAGCCGGCGGTAGGGGCGGCGGCGCCACAACAATACCGAGCACATCCAGATTTGCCCCCACCAGATGCAGGCCACCCATGGCATCACAACGACGCAGCTCGGTCCTGCGCGGCAGACGTTCCAGGACCTCGCCCCTGACCAGTACGTCATCGCCGACCACATGCCCCGAGCGCCGTTTGACCCGCACCATGCTGCGTTCTCCGCTGCTGAACAGAATATCGACGGACACGCCGTAATGGGCAACAATTACGCCCGCCCGTCCTGCGACCAACACGACTGAATCCCCGGCTGTGCGGCTGCGACCCGCTTTACCCCGCACCTTCATGCCTGTTTCCCCTGTCTTTCCAGCAGTGACGTTTCCACAATGTTCCTGCCCTTCATATCCGGAAGATGCCAGACAGTATAGCAGGCGTGGCAGGGATAACAAGCAGAGTGTCTACTTCCGCTCATCCCGCAATGCCTCAGAGGCCTTTTTCAAACCCACTCCGGCAAACAACTATTGAATCCGTATACAATCTGCGCTAAAGTGCAGCTATTAATCCGACGTGACCATACAGGACACATAACAAGGGGAGAACATCAAGATGAGCGACAATCAGGTCTGCTACACATTTGACGCGGCTGTGGAAATGGCCATCCAGATGGAGAACGAGGGCTTCCGCAACTATCTTGCAGCGATCCGTCAGGTTTCCAATAAAGGCGCACGGGAAATCCTGCGGGAGAATGCACTCGATGAACTGAATCATAAACATATGCTGGAAAAGGCGCTGCTGGACGGCAGAATGGATGGCGGTGATGCCCTGGATCAACCGGTCCCAACCATGCACCTGGACTATGTGTTCAAAAAACAGGAACTGGGCCCGCAGTCCGGCGTACGCGAAGCGCTGCTGTATGCCATGCACCTGGAAAAAGGGGCGGTCGATTATTATGGCAGGGTTGCCGACGGCTGCGCCGGCGCACCGATGGGTGTCCTCTTCCAGCAACTGCTCAAGGAGGAAACCCGGCATCTTCAGTCTCTGGAGGACCTCTACGAACAGCACTTCCTGACTGAGAACTGAACACTGCTCCATTCACGCATCCCACAACGGCAGGGTCGATCAATCGGTCCTGCCGTCACTTTTTGCCCTTCCCTTGTATTTCATACTCCACAATTCCGGATGCCGTGCTATAATCAGACCGAAGAAGTCTTATTGTTATTCACGTTACAGATACGTTCAAGTATGAGGTATCCGCTATGAATAAAGCGTTACGCATCTTGGTAGTCATGTTCCTGTTCTTTATGCCGTTTCTGCAAGTACAGGCAGCAACTCCGTCAACAAAAAACGAAATTGCCACCTTTGCCGGTGGATGTTTCTGGTGCATGGAAGCACCCTTCGACAAGCTGCCCGGCGTCGTTTCAGTCACCCCCGGCTATACGGGCGGTGGAACGGGTAAGCCAACCTACGAGCAGGTTTCGGCCGGCTCGACCGGGCATGTCGAGTCGGTCCGGATTATCTATGACCCGGCTGTCATTAGTTATGCCAGGCTGCTGGATGTCTACTGGCACAACATCGACCCAACCGTTAAGGATCGTCAGTTCTGCGATGTGGGCAGCCAGTACCGCAGCGCCATTTTCTATCATTCAGAAGAACAGCGCCGCGCAGCCCTGCAGTCAAAGAGTGTCCTCGACAGGAGCAAACCGTTCAGGGGTGCCATTATGACCGCGATCACCGCCGCCGGCGAGTTTTTCCCGGCCGAGGAATATCACCAGCATTACTACAAGAAGAATCCGCTCCGCTACAAGTATTACCGCACAAGTTGTGGCCGGGACAGGCGACTGAAGGAGTTGTGGGGCAGCACAGCGGGGCACTGAAGGGGAGTTGAGGAAGGAGGCAGAAGATGATTAACCGAAGAATTTTCCTGATCACCTGTTTTTTCGGCCTGATAACAGCCTGCAACCGCAAGGGTAGCATTCCTTTCGCTACTGCTACACAGTCCGGCCCCGGGCCGGTCAAACCAACTCAGATACGACTCTATTCAGCAGTCCAGAAGGGATATATCATGAGCGACAAGGTCATCAAAAGTGATGCGGAGTGGCGCAAACAACTCTCTCCGGAGCAGTACCATGTCTCCCGCGAAAAGGGAACCGAGCAGGCCTTTACCGGCGAGACCTGGAACAACCATGAAAAAGGTATTTACCAGTGCGTCTGCTGCGGCAATGACCTGTACAGTTCGGATAGCAAGTACGAATCCGGCACCGGCTGGCCCAGTTACTGGGAGCCGATTGCACCCGAGAACGTTAGCACCCGCGAGGACAACAGCTTCTTTTCTCGGCGGAACGAGGTGATCTGCAGCCGCTGCGACGCCCATCTGGGCCACGTTTTCAATGACGGCCCCAAACCGACCGGGCTGCGCTACTGCATGAATTCGGCCGCCATGAAGTTCGTAAAGACACCATGAGCATGACGACCGGAATACTGCCCGACACGGCTGAAAATCGGGAACTGACGGCCAATGTTCACCCGGACGGCTGGACCAATCCCACCCCTGCCGGGTGCTACAATCTGGTCGTGGTCGGTGCCGGTACCGCCGGCCTGATTTGCGCCGCCGGGGCCGCCGGACTGGGGGCCAGGGTGGCCCTGATCGAGCGCAACCTGATGGGTGGCGACTGTCTCAATGTTGGCTGCGTCCCCTCCAAGGGCATCATCCGGGCAGCGCGGGCTGTTTTCGATGTCGGCCAGGCCGGGACATTCGGTGTGCAGGGCTGCGCAGAACTCGGTTTCGACTTCGGTACGGCCATGCAACGCATGCGCCGCCTGCGGGCCGACATCAGCCGCCACGACTCGGCCAAACGCTTTCGTGATGAACTGGGAGTGGATGTCTTTTTCGGTGAGGGTCGCTTCAGCGGGCGGAACAGTATCGAGGTAGACGGCAGTACGCTGCTGTTCAAAAAGGCCGCCATCTGTAGCGGTGCCCGGGCTGCCGCACCCCCGATACCCGGCTTGGAGAGGTGCGGATATCTGACCAACGAGACGGTCTTTTCCCTGACGGAACTGCCCCGGCGCATGGCGGTCATCGGAGCCGGCCCGATCGGCTGCGAACTGGCCCAGACATTCGCCCGTTTCGGCAGTCAAGTGACCCTGATCGAGCTTGCGCCGCAGATTCTGGGACGCGAGGACCGGGACGCCGCCGACATCCTGCAGGCTATGTTCGTACGTGAAGGGATAACACTCCAGCTGAATGTGAAGATTTCAGCAGTTGAGCAGCGCGGCGAAGAACAGATTCTTCATCTGGAGCGTGACGGTCAACCGCTGGAGGTGTGTGTGGACGCCATCCTGGTCGGCGTGGGCCGCGCACCGAATATTGAGGGACTGGGGCTGGAAGCGGCCGGAATTACACATGACAAGAGCGGTGTAAAGGTCAGCGCGACCCTCCAGACCTCCAACCCAGACGTCTACGCCGCCGGTGACATCTGTTTCCCCTACAAGTTCACCCACACCGCCGATGCCCTGGCCCGGATCCTGATTGCCAATGCCCTCTTCAGGGGGCGCCAGAAGACATCAGCCCTGACGATTCCCTGGTGTACCTATACCGACCCGGAGATCGCCCATGTGGGCATGTACGAACAGGACGCCCGGGACAAGGGCGTGGAGGTGACCACCCTGACCGTACCGCTCAGCGAGGTGGATCGGGCTGTTCTGGATGGTGAGAGCGGTGGTTTCGCACGGGTGCATCTTCAGAAGGGTTCCGACAGAATCCTGGGCGCCACGATTGTTGCCCGCCACGCCGGCGAGATGATCAACGAGTTTTCACTCGCCATCACCAACGGCCTGGGTCTGGGGGCCATCGCCCGCACCATCCACCCCTACCCGACCCAGGCCGAGGTTGTCAAAAAGCTGGCTGACATGTATAACAGAACCCGCCTGACTCCGTTTGTCAAACGCCTGCTGGCCGGCTGGCTGAAATGGCAACGAAACTGACCTGAACGCTGCATGTTGTATTGAAAGGATAGTGCCATGAAAGACACACTCACACCCGGATTGGAACACAGCTTCAGCTTTACGGTTACCAGAGAAAAAACCGTGCCCTTTGTCTATCCGGAATCGGATCTTTTCCGGGAGATGCCAGAGGTCTTTGCCACGGCCTACCTGGTCGGTTTCATGGAGTGGGCCTGCATGGAGGCGTTACGCCCCTATCTGGAAGAGGGCGAGCGCACCCTGGGCACCATGATCAACGTCACCCACCAGGCCGCCACCCCTCCCGGCATGCAAGTCACCGCCCGGGTGAAGTGCCTGGAGGTGGATGGCAAACGCACCCTGTGGGAGGTCGAGGTGCATGACGCGCTTGAGCTGATCGGCAAAGGTACCCACGAGCGCTTTACCGTCAACGCTGAAAAGTTTTCCGCACGGGTCGCGGCTAAACAGGTCAAGGCATGAATGCAAGGAAGCTTATTCTTCTACTGATTGCCGCCGCTGCCGTGGGGCTCTTTTTCTGGCTGGACCTGGGACGTTTTCTGACACTTGAATCGCTCAAGGCCAACCGTCAAACCCTGCTGGAGTATTACTTCGCTCACAGGCTGGCCATGGTGTCCGGATTCATGGCGATTTACATCATCCAGACCGCCCTGTCGCTGCCGGGTGCCACCATCCTCTCCCTGACGGCCGGGGCGATCTTCGGCACTCTGATGGGTACGGTCTACGCCGTCTGCGCCGCCTCCATCGGCGCCACCCTGGCCTTTCTGGTTACCCGCTACCTGTTGCGGGATCTGGTTCTGAGCAGATTCGGCAGCAGGCTGGAAGGCATGAACCGGGAACTGGAACAGCGCGGCTTCAACTACCTGCTGTTTCTACGTCTGGTGCCGATCTTCCCCTTTTTCCTGATCAACCTGGCGGCGGGCTTGACCCGGCTGCCGCTACGCACCTTCATGCTGGGCACCCTGCTCGGCATCATTCCGGGCGGTTTCGTGTTCGTCAACGCCGGGGCCAGTCTGGCCACCATCACATCGCTTTCCGGCATCGCCACGCCGCGGGTGCTCGGATCGTTTGCGCTGTTGGGGCTGTTTGCGCTGCTGCCGGTCATCTACAACAAATTCAAAGGGAGAAACGTCTGACATGGATACCTACTATAACCCGGCCGACCTGGCCAAATTCGGCGATATCGCCAAGGATGCGCCCAAACTTGCCAATAAATTCTTCGATTACTACGCTGCGGTCTTCGCCGAGGGGGCCCTGACCGAACGGGAAAAGGCGCTGATCGCCCTGGCCGTGGCTCATGCCGTGCAATGCCCCTACTGCATCGACGCCTACACCACCAGCTGTCTGGAGAAGGGTTCCAACCTGGAGGAGATGACCGAAGCGCTGCATGTGGTCACCGCCATCCGCGGCGGTGCCTCGCTGATACATGGTGTACAGATGCGCAAGATCGCCGAAAAGCTGTCCTTGTAACGCCACAATATGTCGCTATCAGCCTTCGAAGATACCCTTGCCCGGCACAGCCTGAAACTCACCCGCGGCGAGACGAGCACCCTGCAGATCAACGTCGGACTGGCCTGTGACCTGGCCTGCCGGCACTGCCATCTGGAGGCCGGTCCCACCCGCACGGAAATGATGGACATGGCGACCGCGGAAGCGGTGCTTGCCTGCGCCAAACGTTTCCGCTTCGCCAGCATCGATATCACCGGTGGCGCTCCGGAATTGCTGCCGCAGTTGCCCTGGCTGATCGAAAAACTTGCTCCTCTGACCTCCCGATTGATTGTGCGCACCAACCTGACCGCCCTGGCCCGTCCCGAAGCAGCGGGACTGCCGGATCTGTACCGTCATCATCGAGTCGTTATCGTGGCGTCGCTCCCGGCGGTCAATGCAGCCCAGACCGAATCACAGCGCGGCCTTGGGGCC
>JBBQXT010000128.1:0-7583 GCA_038209415.1 Geobacterales bacterium
CGTTTAAATGTAGTTATCAATGCAAAAGGGGGGAGCGGAGCAAGTTTTATTGCAAGTAACGTTGCCTATCTATTATCAAGATATACGCAATCTAAAGTGGCATTAGTCGATCTTGATTTGCAGTTTGGTTCAACTGGACTCAATTTTGACAGAGTTCCAAAATATACGCTTACGGAGGCATTAGATACTATTGAAGATTTAGATTCGATTTCATTAGAGGCTTACATGTAAAAATATAATGAAATTTTAAGTCTTTTATTGCCATCACCATCAGAGATTCTGTTGCCTTGAGAAATTAATGTCTCTAATTTGAAAAAGTTGCTGGAATTGCTGAAAATTAATTACAGTCAAATAGTTGTTGATTTGCCAAGAATTATAGATCACCTATCAAGTATGATAATGGAACAAGCGGATCAGATTACAGTGGTCGTTCAGCAGAGTCTGGCTCAATTCAGGGATGCACGCAGATTAATCCAGATATTAAATAAGGACCTGGACATCCCACTGGACAGAATATCAATTGTAGTTAACAGGTATGATCCAAAAAATAGTTTGAGGCTGGAAGACTTGAAACAAATTGTTAATCATGGCATGGTTTATATCATTGCCAATGATTTTGTGCGAGTTACGAGTGCATCAAATCTGGGTGTCCCTTTATGTGAATCATCAGCTAACTCAAAAATTGCTCGTGATTTAAGAAATCTTGCCAAAACTTTAGGTAAAGTTGAATTTGATGTTGCAAGAAAAAATTTACTCGGTCGATTAATAGCCTACTTATCTTAGAGGGAACATCCATTTCACTTTATGTGATGTCACACAAATTTCCTAAACAAAACAATTATTTAGGCACCTTGCCCTCGGATGAATACGAGTGCCTTTTTTCCCATCTGGAACGGGTTCCGATGCCGCAAAGAAGGAATCATTAATTAGAGAAAACCCCGGTCCGCTTAACGGACCGTAGGCTCGCAACTTAACAGAAACAAAACTATGGATTGCCGACGCGAACAAGCGGGAGTCCGCTAAAAACCCCGAATACATTCAGCAGCCACAGAACCACCAGGATAATCACCACGATATTCAATATCTGCTTGATGCGGCCCTCCATCGGTATGTAGGTGTTGACCAGCCACAACAACAGTCCGACGACAACCAGCGTCACCAGCACCGAAACCAGTGGTCCCGGGAGCATACCCATAACGCCGACTGCGTTAAGTACCCATAGAACCACCATAATGACCACAACAGTGTTCAGTATCTGCTTGATGCGGGCTTCCATCGGTATATAGTTGTTGACCAGCCACAGCAGCAGGCCGACGACGACAAGAACGACTATTAATGAAATTATGTTCATTGCACTTCTCCTAAAAATAAAAAAATTGATTGACGTTTAAAACCATAACTTATCACCTTACCTCCTCATCGGTATTGTCCTCCCATAATAGATTGAACCAGCATAGAACAATATGAATATGCCGTTCCAACTCTTATTAACCCAGTACCACACGCACTTGATGCAGTTGCCCGTCATCCTGTAAGGTAATGCTATTTCCGTTTAATTGGTATTCACCGTCCAGTTCTATCGTGACGATACCGCGTTCCACTCCGTCCGGGTTTTCAACCGTAATTTCATAGCGGGTATGTTCGTGCTGATAAAAAATGCTGTAACTACTCCAGTCTTTTGGAATACAGGGTTCAAAAACCAGTTTACCGGCACTAACCTGTAGCCCTAAGATCCATTCCATTCCGGCACGGTAAAACCACCCCGCAGCTCCCGTGTACCAGGTCCATCCGCCACGTCGCACGTGAGGTGGCTCGGCATAGATATCTGCCGCCAGCACATACGGTTCGACCTTATAGGCATAGACGCCGGTGCGCGTAGCCGTGCGATTGATCGGATTAAGGATGCGCAGCAGTTCCGCCGCTTCATCACCTTCACCGAGCATGGCAAAAGCGATGACCGACCAGATCGCCGCGTGGGTATACTGGCCGCCGTTCTCCCGCACGCCTGGGGGGTAACTCTTGATATAACCCGGATCCTGTTCGGTCTTGTCGAAGGGCGGGGTGAACAACAAGACCAGGTCGCCGTAACGAACGAGGTATTCCTGAACCGAATTCATTGCCCGTTGCGCTCGTTCGGCTCCGGCGGCCCCGGAAATGACACCCCAGCTCTGGGCAATCGAATCGATGCGGCACTCGACGTTGGCGGCAGAACCCAAGGGCGTGCCGTCATCGAAATAGGCGCGCCGGTACCATGCACCATCCCATCCTTCCGCTTCCACAGCGGCCTTCAGTTGGGCAACGTGCTCGCGCCAGCGGATAGCTCGCTCGCTTTCTCCCCTTGCCTCAGCCACACTCGCAAATTCGGAGAGCGTAACGATCAGGAACCATGCCATCCACACACTCTCGCCCTTGCCCTGGTTTCCAACCCGGTTCATACCGTCATTCCAGTCGCCACTGCCCATCAGCGGCAGTCCGTGGATACCCGTTTCCAGGCTCAGATCGAGCGCACGTGCGCAATGCTCGAAAAGAGTTGCTTGCTCCATCGACCGGGACGGCTCGTAATAGGCATCATCCTGATCCGGTCCCAACGCGGGTCCCTCCAGAAACGGCAGATCTTCCTCGAGTACGCCGACATCACCGCTAACCTTGAGATAGTGGGCTACGGCATAAGGCAGCCAGACACGGTCGTCGGAAAAATGCGTGCGCACACCCCTTCCGGAGGGTGGATGCCACCAATGTTGCACATCGCCCTCAACAAACTGCCGCCCTGCGGCACGAAGCAGATGGGCCCTGGTTAGATCGGGCCGGGCAACCGCCAAAGCCATGCTGTCCTGGAGTTGATCGCGAAAACCGAATGCCCCGCCCACTTGATAGAAAGCGGCTCTGGCCCACATGCGGGAACTCAGGGTTTGATAAAGCAGCCAGCGGTTCAACATGAGATCGAGTTCCCGGTCCGGTGTTTTCACCTGAACCTTGCCGAGCACTTGCTCCCACGATTGCTTCACTTTGGAAAAAGCCGTTGCTACTTCGGTTGCACGAAAGCGCCGGACCAACTCCTCGGCATGGGCGCGGTTATTGCCTTGCCCGAGCAGAAAGACAATTTCGACGCGCCCATTGGAATCAAGTTCTATGATTGTCTCCAACGCTGCGCAAGGGTCCAGTCCCGCACCGGCGCGTTTTTTCAGCACATGCTGACTCAGCAAACCTGCCGGTGCATCCAGACTCCCGTTGCGCCCGATGAATTCAGCACGATTCCCGGTCCACGCGGTCTGCCGTCCGGCAAGATCGGCGAAGGCGACGCGTTGGCCGAATTCCACACTCCAGGGATTGCATGCAAACAAGGCGCCCGTATCCGGGTTCAGTTCGGTGATGATATGGGGTGCGGTCACGGTACGTGAAGCGCCGAGCACCCATTCCACATAGGCAGCAACTGTCAAACGGCGGGGCCGCCCGGAAACATTTGTCAACGTTAAAGACGAGATCTTGACCGGATCGTCCGGGCTGACGAATTGTAGAAGCTCGCTATGAATACCATGAGAGGCATGCTCGAAACGGCTATACCCTTGCCCATGACGAATCACATAGCTGGCATTGTCAACCCGGATCGGCAAGGCGGTCGGGGTCCATAATTCGTTCGTTTCATCGTCACGCAAATAGAGAATTTCTCCGGAGGGATCGCTGACCGGATCGTTCGACCAGGGCGTCAACTGGTTTTCGCGGCTGTTCCCGCACCAGGTGCAGCCGCTGCCCGACGCCGAGACCATAAAGCCGAATTCGGGATTGGCGATTACATTCACCCAGGGTGCCGGTGTCCACTGGCCCTTGTCGAGCACGACCAGGTATTCGCACCCATCCTCGGCAAACCCGCCGAGCCCGTTGAAGAACTCGAGCGGAGGCAGCGGCAACTCCGGCGAATTGGCTTCGGGAGCGGGCAAGGCTTTCGGCGCAACAAAAGTTGCCACCGGTCTCGGGTGTCTCATCAGTTGTTCGGCCAACGTGCCTCGATTGCTGACCAGTACCGCACGCGCAACTGTTTGGAACAGGCGCCTTTCCTCTTCCGGGAGCTGATCCGCGCGTATAACGAAAACCGCACCATGGCTTTCATGCTCTTGATGGCCCGAAAGCGCCTGGTTTTCACGCACCATGCCTTCCAGTAGGATCTGCAAATCCCCAACGTAAGACACCTCCTTTTCGTTCAGGATGACAAGATCGACGGCAAGGCCTTTCATGCGCCAGTACTCGTGGGCGCGCAGCAATTGTTCAACAATAGTCCGGTCTTCAGGCTGGTCTACCCGCAGCAATACGATCGGCCGATCTCCCGAGATACCATGCCGCCAAAGACCGGTGACGCTCAAGGTATTCAACTGCATCAATTTGCTGGATGGCCGCAGCCAGGGATCGGAATAGAGCAAACGGCTGGCCAGATCCTGAAACAGCTGGGCCTCGTCCGGCTTGGTGCGCAGGTAATGCAGTTGTACATGGGCGTGTGTCCATGCCAGGGCGGACACCCGCTCGAAGGTTGCCGGATTGTAGTATTTGTCGGCCGCATCCTCTACCGCCTCGCGTGAGGCAGCAACCAGAGTAGTGAACGTTAAATGTTCGGTAGCGCCGGCTGCAATGCGAACCCGTATGCGCAGACTGAATACCGGGTCGAGAACATAACCGGTTGTATTGGTCAGCGGACGGCCATCCATCACGGCAATCGGTTCCCTCAAGTTTTGTCCACGCCCGATAAAGCGGTTCCTGTCGGTTTCGTACTGGATTCCGTCACCGGTATGGCGGCTAGCCAACACATGGGCTGCCCAGATTTTCGGGTCTTCGGACGAGCGTTGGCGCCGGTGTGCGATCAGTCCGGATACTTGAGGCAAATATTCGGTCCGGATGAACAGATTCGAAAAAGCGGGATGCGCAATATCTGCAGGAAAAGGCGCGAGTACGATCTCAGCATAGGAGGTGATTTCGATTTCCCGGTCGCGCTGCCCGTTATTGGTCAAACTCAGCCGGCGTATTTCTGCATCGTCCTCGGGCGAGATGACGATCTCCAGTGTGCTTGCCATAGTGCCGTCCCTGCGGGTGATACGGGCACGGTCTTCGGCAAAGAACACCTCATAGTAGTCGGGAACCGCCACTGTCGGCTGGTACCCGGCAGACCACACCTGGCCGGTTGCAGCATCACGCAAATAGATATAACTGCCCCAGGCATCCCGCGTCACATCTTCGCGCCAGCGCGTCACTGCCAGGTTCCGCCAAAGGCTGTAGCCTGACCCAGCTCCGGTAATCATTACTGCGTACCGGCCGTTGGACAACAGGTGCGCGGAAGGCACCGAAGACGTGGGCGAAGGGACACGCCGGACCGGTGGTTGTAAGGTTTCTTTAACTTCCGGAAGGTCCTGAAAAATCGGTAAGATACTGGTGTCTGCGCCGATCGGGATGCGTTCCTGCAGCAATAAGTCGGCCGCCTGGATCAGATGCGAGCAATGGAAGTGATGACGCATCGCTCCGTCATACACCACATTGGCAATGGCTACCAGGGACATACCCTGATGGTGGGCCATATAGCAACGCACGATGGCGACTTTCTGCCCTTCCGCAAGCCGGATCGGGGTGTAATCGAGCGCTTCATAAAAGCCGAAGCGGCCCAATGCACCCTCCATTTCCAAGCGTTCCAGGTTTTCAACGGCGGCATGCGGGAAGTACATCGCAGCCAAGGCCGTGGCGTAGGGAGCAATCACCAGATTTTCGCCGAGTCCTCGCTTCATCCCCAGACCGGGTACGCCAAAAGCTTCATATTGATAGGTGAAGTAGAGGTCGCGGTCATTGTAAGCCGACTCCGAAACGCCCCACGGCACACCCCGTTTTTTGCCATATTCGATCTGCTTCTTCACGACCAGGCGACAAGTCTGATCGAGCAGGCTGTAACGCGGGGTAAACATCACCAGGGAAGGCATCAGATATTCAAACATCGAACCCGACCATGACAACAGCACCGTACCACCCGCGGCGCGCACCACCCTCCTGCCAAGGTGGAACCAGTGCATGCCCGGTATATCGCGCTTTGCGATTGCGACAAAGCTGGAGAGGCGCGTCTCGGAGGCAAGCAAATCGTAATAGCTGGGATCAAGGGTTCCTTCTGCCACGCGGTAACCAACTGCGAATAAATGGCATCCGAAGTCATAAAGAAAGCGGAAATCCATTTCCTGGAACAAAGTATTCAGCTGGGCAACGATGGTTTCCAGGCGCTCCGTAAGCGCCTCGGATTGCCCGCCGGCGCGGCGCAGCATCTTCGCCATCGTTTTCATGTCTCCGTGCGTAAGGGAGCCTTCAGGCGCTCTCTCAAGTTCAGCCAAGCCAAGCGCATAGCAGCCTGAGAGGTCACTCAATGGTGTTTCCAGGGTCAGTTGTTTCCGGAACACCACAGGAAAAGCTTGCGCTGCCGAATCCGCACTAGCGTTGAGACTGCCTGCGAAATGGATCCAGGGAACCAGGCTATCGACATCGCGCGAATGAGAAAAGATGTCATCTCGCAGCAATGTAGCCCAGGCCAGTACTTCGCTGTCGACCGTATCGCCACGTTCGGCGGCATAGGCGCGCGCCATATCCTGCAAGGTCCCGGCGCAGAGCGTTAACTCCTGCCATAGACGGCTCCAGCCGTCCGGTCCGGCGGGATGGCTATCCAAAAGCGCCCCGAGGTCGGCTCCTTTTTCCCGCAGCTCTTTCAAGGTAACGGTGTGCGTACGCCGGTCATTGGTGATTTCAGCGAGCTTGGCCATGAGCAGTTGATGAGTATCCGCCAGCCCCGTCACTGCATTGGAAAGCGCTAGCGGCCGCCTCAGCGTTTCCCGGCAGACGTTCATCAGTGCAAGCAGATGTCCGGCCAGGTTGCCGCTGTCCACGGTCGATACATAACGGGGTTCCAGCAGGTGCAGATCTTGGGTATCGTACCAGTTATAAAAATGGCCGTGCAGACGCGGCAGCGCGATGAGTGTCGTTAATGTGGCCTCGAGCCGGTCGACAGCATCCATCAGTCCGAGCCAGCCGAAATCCCGGGCGGTCACGACGGACAAGAGATAGAGACCGAAATTGGTCGGCGAACTGCGATGGGCAATAACGGGTTGCGGGTCTTCCTGAAAATTGTCCGGCGGCAGATAGTTCTCCTCCGCCGTCACGAAGGTTGTGAAAAAGCGCCAGATGCGCCTTCCCATCAAGCGCAACTGCTTGCTATCTCCGGGCGGTAAGGATTCGGCCCGGTCGATTCCGGGCGAAAGACTCAAGGCGCGGGACACAACCGGCGCCAGCCACCATAATAGCAGAAACGGTGCAGCGGCCTTGATTCCGGCCGGATTGAAAAGCAGTAATACAATAACTGCGCCAATGACGACCATAGATGAACTACTCAGGGATAGAATAAGGCTCTTTATCCCTTGTTCTGCGGTTGACTTTGCCTGCAAGGCGGTGACCCAGTTGAGCAAATGGCGCCGGGTAATGAATAGCCGCACCAAGGTGCGGACGATGGCGTCCATCATCAACCAGGCATGTTGTGCGAGTAACGTCAATGCCACCACGCTGTGGCCGATTGCCCAGAG
>JBBQXT010000129.1:0-7557 GCA_038209415.1 Geobacterales bacterium
CCTAACCAGAGAGGCGGTGCTTCAGGTTTACGGAGCCTCGACCTGGGGCTGGCGCGGCTGGTTTGCCATCCATACCTGGATTGCCGCCAAACCGGCCAACCAGCTTTCCTATACGGTCTATGAAGTTATCGGCTGGCGTCAACGCCGCGGGCTACCGGTCGTACGCATTGAAAAGGACCTGCCCGACCGCTTCTGGTTTGGAGAACGGCCCCGTCTGCTCAAGGAGTACCGCGGGGCGGAGGTGGACAGATTGATCAGCGCCGTTGACCGTGCCGCCAAAAGCTACCCCTGGCCCGACACCTATACGGCATTCCCCGGGCCGAACAGCAACACTTTCACCGCCTGGATCGCCAAACAGGTGCCCGAACTCGAGCTGAAATTGCCCTTCTCCGCCATCGGCAGCGGGTATGCCGCTACGCACGTCCGCTAAAATCAATAACCTGCTAAAGGATAAACTGACATGAGCACTGCACTGATCATCATCGACATACAGAACGACTACTTCCCCGGCGGCCGGATGGAGCTGGAGGGCAGCGAAGCCGCCGCATCCTGCTCCACTCTGCTGCTCAAAGCCTTCCGGCAGGCCGGCTGGCCGGTATTTCACGTCCAGCATGTGTCAACCCAAGCGGGGGCCGGTTTCTTCCTTCCGGATACCCCCGGCGTCGGGATCCACAGCAGCGTGACACCTCTGGCGGGAGAGCCGGTCATTGTCAAGCATTTCCCCAACAGTTTCCGCCAGACGGACCTGCAGGAACAGCTCACAGTCGCCAAGGTGGACAGCCTGCTTCTGTGCGGCATGATGACCAGCATGTGTATCGACGCCACGGTCAGGGCCGCCTTCGACCTTGGCTTCAGCTGTACGGTGGCCCATGATGCCTGTGCCACCCGGGACCTGGCGTTCAACGGTACCAGCGTACCGGCCCGGCATGTCCAGAGCGCGTTTCTGGCAGCACTGGGGAGTGTCTATGCCCAGATCAAGGCTACCGACGATATCCTCGATACTGTATCCGCGGCATGACAGCCAGACATGGCTGAATCACCCTCCATTGATTCGATCCAGCTGAACGGCATCACCTTCACGTATAGCTACTGCCGTTCCCGCAGAAAAACCCTCGCCGTCACCGTCAAGCCGGATAAGACGATAACAGTCAGGGTGGCCTTACGCACTTCTGTTTCAAGCATACGCGCGTTTGTCGAATGCAGGACCGACTGGATAAAGAAGATCTGGGTCAAGCTGGATGAGATTGCGTACCGCCCGGATCTGCCTCAACCTCAACCTGATCATGGCCCCGCAAGCCTGCCTTGAATACGTAATCATCCACGAACTCTGCCATATCAAGGTGCGCCACACAGGTCCGGACTTCTGGAATATGGTCAGGCGCTATGTGCCCGACTACCTGGCGCTGCGCAAGCAGCTCAGGGAGTTTCACATCCCCCTTTTCTGTCTGCCCACCCAACAGATAGTACGGAGCGTGTAAAATAACCTGCTCCGTTTGTCGCCACCGGGAGCTGCGTTTTGCCAATCAAGACCCTCGTAGCAGCACTGTGTCAGGTAACCCTCCAATTTCAACCCGCTTCCAGATTACACTGACTTTCTCCAAAAACCGCATATTCTCTTTTGGGTAAATCCCCACTTTTGGTAGGGGACTCACAAAGTTTGACAGTTCCGGGAGTATGCCTGGATGTTGCCTTTTCGGGCTTTGACTTTGATCAATCTACTGTGATTAGATCCCTAGTTACAGCTTTTTCATGTTTTCTCCCTCTCAGTAGCTTACCAAGCGAGAGTGTCAATTGCCTTCAGGATACATCAGTATTGGAGCAATAAATAAAATTGTGGTCGTGTTGAAATATTTTTAAACTGTGCTAGAACTTTATTATCGTTTTCATTGCGACAATTTATTTCATCCATGGTTTCAGGATGGAATCCAACCAAAAGGAGAATTGATTATGAACTGTAAGAAAGCATTTTGTCGTTTGCTCGTCCTGTCCGCTGCAGCCCTGGCACTGGCAGCCTGTGGAGGGGACGGGGGGGGCGGCGGAGGTGTCGCCACGAACAGCGTCACCAAGTTCGCCTCGTTGAGCGGCTCCCAGGAGACCCCGCTTGTCACAACCAACGCCGGCGGTACGGGAGGTCTGACCGTAGACGTCAATTCAGGAAAAGTCAGCGGCTCCATTACGATCGTCGGGCTCACCGCCAACGCGGCCCATGTCCATGACGGAGCGACCGGGGTCGCCGGTCCGGTCATCATTCCCCTGAGTGAAACTTCCCCCGGAAGCGGCGTATGGGCCGTTCCGGCCTCGGCCCCTGCCTTGACCGCCGCCCAAATTACCGATTTCACCGCGGGCAAGCTCTATTTCAACGCCCACACCACGGCAAACCCCAACGGTGAGATCCGTGGCCAGATCAACGTCGCCACCAATCCACTCGTAACAAAATTCGTCTCGCTGAGCGGTTCCCAGGAGATCCCGCCTGTCACAACCGGTGCCAGCGGTACGGGGAGCCTGGCGGTGGACACTATCAGCGGCAAGGTGGTCAGCGGCTCCATTACGATCGTCGGGCTCACCGCCAACGCGGCCCATGTCCATGACGGAGCGACAGGGGTCGCCGGTCCGGTCATCATTCCCCTGAGTGAAACTTCCCCCGGAAGCGGCGTATGGGCCGTTCCGGCCTCGGCCCCTGCCTTGACCGCCGCCCAAATTACCGATTTCACCGCGGGCAACCTCTATTTCAACGCCCACACCCTGGCAAACCCCGCCGGTGAGATCCGTGGTCAGATCAACCTGACGACGCAACCAGTTGCCGCTGTTTCCTTTTTGGCGCAGATCCAACCAATTTTCAATGCCAACTGCACGACCAGTTGCCATAGCCCGGGTGGGAGTGCTGCGTTTCTCAACCTCACCGCCGGGAACTCCTTCGCAAGCCTCGTGCAGAGCGCGCCCCCCAAGGTCGTTGCGGGAAGCTCCGCAGCCAGCCGGCTCTATCTTCTGATAACCGGTGCACAGCAGCCGCAGATGCCGCTTGGTCGGTCCCCATTGAGCCCCGGCGATCAGACCCTCATCAAGAACTGGATAGACCAGGGGGCGGCAAACAACTAGTTTCTATCCAGAACATGTTAGCTTGTTCGTAATAAATGCAGATGCCGTTTTACAAAGGTGTTAACCGCTTTCGGTCAACACCTTTTGTTTGCCTGGCTGAAAATAGAAAAAATGGTTTTTTCATATGCTAGCGCTACCGTACTGAAGATGATACAGTCGGTCGGCTTGGCATGAGGAGCGGGAAAGCGGTTCTTTGTGTGGGAATTACACTTGCTGCTCCCGGATAATTCCCAAGGTCTGTTTACAACGAATGCGAAAGGATCACGTATGAAACGAATCATAATTACGTTGTCGGTTGTTGCCGCGCTTCTGACAGGTTGCGTTTCCATGCCACTCAATTTGGGAACGCCGCCCAACCAGGTCGAAGGGAAAGACTACACCGTGCTAGGTGAGGGTGAGGGAAGTTCGGTCGGGATCATGTTGTTCAATGTCATCCCCATCAATCAGAATGATCGCTTCCGGAATGCCTACGATGAAGCGGTACTGAGCAAAGGCGGCGACCGGCTGATCAACCCGGTCATCGAGGAACGCTGGTTCTGGGCATGGGTGCTCAACGGCTATATCTTCAAGGTCAAGGGCACGGTTGTGAAGAATATGAAGCCGGTTGTGGTGAACTAAAATTGAGCGGATTAAAAGGCGACGCCTGTAATGAAAGCCGGGATATGTATGCCCATACTATTCCTCTGTGGTTTCGACCACAGAGGAATTTTTGTGTAACCGTCGGCGTGTTTCTGGCGCTGGTTGCCCCGGCCGCTGCCCTGGACGAAGGCCTGTCCAGGCAGGTCCTGGCCGAGATCAACCTGGCCCGCAGCCAACCGCGCAGCTATGCCGGTTTTATCCGCCAATTCCGTGGCCAGTTCCGGGGGAAAACCTACGCCCTGCCGGGCAGCAGCACCACCCGCGTGCAGACCAGCGAGGGGCTGGCGGCCGTCGATGAGGCAATCAGATACCTTGCCCGACAGAAACCCCTGCCACAGCTGAGCTGGTCGGATGGGCTGGCCGGAGCTGCGGCCGAGCTGGCCGAGGAACAGGGACGTTCCGGCGGCACCGGCCACACCGGCCGGCAGAGTCACGGCGTGCAGGAACGGATCGAGCGGCACGGAAAATGGGAGCGCGAGATCGCTGAAAACATCGGCTATGGACCGAAAGAGGCCCGCAGCATGGTCATGCAGCTGATCATCGACGACGGAGTGCGGGATCGGGGGCATCGTAAGAACACCTTCACCCCGGCATTCAGGACCGCCGGGGTTGCCTGCGGTTCCCATCCAGGCTTCGGCAGCATGTGTGTTATCGATTTTGCGGGTGGTTTCAGGGAGTAGCCTGATAGTTATATGCAGGTAACGGGACAAAATTCTGGGTAATGAACGTCTCATAAAGAGCACCGTGGGGAGATAAGGAGAAGTGCCCAAGTTTCCCCCGATGCACTTTGAATTGTCGGGAAAAAGTAAAAAGTGAAATTTATCAACATGTGTCCGGAGAAAGGATGACCTAAAATGAATTTTCTTGATATCGAGAAGGATTTTGTACGGCAGAAGCTACTGCCTGACTTTGAATTGACCGGGTTTGAGCTGGCGACCGAACCGAATCCGATCACTAAGACGGTGAAGGAAGCCCATTAGCCAGGCCATCAATCCTTCAGATAAGTGTTCAGCAATAAACGCACGTAGGTGATGATGCTAGAAATCCGGTCCGAAATAACCATTGAAGCGCTTGTTGAAAGGATTTGGGAACTGCTGGCAGATTGCAGCCTGTACCCACAGTGGAACCCGTTGTTCCGGTGAGCGAGCGGACGAATGATTGTTGGTGAACGGTTGGATCTGCTGAATCCGGTACGCGCCGGCATGGTCGATAATTCCAAGTTTCCAATCTAATGGTTGGACCGGATCTAAAAGCCGCCTGATCAACTACAGTAATGTTAAACGGGTTAAGAAGTTACTCCAACCGAAACACTGTAAAATAAAGGACCCATAAATGCCCGTCTACGAATATCTTTGCAACGCCTGCAACCATCAGTTTGAACTCCGTCAGAAGTTCTCCGATGCACCTGTCGACCGCTGCCCTATGTGCGGCGGGGTTGTCCACAAGATGGTGTCCACAGCAGCATTTAATCTCAAGGGCGGTGGGTGGTTCGATGACGGCTACACCACGAAAGCTGAGACTCCCAAGCCAGAAGCCGATAAGGTAGCAGGAACCGGAGATGTACCGACAGAAACGACTGCGTCACCAGCAACTCTGGTACCCACTCCAAGTCAATCAGAAACGAAGAACACTGTCGTTGAGACACCGGCTACTTCAGCAGAAAAAGTTACGTCGGAATAGCGAAGTCTACGGGGGAGCCCTAACTTTTTTTTATCATTCACTAAATATGAACTTATGTTGCGGGTATTGACTCAGTAAAACTACCAGGAGGTTCAAATGTCATCGGAAGAATTTCACGTGCATGGTCCACATGACCATGAAATTGAGCAAGCAATTCAGGGAGGCGATGGAGAACACGGTGGTTCGGGTATGATCAACCAGATAGCCATGTTTACTGCGATCATTGCAACTATCGGGGCTATCTTTTCGTACATGGGCGGGGCCACACAGGCCAATGCCGGCCTGTTCAAGAACAACGCAGCCATCAGGAAGACCGAGGCATCCAACCAGTGGAACTATTTTCAGTCCAAGAGTACAAAACAGTCACTTGCCGAGCTGTCCCGAGACCTTTCCCCGGAGAGCAAAAAAACATTTTACCAGGCCAAGGTAGACCGCTACGAAAAAGAAAAGGGCGATATCAAGGTTGCTGCTGATAAATTGGAAGCCGATTCAGCGCAATGGGAAAAGCGCAGTGATGAGCAGATGCACCAGCACCATAGATGGGCACAGGCCACCACAGTGCTGCAGGTTGCAATTGCAATGGCTGCCATAGCTATTCTGACCAGAAAAAAATGGCTGGAGCAGGTTATGTTTGGTGTAGCCGGCGTCGGCCTTGTGTTGGGGTTGCTGGCCATTCTGCACGTTTGAAGATCATGGGATTTTTGAAGGGAATCAAACATCCAACTTAAATACACCCTGTTCGAAATTGTCAAGAACTCGGAGAGGCTTGTTCGCAGTAAGCAATCTGTTTACAATAGTCTTGAGACCGGTGCGTTGAAACAAATAATCGACCGCACATTCCAACGGGAAAGCATTGTTGAAGGCCACCGGTACATGGAATCCAACCAAAAAAAAGGCAAGATCGTGGTGACAGTCTGAAAATAGTAAAACCGGGAGAGGCTGCTTTATTTTGCATGGAGTAAAAACCAACCTGTCCTCTTTTCCTCCCCCGACAAAAAAACAAAGCGGAGTGATTGTAAATGGAACCTGCTAATACTGCGATAGACTTTCCTGTTGTTTGCGTGGGCGGTTCGGCCGGTGGCCTGGCCGCCTATATCCGGCTATTAAAGCATCTGCCGGCTGACATGGGTGTTGCCATTGTCATCGTCAATCATCTGAGACTAGTTGCTACCCATCTCCACGTAATTCTCCCTCATTACACAAAGATGCCGGTTGAGCTGATCACGTAACGATTAGACATTGTCAATCGGCGTTGAAAATTGACCCACCATCGGCGTCCAAAATTGACCCACCCCAGGTAGTAGTTTTCAGTTATTGATCCTCGTTCTTATTCTCCAGCTTTCGTTCCCGGTTTCTATTATTTCGCAGTGATGTGTGACCCTGTCCAGAAGGGCTGTCGTCATCTTGCTGTCGCCGAACACCTGCGGCCATTCACCGAAGGTCAGGTTGGTAGTTATGATCATCGATGTCCGCTCGTAGAGCTTCGAGATCAGGTGGAACAGGAATTGGCCGCCGCTCTTGGAGAATGGCAGGTATCCCAGTTCATCGAGTATGACCAAGTCATGCCGGGACAGGTGTTCTGCCAACCTGCCGCCCCGGTTGTTCAGCTTCTCCTGCTCCAGTTGGTTTACCAGATCAAGTCCGTTGAAGAATCTGGCCTTCCTGCCGTTTCTGATGCTTTGTCTGGCGATTGCAATAGCCAGGTGCGTCTTGCCGGTACCGGTGCCACCGACCATGATGATGTTGGTGTGATCAACAAGAAAGTTGCCATCGTAGAGGTGCCTCACCTGCATCTCTTTGACTGGTGATACCGTGAAGTCGAACCGGTCAAGATCCTTGTCCACCGGGAACTTTGCCAGGCTCATGCGGTAACGGATGCTTCTGACTTGCCGCTCCGCGAGCTCCGCTTCCAGAAGATCACACAGAATCTTATCCGGAGTTGCCCGACTCTTTATACCGGACGCCAGTATCTCGTCAAAGGTGGCCTTCATGCCGTACAGGCCGAGGGTTCCGATTGCTTCCATCAGTCGGTCACGCAGTACCATACGCACCTCCCTTTAAGAGGCGATCATAGCGGCAACAATCCACCACCGGGATCAGCTTCAGAAGCGGCAGTTGTGCTGATGGCGGTAGTGGTTCCGG
>JBBQXT010000130.1:0-7313 GCA_038209415.1 Geobacterales bacterium
GAGCAGCCGAACGCTTTCCATGCCCCTGGACTGGATCAGTATCCGGAAGGTATCGCCCATGCCGCCTTCGGGCATGATCAGCTTCTTGAAGGCCAGGCGCAGTTTGAGCTTCCGTTCTTCCGTGGCTTCCGAGCGTTCGACCTCTTCGATTTCCTCCACTATTCCGGCCGAAAGCAGGAAACGGTACTGTTCTCCGAACCAGTCCGCTTGCAGTCCCAGCTCTTTTCCGCAGTTGATCAGGGTGGTGAAGTCCACGTGGGAGGTGATGTCCTGGAGACCGAGGCGGATATAGGGGTTTTCCTCGGTCAGGTGGCGATAGTAGCAGAGCAGTGTTCCCCGTTTGCGACGGGGTGTAAACAGTTCCGCGGCCGGAAAGCCGTAATCGATTGTCAGTATGAAACCCTTGAGCAGCGCCTTTGACGCCGATGCCAGCCAGGCTGGTGCGGCCAGATTGACCTCTGCCTGTTGACCGGGATGCAGTTCAATGCCCAGGTTGGAAAAATATTCGCTGATGGCGGGCGTTGAGGGTGGACCAGCCTCCTCGCGGAATTCACCGTCTTTAAGGGTAACGTAGATCTCCTGCAGCCCGTCCGCGGCCATCACCACCCGGTGCACCGGCAGTGCGTCAATCAGTTCATTGGAATACAGGCAGCCGCTGAAGCTGAAACTACCCGAGCAGAACTCTTTCGGTGACAGCCAGGTGATCTTGTCGGCATGTGCGGCAAGCATCTCCCGCTGCGCGGATTCGAGTGTCGGCTCCTTCTCCACCAGTACCAGGCGCAGGTTGCCATACAGGACCGCTTCCCGTTCGGCCAGATAATCCATGATGTCGCAGGCCAGACGCCCATTTCCGGCTCCGCACTCAACCAGGGTAAATATTGCCGGCGAGTCCATACAGCGCCACATCTGGGCTGTCTCGCGGGCGATAACCCTGCCGAAGGCGGCATGCACGGAGATGCTGGTGTAAAAATCACCCTCGGCTCCGACCTTGCGACCCGGCGAGGTGTAGTAGCCCAGCCCCGGCTCATACAGGCAGGCTGCCATGAACTCGGCAAAGGTTATTCTGCCCTGTTGGGCAATGCGCTGCTGGATGATGTCACCTAGTGTGCTGTTTTCGGTCATCGGTTTCCTGGTTCCTGTTTAGATGGCACAGCATGAAATGATTTGCGCTAAATTTGTTGTCAACTTTGCCGTTTTGATGGCTTATCCGCCTTCTTGTCCTTGCCGCGGTAGTACTGGCGCATCTCGCGGACCTGCCGTTTGACCTCTTGGCGAAGTTCCGGCGGGTCGAGCACCTCGGCATGCATGCCGTAGGAGAGTATCCATGAAACCAGTTCCATTTCTCCGGCAGCCATAAACTCGATGGTGACCCGCCCCTCAGTATCGGTACTCAGTTGCTGTCCCGGTCTCCAGATCCGCTCCTTGACCGTGTGAGCTACCTCGGGAGAGAAACGCACCCGGACGTTCATGGGGGCGTCGCTTACCAGCCCGAAGGCGTTGCCGAAATGCGCTTCCGGCTGAAATCCTTCGGGTATCTCAAAGCGCTGGCGGGTTACCTCGATTCCGCGGATCCGTTCCAGGGCAAAAAGCCGCATGCCGGTGCGGTTGTGGGCGAGGCCCAGAAGATAGATGCCGCCCTTGTGGAATACCAGGGTATACGGGTCAACCTCGTAGGTCTCGGGGGTGCCCTGACCATTTTTTGCATACTCCAGCCGCACCCGGTACTGATGCAGCAGTGCCCGCTGCAATCCCTCCATGAATTGCGCGGTGGATGAATAGTCGCGTGCCCCGTGCAGAAGCGGCAGGGATACCCGGGCGATCCTTTCCAGATGTGCGGCATAGCGATCAGGGAGTACCGATGTAATGGTGCGGAACAGTTCATCTATCTCGGCCTGGAACGGGGTGCCGGCTAGATAAACCCCCAGCGAGCGCAGCAGGTAGAGCGACATCAGCTGGTTGAGTGTGAAGGTTATCGGCGGGAGATTGCGCGATTTGCTCGGGAAGCTGTAGACCTTTTTCCCCTCCTGCCATTCGGAGGTGAGAGTATATCCGGCTTCCTGTACCGCATTCAGGTCGCGATGGATGGTCCGCCGGTCGACGTCGCACTCCTCGGCCAGGTCGTCGATGGTCATGTTGCGCCGCGCTTCCAGCAGGCGGATGATCGTATGCAGACGTCCCGCCTGGGAATACTTTTTGGCTGGTTTGCCTTTTTGCATGGTTACCTCTTGCCGAATTCTCATATATCGTTACAATGTCGATAGTTCTACAAAAGAATTGCGGGGGGTATTGTAGCCGATTGACTCATTTTGACAACCAATTTCTGACGTATGCTGTCATGCTGCATGACTGGGCCAATCAACCGGGATATGCCGCTCTTTTCATGATCAGTTTCCTGGCTTCAACCCTGCTGCCGCTGGGTTCCGAGTGGTTGCTGGTGGCCTCGGGAAAGCTTGTGCGTTATGCGGCCGTGGCCTGGATCACCTTGCAGGCCTCGACATAAGATGTGTACGTTTATCAGGGTATGGTCACCGGCAGGGCGCCCTGTAAATTTGACCGGTAGTGTCGGAGTTCATCATGAATGATTTGCAGCCCGCTACGCTTGCCCCGGGAGTTCAGCAGCGTTTCAGGGGTTATGATCGCATTATGGGAAATATTTCCTGGCTGCTGATCGCCCTGGTGGCCCTGGCGATCAAGATCATGCCCGCACCGAACCAGGCCAGTCTCCCATTTCTGGCCATCTTCTGCGTACTGCTTTTCTTCTATAACGTGAATGCCCGCTACGGTATCTTTTCCCGCCGTTACAGCCAGCTCAAGACCTTCATCGACCTGATTGTCTTTCTTGTGTTTATTGTGGCGGTCTGCTGGTATACCGGCAAACTTACCAGCCCGTTCCTGTCATTGCTCTACCTGGTCCTGATGTCCGCAGCCCTGACCCAGGGGCGTCGGATCACCTATCTGATGGCCGGTCTGGCTGTCACCTCCTACGTCCTGCTGGCCTCGGCCGACATCCGCGAGATCAACTATTATCTGACCCATATCCTGGAACTGTTCCCCTATATGCTGATCGCCCACCTGGGTGCCATGCTGGCCGACGAGACCGAGAACGCACGTCGGGAGGTGGAACGGCTGTCGCTTACCGATGATCTGACCGGTCTCAACAATATGCGCAACTTTTTCATGCTGGCTGATGTTCAGGAGAAGCTGGCACAGCGTTATGAGCGGAAATTTGTTATCTGCATGATTGACGCTGACGGTCTGAAGAAGATCAACGACCAGTTCGGTCACCAAGCCGGCACGGAACTGATCCGTCAGGTGGCATCCATAATCATCAGCAATATCCGCACCTCCGACATTTGTGCCCGCTACGGCGGAGACGAGTTTGTGATCATGTTCAACGAAACCACGAAAAGTGCCGTGACTGTCGCCGTGGCCCGCATTATCAGCGACATGGCCGCGGCCACGTTTCCCTTTGAGGGGCATCTGCTTTCCTCGACCCTCTCGGCCGGACTGGCCGGATTCCCGGAAGATGGCCCTGACGTGCAAACCATCACAGCCAGGGCCGATCAGGCCTTGTATGTCAGCAAACGCACCGGCAAAAACCGTCTGACCGCCTATAGTGAAGGGATGGCCTCCGGACCGGTTTTCCCGGAAGAAAGGGCCGCGGTTCTCTGATGGATATCCTCCAGCTTTCCCGTCTCGATACCCATTTCGCAGATTTTATTACCCGGACCGAAGGCAAGGCCTGCGAAGGGTTATGGCTGGCGGCTGCTCTGGTCAGTTCCGTCACCTGTCGCGGTCATGTCTGCCTTGAACTGTCCGGGGTAGCAGACACTGGCATTGTGCCCTTCAAGCCGGGCAGCGAACCGCTGAAAGCGCCTCCGGCGGATCACTGGCAGGAACTGTTGTCCGGCTGCGATGCGGTTGGCCGCCCGGGCGACTACACGCCTCTGGTGCTTGACGCAAGTGGTCGTCTGTATCTGCACCGCTCCTGGGATGCCGAGCGCAGGGTGGCTGAAGGGATTCTGGCCCGCAGTGCCCTGCTGACGTGGGACACAGCCAGCCTCGCGGCGGGGCTGGACCGTTATTTCCCGCCGGTCGGTGGTGAAGGGGACCGCCAGCGGGATGCCGCTCAAGCGTCCCTGTCACGACAATTCACGGTCGTATGCGGAGGCCCGGGCACCGGCAAGACGACCACCGTTGCCCGGATCCTGGCACTGATGATCGAGCTGGCTGATGGTGAGGCGCCCGTTATACTGTTGGCGGCCCCGACCGGCAAAGCTGCCATGCGCCTGAAACAGTCCCTGGCCCAGGCAGCGGAGAAATTACCGCTATCCGAGGCCGTCCGAGCCGCTCTGCCACGGGAGGTTGCCACCATCCACCGCCTGCTGGGCGCGATTCCCGGCCGGTCGGGTTTCCGTCACCATCGCGCGAATCCGCTGCCGTGTGATGTGCTGGTTGTTGATGAGGCCTCCATGGTTGATCTGCCGTTGATGGCCAGGCTTCTGGACGCCTTGCGTTCCGACGCGCGTGTGATCCTGCTGGGAGACCGCGACCAGCTGGCTTCCGTTGAGGCCGGTGCGGTCCTGTCGGATATCTGTGCCGGCGGCAGCCGTGATACGGCTGCGCTTGCCGACCGCCCAGCCATCGTACATCTGACGCGGAGTTATCGTTTTCCTGATGAAAGCGGTATCGGCAGATTGAGCCGCCTGATCAATGCCGGCGATGGTGCGGGGGCGCTGGAACTGCTCAATTCCGGTCTCTATGGCGATGTGTGCTGGCGTTCGCTTCCGCCTGCCGGAACCTTTGCCGAAACACTTATGGCAAGCGCGGCAGAGGGCTACGCTGCTTATGCGGCCGCCACTCTTCCGCTAGAGGCATTGCAGGCTCTGGATCGTTTCCGGGTTCTTGCGCCGCACCGTGAGGGGCGCCTTGGAGTAGCAAACCTCAACCGGCTGATCGAGTCGGCGCTGACACGATTGCTCTCGGCCGGTTCGACGGCAATCTTTCCGCGACCGGTCATGATTACGGCAAACAGCTATGAACTGGAGCTTTTTAACGGCGACACCGGGATCAGGAGCGGTGCCAAAACAGAAGATGGTTCAGCGGTTTTTTTCCCTGCCCCGGAGGGTGCCGGGGTGCGCCGGGTCTCGACATTGCGGTTGCCGCACCATGAACCGGCCTTTGCCCTGACCGTCCATAAAACCCAGGGCAGCGAATTCGATACTGTGCTGTTGGTTCTGCCGGACAAAATGTCGGAAGTGCTCAGTCGCGAGCTGTTGTACACGGCCGTCACCCGGGCCAGGAAGCGCGTTGAAATATGGGGCGACGAAGAGGTCTTTCGTCAAGCTGTGGAGCGCCGCACTGAAAGGAGTTCCGGGCTGCGGGACAGGTTATGGAAAAGGGGTGCGTCATGAAGATATTCATCGCCGGCGGGACCGGTTTTGTCGGGGGCCATCTGGTTGAGGAACTCCTCCGGCGCGACCATCAGCTGCGCCTGCTGGTTCACAAACGAAGCCTGAACATTGCAGACGGCATCGACCAGGTGGAAGGGGATGCCACTTCCCTGGAGAGTTTTGCAGATGCGGCCCATGAATGTGATGCCGTCATCAACCTGGTCGGGATCATCCGGGAATTTCCTGCCAGGGGTATTACCTTCGAACGCCTGCATGTACAGGCGACAGCAAACATGCTGGCGGCATGCAGCCAGGCCGGGGTGCGGCGCTACCTGCAGATGTCGGCCCTGGGAACACGGCCGGAGGCCGGCTCCCGCTACCATTCGACCAAGTTCCGGTCCGAGGAGCTGGTGCGGTCGAGCGGGCTTGATTATACCATCCTGCGCCCTTCGCTGATCTATGGCCCCAAAGATGCCTTTATCAATATGCTGGCGGGGCAGCTGCGACTGGCACCGGTCATGCCGGTCATCGGCAGCGCTGCTTACCGCCTGCAGCCGATCCACGCCGCAGATGTGGCCCGCTGCTTTGCACTGGCACTGGAGCTGCCCGAAACCATGGGCCAATGTTATGAACTGTGCGGTAACGACCGTATGAGTTACCTGGAATTGCTTGATACCGTTGCCTCTGCCATGGGCAGGCCTGCGCCGTTCAAAGTTCATCTGCCGCTGGGGTTGATGCGGATGATTATCCCGGTCATGCAACAGATACCGCAGTTTCCCATCACCATGGATCAGCTCCAGATGCTGATCGAGGAAAATATCTGCGACGGGCGCTGGAAAAGGATCTTCGGCTTCGAACCCAGGGATTTCCGGAAGGGGATACAGGAATACCTGAAGCGCTGAAAATTCGCCTTACTTGACCGCAGCGCTTCAATATTGTATAACGCACATCTACTGGAGATGTGTATGAGTCGAATGAATCATATAAAATGGCAGATACTGCTGACCTGTGCCGTCCTGCTGTGCGGGCTGACGCTGGTGAGACAGGCCGAAGCGGCGTCTGTCCCTGCCGGCAGTTCGCTGGCTGAACTGGAATCGTCAGTCATCTCAAAATTGGAAGAGCTCGTCCTCAAAGGGAGTGCCCTGATGCCGAAGGAGGGCTTTGCCTCGTACTACGCCAAGCGCTTCGAAGGCCGCAGGACAACCTCGGGTCACCGCTATCACCCCGACAAAATGACCGGCGCCCACCAGAACCTGCCGCTGGGAACGGTGGTGCGAGTCGTCAACCCCGCCACCAAACAGGAAGTCCACGTCACCATCAATGACCGCTGCGCCAAAAAACTCTTTCCGTTCATCGATCTATCACGAGCCGCGGCCAAGAAAATTGGTTTGTGGGGCAAAGGCAAGATCAAGGTTGTCATCATCCCTGTCCTGGAAGCAAGCCTGGAAGATCCGTCCTGACGCCTCCCCGAATCCGCTTACAGTGTCATCCATGAATAAATAGTTGGGCATTCCGATAGAGACGCGTGGTTCCACAAACCTGATGAAAGTTAACATGTTAGGTACGCACGGATTTTACGAGATTTTTTGAGAGTGTTTATTGGTATAAATTATTTATCGTGTAAGTTGATTTTTGTTTGACAGATCATTTCGGGTCATGTTAGTAAACGAGTCCCTTTTGGGAAAGAAGTTTGGTGGGTAGCAAAAAAAGATTTCGCAGCGGAAACATTTTAGTTGACATACGGAATTGGTTTTGTTATTTATCCTCTTCTGTTTGAGAGCTGGTCTTTGAAAACCGAATAGCAGTTTGTGTAGTGATTGCGGTAACAAATTTGTCAGAAATAGATTTGAGTTTGTTTAATCAGACTTTCAGAAATTCAACTGGAGAGTTTGATCCTGGCTCAGAACGAACGCTGGCGGC
>JBBQXT010000131.1:0-7038 GCA_038209415.1 Geobacterales bacterium
CTATGCCTGCGGTCCGCACGGCATGCTCAACGCGGTTGCAGGCATAGCAGCGGCGCGCGGCATCTCCTGTCAGGTGTCCCTGGAAGGCTACATGGCCTGCGGAGTCGGCGCTTGCCTGGGGTGCGTGGCGCCGGGGAGCGGCCATTCGCCGGAGACGCCTGATTTCCGTTGCGTCTGTACTGAAGGGCCGGTCTTCGAGGCCGGCGAACTGAAGTGGAGGGAGTAGCATGAAACCTGGTATGAGCGTCAATCTGGCCGGCATAGCGCTGCGCAACCCGGTCATGACCGCCTCCGGCACATTTGGCTATGGTGAGGAGTTTGCCGAATACTGCGATCTGGAAAGCATCGGCGCCTTCGTTACCAAGGGGCTCTCCCTCAAGCCGCGCGCCGGCAACCCGACCCCGCGCATCGTCGAGACGCCGGGCGGCATGCTGAATGCCATCGGCCTGCAGAACGTAGGCATCGAGGCCTTCATCGCCAAGAAAGTGCCTTTTCTGCGCATGGTCAACACCCCGGCCATCGCAAATTTTTTCGGCAATACGGTTGATGAATACGCCGAGATGGCCGCCCGCCTGGACGGGATCCCGGAAGTGGCCGGCCTGGAGGTCAATATCTCCTGTCCCAACGTCAAGCAGGGCGGCATCGTCTTCGGCACCGATCCGGCCTGCGCCGCGGCGGTGGTCAGCGCCTGCCGTGCCGCCACCGGGAAGCCGCTGATCGTCAAGCTCTCGCCCAATGTGACCGATGTGACCGCCATGGCCAGGGCCTGTGAGGATGCCGGGGCCGACGCCCTGTCGCTGATCAATACCCTGACCGGCATGGCCATCGATCTCGACAGCCGTCGTCCGGTGCTGGCCAACATCACCGGCGGTTTCTCCGGCCCAGCCATTAAGCCGATCGCCCTGCGCATGGTCTGGCAGGTAGCCAAAGCGGTCAAGCTGCCGATTATCGGCATCGGCGGCATCATGAACGCCACCGATGCCCTGGAGTTCATCCTGGCCGGCGCCACGGCGGTGCAGGTCGGCACCGCCAGCTTCATTAACCCCGGTGCGGCCCAGCAGATTGCCACGGATATGGAGGCCTGGCTGGTTGCCAACGGTGTTGCCGACATCAAGGATCTGATCGGAGCCCTGGAAACATGAGCCGTTGACGGAGCTGGGAATTGTGCCGCCGGAAAACTTCTGGTGAAGGCAGTCAGCTGGCTCGAATGTCTGCGGCGCACCCCTCGTGTCGGAACGGGTTCTCATTCGCATTTGTAATCAAAATTATTCCTTATCAGACCTCCGAGGTTTCAGAAACCTCGGAGGTTTTTATTAATTCTGATCACGGGCTGGAGGAGATGAATATGTCTCCATACCAGGCGCTTGTCTCGCCGCCGGTGTTGTCGGTATCGGTCATGACCGCAATTGCCCCGATTCCCCGTGGTTCTTCGCCGAACAGCCGGCGGTAATCGGCCAGGATATCATGCTGCTCGACCACCCAGGTGCCAGCCTTGGCCATTCCGGATTCAGCCACGACCATCATGGCATTACCGGTGAAGGGGTTGGGAAATGTCTCGCCCTTCGGCAGGCGGCTGGCCCAGACGTAGTTGATGGCCTTGGTCTGCCAAAAGAACAAGCCCGGAAAAACGACATAGACTCTGGCGCTGTAATCATCGCCGCCTTTGGTTTTTTCCGCCCCGTTTTTCAGAGGTTCCGTGACCTTCCAGCTCCAGCGCAGGTAGCGGTAGCGAGCGGGATCCAGCGGCATCTTCCTGAAAAGGCCGGAAGCTGACGCGCTGCTGTGGGCCTTCAGCACCGTACTCCCGCCCTCCCTGACCAGGCTGTACTCCGTCATCCCCTTGAAGCTTTTACTTTCCCATCCGGCCAGGCCCTCGCTGGCAAATCGGCTGACAGCCAGTGTATCTGCTGTGCCGATGCTTGCCAGCGAAATAATGAATACAATAAGAAATACAACTAGTTTCATGTTTCGTATTTTAGCAGTTTTGATGTGATGTGGTTTAGGCAGCCATTTTTTGGGCATGTGTATCTCCCATCGATTTTTTTCAATGATAGCATGTAAAAAACTTGTAACGCAAACAGCTATTTTGTATATTCCGATTAATATTATCGTAATTATCAATAAAGGTGATTTGTCATGACGTTAAAGCAGCTCGAAGTGTTTGCGGCGGTTGCGGATACGCGCAGTTTTTCCCGAGGCGCGGAAAAATCCTGCATAACGCAATCAACGGCCAGCCAACATATCCAAGGTCTGGAAGAGGAACTGGGCATACGGCTCTTTGATCGCGGCCGGGGCGGGGCCTTGCTGACGGAAGCGGGCAAGCTCTTTTTGAGCCGTGCCCGCAGGATTCTGTCGGAATGCGATGAATCGCGTTCCGCTGTGCGGCGCTTTCTGGGGATGGAGGATGTGGTCCTCAAGGTCGGCGCCAGCAATATTCCCGGTACCTGCCTGATACCGGCCAGCCTGGGGAGGTTTCAGGCGGAATGTCCGCGTGTCCGTCTGGAGGTTTCCCAGAGTGACAGCCGGTCGGTGGTCCAGCAATTGCTGGCGGAAGAGGTCGAGTTGGGCTTTATCGGCGGCCGCTATGACGACGACCGCGTTCATTTCGAGGTGATGGGCGAGGACACGATTGTCTGCGCCGTGGCACGCGGCAGCCTTGATACGGTGAAAAAGAGCCTCAGTCAGGCCGAGTTGTGCAAGGTCCCGCTGGTCGTACGTGAACAGGGCTCCGGCACGCAGAAAGCGGTCTATGAAGCCCTGGCCGGAACCTGGATCAGCCGTGAGGCGTTGCGGGTTGTCGCGGTGCTGGGCAGCAGCGAGGCGATCAAGCGTGCCCTTTTGGAGGGAGCCGGCTACGCCTTCGTCTCCAGCAAGTCAATCGGGGAAGAGTTGGCCAGCGGTGTTTTGACAACCGTCAGGATTCCCGGCCTCAGCGTCAAGCGAAAATTCTATGCGGCATATCGCGCAGGACGCGAGCTGTCACCGGCTGCCACGGCGTTTTTGTCGCTGATGCTGGCTGTCCCGCACTGTTTTTCTTTACATTCCGACACGACAAAGGGCGCCGGAGAATTGCTCCGACGCCCTTTGTTGTAGATGTGCACCGGGCTTATTCAGCCTTGACGAATTGTCCCTTTTCACCGCACTTCTCGCATTTCTGAGGTTTGCAGCGGCCTTCCTTGCTGAAGCCGCAACTGCATTTCCAGGTTGCCATTAGATTGTCACCTCCTATCGCTGTATTGGATTGTTGGTCTACAGTGAGCCTACCGATTGCAATGATTTAAGTGTGATGTTAAAGTGAAATAATTACAATTGAAAATTGAGGGGAAACTATGACTGAGTTGGTTTATTTTGTCATTTTGGTAAATATCATACCTGCTTTTATTGGATTTTATATGGCTAAAAAACGCGGAAAAAACCCCTTTGTATGGGGGCTCCTATCAGGTATCTGTGCCTTTGCTCTTATTGTTTTACGATTTCAATTCAAACCGATAGACAAAAAAAACGATCATACCTCTTAAACATATATTACAAGGGTTTTATCAATTACTTGATGCACAACTTGCGTACCTCTTTCAAATCCGTCAGCCCTTGGAAGCACGTGAGCAGCCCACCAAAATTAACAGATTCGCGGCAATTCTCAAGTACAATTTACCGAAGATCATTCCGTTTGACTCCCGCAACGATCTTGCTAAACTCCGTCATCCAGCAATGGTGAAAATGTCTTTTAAAACAGCAGGTGACTGCTGGCCGGGAAGTATCTGTTATGCCTGAATTGCCTGAAGTAGAGAGCGTTGTCCGTAGCTTGCGGGATGACTGTCCGTCCCTGATCGGGGCGCGGATCCAGTCCGTCAATCTTGTCTGGTCCGGCGTCGTGTCTCCTGCTTCAGAGGACTTTGGTGATGCGCGGCTGCACGGGTGTCGCTTTGCCTCCATCGCGAGGCTGGGAAAATATCTGCTGTTTCACCTGGAGTGTCCAAACAACCGCTCGCACTGCCTGGCCATTCATCTGCGCATGACCGGCCGGCTGTACCTTGTTCCGGAAAGCGAGGCTGTTCAGCGGCATACGCGCCTGGCACTGCTGCTGGATAACGGTCTGGCCCTGCGCTTTGACGACCCGCGTAAATTCGGCCGGGTTTGGCTGGTCGATGATGCCGCAGTGGTAACGGGGGGCATGGGTCCGGATGCCCTGGATATCGGTTTCGTAGAATTTGCAGCCCGCCTGGCCGGCTATCGCCGCCAGATCAAGCCGCTGCTGCTGGATCAGTCTTTTGTGGCCGGTATCGGCAACATCTATGCCGATGAGAGTCTGTACCGGGCCGGTCTTCATCCCTGCGCGATATCCGCCGATCTTGCGCCGGACGCTGTGCGCCGGCTGCATGCGGCCATCATCTCGGTTTTGAATGAGGCGGTAGAGGCCCAGGGGGCCAACATCGACGGTGTCTTCACGGCCGGCAGCTTTGAGGTCAGTGTTTATGGCCGGGAGGGCCACCCCTGCCGGATCTGCGGGACGCCCCTCAGCAAGATCAGGGTCGGGCAGCGCGGGACCCACTTCTGCCCCCGCTGTCAGCCCCTTTGACAGACAGGCAGAATGACCGTGAGGCGCCGCTTGACTTTGCTGCCGGGGGTGTTACAAGATAGCTGCCATTTCAGGTAGTTCATCTCTGTGGTACAGCGTAGGAAAGGGATACCATTATGAAGTTACGGGTTTTGGGGAGCGCCGGTGCGGAATTTCCCGACTTCCGGCCTCCGGCCTACATGATCGACGGGCATCTGCTGCTGGATGCCGGTACGATCGGTTCAGTGCTGACCGAAGAGGAGCAGTGGGGTATTCAGAGTATTTTCATAACCCACTCCCACCTGGATCACATCCGCGCTATTCCGGCCCTGGCAGACAATATCATCATCAAGAATCTCAGCCACACGGTCAAGGTCTTCAGCATTCCACCGGTCATAGCGGCCATGCGGGATCATCTGTTCAATAACGTGATCTGGCCCGATTTCACCACCATCCCCAGTCCCGACCGGCCGGTGATCTCCTTTGAAACGATCGATACCGGCGTTGACTACACGGTTGCCGACTACCGCATCCGGGCGATTCCGGTCAATCATACGGTCCCGGCGGTCGGCTACCGTGTCTGTCACGGCCCCACGACACTGCTCTACAGCGGCGATACCGGGCCTACCGAAGAACTGTGGCAGTACGCCGGAGGGGTGGACGCCCTGATTGTGGAGGTCTCGTTCCCCAATGACATGCAGCCGTTGGCGCTTTTGACCAAACACCTGACCTGTTCCCTGTTGCGTGTCGAGCTGGAAAAGATCGACCGGCTTCCCAAACGGATCCTTATTACCCACCCCAAGCCGCAGTACTACGACATCATCCGCAGGGAACTCGCAGGTCTCGGCCTGCAGCAGGTCGAGCTCCTGCATGACGGCGCGGTGTTCGACATCTGATGGATAACCGGGCCGACATTTTCTCCCGCCTGGGCCGCTGGTCCCTGATACGTTTGTCGGTTGCCTCGGATATCCTGGTCATGCTCGGCCGGGCGCTGAAAAACGTCCTGCCGGCGGTGCTCCAAGGGAATGCCGCTATCCGCACGGTGCTCATGAAACAGGTCTATTTTACCGGCCTGCAGGCCTCCGGCATTATCGTCACGATTGCCATTCTGCTCGGTGCTGTCATCATAACCCAGGTGGTCAGCCTGGTTGGCACCAACGGGTCGTTGACCGGCAAGATCCTGGTCTGGGTGGTGATGCGGGAACTGGCCCCGCTCCTGACGGCCATCATCGTTATCGCCCGCAGCGGTACGGCCATTGCCGCCGAACTGGGCAGCATGAAGATCAATGGCGAGATAGACTCGATCGAGATGCTGGGAATTCCAGCCGAACGCTACCTGATCCTGCCCCGCATCCTGGGTGTCACGATCTCGGTCGTCACACTGACCTGCTATTTTGTGCTGGCCGCATGCCTGGCCAGCTTCTTGATCGCCTCTGTCGTATGGCACATCCCCTACCAGCAGTTTGTTCAGGGAATCATGCTCTCGCTTGGTGCCACAGAGGTCATTGTACCGTTTGTCAAAAGTCTGGTTTTCGGTCTGTTTATTTCAGCCACCTGCTGCAGTTATGGCCTCAGTGTCGGCCGCAGTGCCACCGAGATCCCCCAGGCCGCCACCAAGGCGGTTATGAGCAGCCTGTTTGTTGTGTTTTTTCTGGACGGTCTGATCACCTATTTGGCGTCAATTTCATTTGGCTGAACCAGCCGCTCCGCAACTTGTCGTTCCAACCCGGCCCCGACGCTGGGGGTGCGTCTTTAGTATTGCTAAAACAGGCGCTTTGCAGTATTGTTTTTCCGCCAGATATCCCATAACTACGACTGATCGCGGAGGAAAGTATGTACAGCCAAGCGGGCAAAACCAAATTTCAGGTCGATCTGCGCCAGCACCTGCGTGACCAGAATATCAGCGGCAACCTTGTGCATCTGATCTGTGAGGTCGCCGAAGCCAGCAAATATGTGATCAACGCGATCCGTACCGGTGATCTGGGAGTGGCAGGAACATCCAATCTGTATGGCGAGGAACAGCTTGCCCTGGATGTGCTCTCCGACCGGATCATGCGCAAGCGCCTGCAGCATTCGGGTGTGGTCTGCAACATCGCCTCCGAGGAGATGGAAGAGATCTTCCAGGTCACCAGCAATCCCCAGGGCATGTTTTCGGTCGCCTACGACCCGCTGGACGGTTCTTCGCTGGTGGACGTCAATCTGGCGGTGGGCACCATTGTCGGTATCTATCAGGGGCAGGACCTGCTCCAGCCCGGCCGCAGAATGGTTGGCGCACTGTACATCCTCTACGGTCCGCGGGTCTCCATGGTCTATTCGGTGGGCAAGGGGGTTTTCGAGTTCACCATGAACCAGTTGATGGAGTTCACTCTGACCCGCGAGAATATCCGGATGGAACAGTCGGGCAACATCTATTCGCCGGGCGGTCTGCGCAAGAAATACAGCGAAGGCAATCAGCGCTTCATCCAGTATCTTGAAGAAAAAGG
>JBBQXT010000132.1:0-6925 GCA_038209415.1 Geobacterales bacterium
GGCCTGCGTCCGCATCACCTTCTCCGGCCTTGATCAACTGCCGGAACGGACATCCGCCGATCAATACCGAAATCCAGCCCACCAATCCCATGCCGAGGAAACTCCAGAGATACTCCAAATGGGCTCCCGGCTGGCCGTAAAGTCCGAGGTTGAAGCGGCCTGATACAAGGTTCGCTACCAGAGCCGCAGCCACAAAAGCAAGAAGCCCCCACAGGGCGGGACCCCTCAGCCCCATCAGTAGAAAATTACGAATACTACCGGTAATGCAGAACCGGCTGCGCTGGGCCAGTGCTCCTAATGCTACGCTGGCTGTCAGTGCCACCGGCCACGGAGCGAACTGAGCCCCGCCTCCCTGGGATGAAAAGAGCAGAAAAGCGGGACGGGCGAGAAAGAACACCAGCAGCAGCACAAACAGGCCAGGGATCAGCAGGCCGCCGTTTGCCTTCCCATGAGATTGCATGGGAAACTCTACCCCATGGGCCAGGCCTTTGAGTCCCACCCAGACACCGGCGACCAAACCGACGACTCCTGCGACAGCGGTGAGGTCTCCCGCAGTAAGCCGAAGCAGCAGTTTGATCGGGCAGCCGATAAACACTGCACAGCCGAAGATCATGAAAATACCCAGAAAAAGCCGGGAGAGCGGAGCACTGCCCCCACGAGAACGGAAGTCACGGAAGATGAGGGCGCTGGCCAGCGCTCCGAGGACGAAGCCGATCAGCTCCGGCCGCATGTACTGCATGCGCTGGTTATCGTGGAGCCCAAGAGCGCCGGCACTATTCTCGATGAAGCAGGAGACGCAGATACCGGAATTCTCCGGATTCCCCCATACCGACAACAGTACCCCAAGAACGCCCAGCAGGAGACCAGACGCCACAACCAGCCAGAAATCACGAGAGCGGATCATTTATTCACACCCCCCGGCCAGTCGGCTTTTGAGGTAGTTGAGTTTCTCGCGTGAGGCAGCCAGGGTACGGTTTCCCGGGTTGGCAGCGGCACGCCGGCCGACGCTCCCAAGCCCTTCGTCCACCAAGAGCTGGATATCCGTCCGTCGGGAGAGCGGGCTCTTGGCATCCACATAGTCACCATTCAGTCTGACTCCCTCCACATACGATGAAACCGCCTCGTCCGGGGCCCCCATGCCCCGCAGGATCTCACCCTGAAGAATGTAGCCGTGGGCTTCTGCGGGGTATTTCCTGATCAGCTCATCCAGTTTTAAAAGGGCCGTTTGATTGTTGCCCTCTTTTCTCAGGCTTTCGACCGGGGCATAGAGTTTGGCAATCAGCTCGACACGAGCCCGGTAGTCAAGTTCACGCTCCAGCGCCTTGCCTGCGCCTGGCGCACGTTTTTCACCGCCCGTACCGCCATTCATGTACAGCAGAACCGCCAGTGAGGCGCCCACAGCGACCAGGAGCAGCCAACAACCTTTGTCAAAAGCATCTTTGAACATTTTCACCTTAAGCCCGACAATCGGGACGTGTACGTTAACCATCCTGCTTTGTCTGAGAAATGCAGAAAAAGGCAGCCCACTAATATTTCTGGTAAGGCGTCATATTCACCCGTTTTGCCATCTCACGGATGGGGTCATAGTCAGAATCAAGGAGCTCTTCATAGCCGTCAATCCAGGCCGCTTTCATCACCCTGAGTTGTTCGCCGTCAACCGTTGCAGTGTCTGTCGGTTTCAGATTCAACAACGCTTCCCTGACCTTCTTGACCAGGGCCGGGTCGGCGTCTTTGGCCACTGCGAAGGTGCAATAGGGAATCGGCTTGCTCTGCGCCAGGATGACGATGTCATCTGCACTTATCTTCCCCTCGCGGGTCATGTTTTCCAGGTCCATAAGCGGTGCCGCTGCAACGTCGTACAGACCATAAAGGACACCATATATCAGTTTTTCATGTTTATAGGACCCGGCCGGGATGGTGTAATGGGCAAGGTCGTTTTCCGGGTTAATGCCGGCAGCCAGCATCATATCGTACTCGGCCAGGTAGCCGGTTGGAGCGAGCATCGGTCCGAACGCCATCCGTTTGCCCCGGATATCGGCAAGCTTCTCGATACCGCTCCCCTTGCGTGCAATGATAGCACCGGCGGAACGGGAGCCCAATTTCCCGCGTTTTTCCGACGCCAGCAACTGGACACCCTGGTTTTCCCGCAGCACAACGTACAGTAGCGAATTGGTATGGGTAAAAACAAACTCGCCGGCCTTGAAGCGTTTCTCGAAGTCAAGGGTATCCACCGGGACCATGACGAAATCGACCCCGACCTTGTCCGACAGGTAGCGGGTCAGCGGCAGGAAGCGCTGGGAGGTCTCCTGCTCGCTGTTGCAGAGCATGTAGCCGATCTTCACAACCTGCCGTTTTCCTTCGGTTTTGCATCCGGAGATGATACACAGCACCATGAGCGCAATGCACAACTTGATTATCCGATGGGTTTGCATGTTCACTTCCTGTCTGTTGATATCTAAATCTGGGCAGAGTGCCGAGCAGGCTCTGAACAGGGGATACAAACCGGCCCCCTCACCGTCTCACGTGTACGGCTGTCCATGACCGGTTCACCGCAACCGGTACAGACAACAGACTGTCTTACCTTGGCCGTCTGCAGCTCTTCGTACGGTATCGCAGTGACCGTCACAATGGCATCGGACTGCTCCGCCATAATGCGCCCGGCAAAGACAGGCCTGTCCGCGCGAAGTTCCGGCGGGATGCCTTTCCCGTGAAAAACCACACGTACCCCCTGCCTTTTCAGACGGGAGAAGAGAGAGTAGACATGTTTGCCATGATCCCGGGAGAACAGGTTGCCCTTGCCGAATGTGCATCCGGTCACACACTGCAGGGCATCGACCCCACAGGCATCATTTTCGACTACGGCAACAAGTTCTTCATCATCAGAGCGAGTGGCCCCAAGCGCATCCATAGCAGCACAAGCCATACGGTAACCCATTGCCAGACCGGGGCAGGAGTGGCCGTGAAATTCTATGATCTCCGCATATTCCACAATCGTTCCTTTCAGGCATTCCTGAAGCAACACCTATTACTGTCAATTTTAGCAAACATCACTGGCAGGCATCATCTATGCCGTCAAATGAGCCATGCATGACGTAGGCCCTCCCGCGGCAGCCACCGTGGCATTCGGTTATCTCCAGACAGTGGCTGCAGGCATCGGGATAGCCTAATATTCTGTCTCGAACCTCTCTCTTGGCGGGAGAGTCAATAATCTCTTTCAATGGCGTCAATCCGAGCGTTCCAATCCGTTCAGGCAGAGTCGGACAAGGGAACACTCCTCTGTCAGGCGCAATGGCGATCATGGTGTTAGCCGCCTGACAGCCTCCCTGTGGAAAAGGTGTCCCGGGATTAAACGACCGCCATAGAAACGGGTCATGGATAGTGAGCCGCAAGCCGTCGTTACCACCGATCTTGGCCAGGGCCTTTTCGAGGATTTTCTGCTCAATTCTGCTGAGCAAAAACGCTTCCCCGCCATTGAACAGACGCTGCATCGGCAGTACCAAGCGGCTAAAGCTACGCTCCCGACAGACAGAAACAACGTCTGGGAGTTCACGCCAATTGTCACGGGTCACTGAAAATGAGAGCCCAACATCCGGCAGACCAGAAATTTTCCCCAAAGACACAAGGCTGGCAAATGTAAGTAGAATTTCCTTGACGCCAAGCTCGTCAACAGGTGTGTCTGTAAGAGATGACAGGCAGGGAGATGTTATGGTTAATGAAACAGCGACCTGTGTTTCCCTGAACCGCTTCAGAATCGAACGTACCCCCTCACCCAATTGCGGGGAGGGATCGTACAGTTGCAGCATGAGCGGCCGACAATCCATAATTTCGTCACAGAATCGCAAAAGTGAGTCATCATGAGGAGTACCGGGGGCCAGGTCCCAGTAGATGGTAATGGGTAGTGCCAGTTCCATTTTTGTAATTCCTTGGCGTACTAACTTCGCCGTGCAACAGGCAGGCCTTGCCGGGCGGTCAGCTAGACGGTGTTTCACTTCCCCAGCAATGCGGGTCCGGGCTGTTCATGTCACCGGTGAGAGCCAAGGCGCGTGCGGTACAGCCACCCAGGCAATCGTCATATTTGCTGCAGCCGCTGCACTTTCCGGTGGGTTGCTTGTTACGCATCTTGTCCAACACCGCCGACTCTTTCCAGACCTGCTGCAGATCGTCGCGGGCGATGTTGCCTATCACAATCGGGATAAAGCCGCAGGGGGTCATATCCCCGTTGGCCTTGATATTGAGCGACAACTTGCCGCACACACTCCCTTTGACCAGACTCCCGGCATCGCGGGCATCCAGTAAGGCAATTATCGGATCGTCAAGCGAGATATCGAGGCCCTTTACCGAACGCTTGACAGCAATGGCGTCTCGGTAAAAGAGCTTCCACTCATCCGGCGTCAGATCAAGGCTGTCCTTGTTGGCCATGCCGAGGCCGGAACACTTGAAGTTGTGAAAATTGAGCTGGGCAACACCCTGCTCAATAGCCAAGGCAACCAGGTCGTCGATGGTCGCACTGTTGATGCGGCAGATGACCGTGGATATAGAGGTAGCAATGCCAACCGACTTCAGGTGCCCAAGCGCTGCCAGCGCCCGGACATGGCTACCTGCCACTCCGCGGAAGCTGTCGTGAACATCGGACAGATGGCTGTCGATGCTGATACCAACCTTGGTGAAACCGGCCTGTTTGAGTGCCGCAGCCTTATCGTAATCGATCAGCCAACCGTTGCTGTTCATGGAAACTCGCAACCCCAGACCACGGGAAAAGGCTGCGATTTCAAGCAGGTGCTGGTGCAGAAGCGGTTCACCGCCACCGAAGTTTACGGAAAACACGCCGGCTTTTGCTACCTTCTCGAGACAGGAGTAAAGCACATCCTGCGGAAGTTCATCGTGAGTGTCTTCGCGACTGTAACAGTGGCTACAGGCGAAGTTGCAGCTGTTATTGATAGCCCAGTTGATGATAAGTGGCGCTTTGAGCTGAAGGTTACTCATACCGGATAAACCCCTTTTGCTGCAGACTCTCGAGGAATGCCTGAACGTCAACAACCAGCACAGTCTCATCGACATCGAACTCGGACTCCAGAGATGTGATCATCTCGTCAACCGTCCGGCCGTCGCACAACTGCCAGACCTCTAAGCCCAATTCGTTCACAGAGAGCATCGTGCCGCCGGAAAAAAGAATGGCAGCCACTGTTTCCTCCGCAGAACCCCCCTTCCCGCTATCAGATTCCCGACGCCAGAGGACGTCAGGGTTGCGAAAAACCCTGGACATGATTTCTAGTCACCTTTCGCGGTAATCGAAGCAATCACCAGATTCTCTGATGAAGCATTGCGGATACCATGATCCTCAAAGGCTGGTACGACCACAATCTGGCCGATACTAATTGTTTGGGCCTCGTTACCGGAAAGAAGCTGACCCTGACCTTCTATGACTGTCCAGATATGACTGCCATGGTGAGTGTGGGTAACGATTTCCTGGCCCGGCTTCATGCAGATCATGCTGATGCGGCCATGATCATCCGACCAGACTGTTTCCTGGTAACGTTTGGCATCGTCAAATTTCTTCAGCTTCTGTACATCAATAATTTGTGATTTCATGTTTTTTTCTTCCCTCCCGGTAGTTGGTTAACCTTCTGTATCATGCCTTGTGAACAATTTTTAAAAACCTGCCGAGCACCTCGGAAGCAGAAGCAAAGAACTGTGAAGCAACACCCACGGAGATGCGGGAACTGCTGCCCGCCCCCCCGGCAAACTGTACGCCGTAGCGCGATGTCAGCCGGTTCACGGACGCATAGCCATCTGGAGCAGGTTGCCGTTTTTCCAAAGCAACGAGTATACCGTTTCCGCGTTCGTTGAAGCGGGAAATCAGTTTCAATTCAGCGTCCGTCAACTGGTTCACGCTTCCGGAATCAGGGAAAAAGAGCCAGAGCTGGTCAGCTTCCGCCAGCATCCGCTCGCTCAGATTCGGGGTGCTACTGCGGTCACTGAATGTGACGGCATATTTCCCCTGGCGCAGGATTTCAGAAAGACCTGCTCCGAAAGCGAGCGGGTCTTTCCTGTCAGTGCCATCTACTGTATAGATCAGAACCTTGTTTCTCGCTTGGGAACTGACGCTTTGTTCAAGCCAATCAGCAAGATTGGCAACATAGCGCCGGTCATCTTTGATCCCGTTGGCGGCCGCGGCAAACCGGGCGAAACCGGCATCAAAAACGACACCACCATGGCCGGCCACATCATTGGAATATGTGGCAATAATGTTACTCCCTGCTGTCTCCAGTGCAACCCGCACATTTTGACCTGCTTTGCTGATGGCTGCAAAACGTCCACCCGCCAGGGACGAAACCCCCTTGAGCAGCTGATTGCCGGTGTCAACTCCCGGCACAAAGACCAACCACTGGAATGCACCGGCAATCAGTATCGTGCCGGCAATGCACACGAACATGTACAGCACAAAGACCCGTTTATGAAAGATCGTCCAGAACAGGACCATGGTCGGAATAGCCGTTACCGGCCCCCCGATCATGAACGCCAGGCCGACACCGCTATCAAGTGTGCCGGGGAGAGTATTCTTGATGTGGGAGAGGATGCTTGAGGCGCTGATCTGGTGCAGAAACAACGGCACCGAGGCCAGCGTGACCCAGACAATGTTCAGGGGGTCCCCACCACCGAAAAAGCGGTAAATCCATTCGTAGGGAATATAGCGTTCGACAATCGAGCCGATCGCAACCCCGACCAGGACGTATTTGCCCACCATCCAGAGCATTTCAGAAGACTTTGCCAGAAATATGAGAAACTTGTTGCTTGTCCGCACCGCTACCCGGTTACCGAACTTTTCCCGGCAGTTGCAGCGCAGATGCTCAATCGGGTAATCCTCGTCGTGGAAATCTCCGGCAACAACGGCACCCTCAATAAACAGGCCACCCTTGTCAAAACC
>JBBQXT010000133.1:0-6618 GCA_038209415.1 Geobacterales bacterium
CCTCGGGCTTGTGACCGTAGATGGGAGTGCCGGCGGCAATGATCTCGTCCACCTCTGCTCCGCTCAGGTTCTCTTTCTCGATCAGGCATTCCGAGATGTTGTGCAGGTTCTGCAGGTTGTCTTTCAGGATGGTCAGGGCCCGCTGGTAGGCCTCATCGACGATGCGCTTGATCTCGGTGTCAATCGCCACTGCAGTGGCTTCGCTGTAGTTCTTGTGGGTAGACATCTCACGGCCCAGGAAGATCTGCTCATCCTTCTTGCCGAAGGAAATCGGCCCGATCCGGTCGCTCATGCCCCATTCGCAGACCATCTTGCGGGCCATTTCGGTGGCCTGCTCGATGTCGTTGCCGGCACCGGTGGTAAAGGTATTGAAGATCAGGTCCTCGGCGGCGCGACCGCCCATCAGGACGGCAATCCGGGCCAGCAGCGAATCGCGTGAATAGCTGTGCTTGTCTTCGATGGGCAGCTGCATGGTAACGCCCAGGGCACGGCCGCGTGGAATGATGGAAACCTTGTGAATCGGGTCGGTGCCGGGAATCGTTCTGGCAACCAGGGTGTGACCGGCTTCATGGTAGGAGGTGCTTTTCTTTTCCTCGTCGGAGATGACCATGCTACGGCGTTCAACCCCCATCAGTACCTTGTCCTTGGCATTGTCGAAATCACTCGGGTCCACAACCGACTTGTCCTGGCGTGCTGCCAGGAGGGCCGCTTCGTTGACGACATTGGCCAGGTCGGCGCCGGAGAAGCCGGGGGTGCCGCGGGCGATCACCGCCAGGTCCACCTCTGGAGAAAGCGGGACCTTCTTGGCGTGAACCTTGAGGATCATCTCGCGCCCTTTGACGTCGGGACGCGGGACCACCACCTGGCGGTCGAAACGGCCGGGACGCAGCAGGGCCGGATCGAGCACGTCGGGACGGTTGGTGGCGGCGATCAGGATGACCCCGTCGTTGGACTCGAAGCCGTCCATCTCCACCAACAGCTGGTTGAGGGTCTGCTCACGCTCGTCATGGCCGCCGCCCAGACCGGCTCCGCGATGGCGACCGACGGCGTCGATTTCGTCGATGAAGATAATGCAGGGGGCGCTCTTCTTGCCCTGCTGGAACAGGTCGCGTACGCGGCTGGCGCCGACGCCGACGAACATCTCGACAAAGTCCGAACCGGAGATGGAGAAGAACGGCACACCGGCCTCGCCGGCGATGGCCCGTGCCAGAAGGGTCTTGCCGGTACCCGGAGGCCCCATCAGTAAAACACCTTTGGGAATCCTGCCGCCCAGTTTGGTGAATTTTTTGGGTTCCTTGAGGAACGAGATGATCTCGTTCAGTTCTTCCTTGGCCTCTTCGATGCCGGCCACATCTTCGAAGGTGATCTTATCCTGCGACTCGGTCAGCAGTTTAGCCCGGCTCTTGCCGAAGGACATGGCTTTGCCGCCGCCGACCTGCATCTGGCGCATGAAGAAGATCCAGACCCCCACCAACAGGATCAGCGGAAACCAGGAGATAAAGATGGAGAACCAGGAGAACTTTTCTTCTTCCGGCTTGGCCTGGATGGTAACCTTTTTCTCCAGCAGCGTCTTGGTCAAGTCTGCATCGGAGTTGGGTTTGTAGGTGTGGAAGTCCTTGCCGTCCTTACCGTCATACTTTCCGAAGACATCGTTGCCCTGGATTGTCACGGCAGTGATCTTGCCGGCTTCGACCTGGGTGATAAAATCGCTGTAGCTGATTTTATCGGCTGTCGGCCGCGGCTTGTTGAACATGTTGAAGAGCAGGATCATCATTAGGCTGATGACCAGCCAGAGAGAAAGATTCTTGTAAAACTGGTTCACGTATACCCCCATCGTTTTGTACAGATCATGGCTGTAAAAATTTTACATAACTACCATATCGGCTGTTGATACACAAGTCAATTGACTGCTCCGACAGCCCCGTTTACACGAATACGCAGCATTTAACTGTGCATGATGACAGCAGATCCACCCGCGCCAGATGGGAAATGCGCAGACCGGCGAGCCAGATCAGCTCTGTTCCGCAGAAAACAAGCGGTGTCAGGGCTCGGCGGGCGAGGGGGAGTAAAACCGGGGTCAGGCTAGACTTTCTGCTATTTTTTGGAATTCTCGTCGGAGTTCGCCAAGTCTTACATTAAGCTGATCATTGCTGTAAGCCTCTTCAGCGAGCCGCCGACCGGCTCTTCCCAGTGGTGCGATATCCCGGTTCAATAGTTTTCCTAACTCCGTTAGGGAACACCCCTGCGTCTCTTGGACGAGAAGAGCGGCAAGCGCCCGTGCCTTGCTGTATGGTCGTGCCTTCCCCGGTGCTGTCAGCTGTTCTGCGGTAATGCCGTAATGGCGACAGACGACTCGCACGATGTTGGCAATCGAATAATTGTGAAGCCTTTGCTGGTGTGTCTTTGCAAGTATATCATCTGCGAATGTGTCATTGCCGAGAATCCTGCCTTCGCATGTGCCGCTGTGAAAATCATTTCTTCGCGCCTCTCCGATCCCATCGAATACGAACTTCTGGTACTTTTGTCGGGCGATTTGTGCATCGGCGGCAAACATCGATAGCACCCAGTCCGTTGTAAGCCAAGGGATAACTTCTTTTCCCGTGTATGTGTGGTGGCCGCTCCACGGGTAATCATCAGGTGCAATTGTAACTTTGGCCCGCACAGGGTTGAGGTGGATGTACCGAACGAGTTCAAGCAGGTAAGCGTCGGCATCCAGGAGTAGCGCTTTGTAGCGGCCCTGGAAAACATGGCCGGTGCGTGACTGTGTGTAATTAATCCATTTTGTGTAACGATGAGAAAGGTTCTGCATGATTCTGGACAGGGCGACATCTCCTGTCTGTACGATGAGATGAATGTGGTTTGTCATGAGGCAGAAGCCGTGGATACGGCAGCCAAATTTTTCTACTGCAAATTGCAGATAGAGATAGAAGCGCAACCGGTCACGGTCGTCGAAGAAAACCGGTTGTCCGGCGTTACCGCGAAGGATGACGTGATAGACTGCGCCGGGGTAGTGGATGCGTGGTTTGCGTGCCATGTGGACAAGGTAACAGAAAATAGCAGAAAGTCAAGCCTGACCCCAGAGGTGACCGAAAGTCAAGCCTGACCCCAGAGGTGACCCAGAGTTGACCCTGCTGGGCCATCGAAGGCATGGCATTCCTCCATCAGCAATCTGGCTGCGCCATAGTTTTCAAAGGAAATATTGAATACGAACTTTTGAGCGAATGACATGACACTTATGAACGATTCCGGTTGCAGGTGGTTGGTCAATCGCTTGAGCGAGGCTACATACTCGTTTCTGAACACCGAGGGGATGAAAATTCTTGTTTCCTCTGCGGCGACCAGTTCAGAATTCATTATGGCCCGTGCCGTTCGACCGTTTCCGCCATCAAAAGGATGCACCTCGGCAAAAAGAAACATGATCAGAAGAGCGCGGACAAATGGGTGTTCGAGTGTATTGTACATACCAAACCCTTGCATAAGGGTGCCCTGCACCAGATCGGGATCAGCGAAACGGGTAGCCCCGGCATATTTTAATCTGTGCCAGGTTCAAATGTAGGTGAGCTGGCTTGGACCTCGGTGAACGCTTCCATCCGTATCAATTTATTGCACCTGAATCATTGATGCTGTATAAAAGATTAAAACTGTCGGCAAAGTACTACATTTTTACAAGGAGAATCCGTATGAAAAATCGCATCAGCAGCATACTGACGGCTTGCTTGATAATTACAGCGACCGCAGCATTTGGCTACAACAAAGCCGAACAGTTCTCGATTTCACCTGTTATAGGTGGCTACACGTTCGAGGGTAAGCAGCATCTGGATACCAACCTGATTTATGGCGTACGGGCGGGATACAATTTCACTGACAACTTCGGCGTAGAGGCGCTGTTCGACTATGTCAACACACAGCCAACCAAGGCAACCAACAAGGTTGAACTGTACCGTTACGGCGGCGAACTTCTCTATCACTTTATTCCGGAAAACACATTCGTTCCCTATCTTGCGGTCGGCATTGCCGGTCTGAATCTTGATGCTCCCGGGGGCGACAAAAAAGCTCGCGCGGCTGTCGATTACGGTCTGGGCGCCAAGTATTTCGTGAGCGAGAACTTTGCCCTGCGCGGCGACATTCGCCATATCATTTACAGCTATAATGCACAGACCAAGAACAATCTGGAGTACACCCTGGGTGCATACATTCCCTTTGGCGGTGCCAAGCCGGCGTCAAAACCGGTTGAGCCGCCTCCGACACCTGCCCCTGCGCCTGCTCCCAAGGCTGTCGAGCCGGCTCCGGCACCACAGGCAGTCCCACCGACAGCCCCGACAGCAGCGCTGATGGTATCCCCCGATAAAATAACCAAAGGTCAGATCTCCACGCTCAACTGGAAATCACAGAATGCCTCGGGGTGTGATATCCAACCCGGCATCGGCCCGGTTCCGCCGCAGGGTGCCCGCATTATTACGCCAACCGCCAGCACCTCCTACAGCATAACCTGTTCCGGTACCAGTGGAACGGCCGGGAGTGCAGCAGGCATAACGGTAGTCGAGATGCCGAAAACAACCGCTGCCGCCGTACGCTTCTGCAACAAGCCGGCAATTTTGAAAATCAACTTTGATACGAACAAGTCCGACATCAAGCCGCAGTACCATAATGAACTGAAAACAGTCGGTGACTTCCTGAAAGAGTTCCCCAAAGCCAAGGGGGAAATTTCCGGTCATACCGATAGCGTCGGCAGTAACACCTTTAACCAGAAACTGTCCGAACGCCGTGCCGAAAGTGTGGCAAAATACATCGAAACAACGTTCGCTATCGAACCCGGTCGCATAACGACCAAAGGGTATGGTGAAACCAAACCGATTGCCAGCAACAAGACCAAAGCCGGCAAAACCAAGAATCGCCGCATAGAGGCCAACTTCACCTGCGAATAAGATTTGGCTGATGACACATAATAAAACAAGCCCTTTCTGATTCCCGGAAGGGCTTGTTTTATGTTTATCCTGCTACAGTTATCCGCGCCGCGTTTGTTGACTTGAACCGCTGTTTCAGCGTATAGTTTCCAGTCCTATGATTTCAAAGCACCTTTACATAGAAACCTTCGGCTGCCAGATGAATGTCAACGATTCGGAACGGATCGTTTCGATGATGGCCGAAGCGGGGTATTCTCCGAACCCGCTGCTTGAAAAAGCGGACATGATCCTGTTGAATACCTGCAGTGTGCGCAGCGGGGCTGAAGAACGAGTCTATAAACGGCTCGCGAATCTGTGTGCTCTGAAAAAATCCAACAAGAGTCTGGTGATCGGGGTCGGCGGCTGTGTTGCCCAGCATGAGGGTCATCTCCTGCTGGAAAAGTTCCCCTTGGTTGATCTGGTGTTCGGAACGCACAATCTGCACCTGCTGCCGGAAATGGTCAAAGCCGCGGAACAGGGCCAGCGCCGCAGCGAGACCGCTTTTATCGACAACGACCAGCGCTTGGACCTGTTTCCGGCTGTTCAGGGGAGTTCACGGGTCAGCCGCTTTGTGACGATCATGCAGGGCTGCGACAATTTCTGTTCCTACTGCATTGTACCCTTTGTCAGGGGGCGTGAGATCAGCCGCCGGTCGGAAGAGATCCTTGAGGAGGTCAGGCAGCTTGCGGAAAGCGGTGTCAAGGAGATCGTACTGCTTGGGCAGAATGTAAACTCCTACGGATTGAATACTCCGGATCAGCCCTCTTTTGCCGAACTGATCCGGCAGCTGGCCAAAACAGAGGGCATCCGGCGCATACGTTTTACCACCTCCCATCCCAAGGATATGTCCGATGAATTGATCGCCTGCTTTGCCGATGTCCCGAAGCTCTGCGGCCAGATTCAACTGCCGGCCCAGTCCGGCAGCAATGTTGTGCTGCAGCGGATGAACCGCGGCTATACTCGTGAAGGGTACCAGGACAGAATCAGGGCGCTGAAAGCCGCCCGGCCCGGCCTGGTGATAACCGGCGACATGATCGTCGGCTTCCCGGGTGAAACCGAGGGGGATTTTGAACAGACCTTGGCGCTGATGAATGAGGTACGCTATGCCGATACTTACTCGTTTCTAGAGTCACCCCGTCCCGGAACCGGGGCGGCGGAGCTGCCGGAAGAGATCACCAGGGAAGAGAAGCAGGAGCGTCTGGAGCGCCTGTTGACCCTGCAGCGACGCATGACACTTGAAATCAATCAATCCTATATCGGCTCTGTTCAATCGATTCTGGTGGAAGGGCTGGGAAAGCGTCCCGGACAGGTTTCCGGCAGGACTGATGGCGGCAAGACGGTGAATTTTACCGGAAAACCGGCCTTGGTCGGTTATTTTGTTGATGTCAGGATCGTTGCGGGATACCAGAATTCTCTCGTCGGAGAGCAGATATAATTTTACAAAAGCTATGAGAGGTTTCATGTCCACCGAATCCGCACCCGTCTCCAGCAACTTCCTGCGCGCTATTATCGAAGATGACCTGGCCAGCGGCAAACACGGGACTATCGTTACCCGTTTCCCGCCTGAACCGAACGGTTATCTCCATATCGGTCATGCCAAATCCATCTGCCTTAATTTCGGCCTGGCCCGGCAATTCGGCGGCCGTTGCCATCTGCGCTTTGACGATACGAATCC
>JBBQXT010000134.1:0-6414 GCA_038209415.1 Geobacterales bacterium
CTGGGTTAAATATCTTCCACAACATGCCATCCCTGCTACCCCGGAAGATTACACCGGCTGCTTCCGTTATCAAAGCCGGTGACGTCGGCCTTCCCCATACGTCCACTGGGTCGGCATCTTCAAACTAACTAACGAGGCTACCTGTAGGTTCACTTTCGTTACGGCCTGCTGCTTTGCCAATTGGGAACTTACGACCCTCTGTTACCAGAACGCCGCTCCCTTGAACTACCGGGGCGAATCGGACAATTCCCCGAACGGGACTTAAACCCGTTAGATATTCAACTGTTACTGCGTACGGACGCTGTTATCTATTTTCTATTGAACTTTTTCATATTCCACCCCACTACCACCTAAGCCCGCACTGCGGGCTTTTCTCATACTCTATCCATTCCGGTTATTCATTTAAAACGTGAAACAATATTTTCAGCCCCATCACTCAAAACTTCCTCCTCCACCAGTTGCCCCATACCAACACGGCTGGTAACGACTACACACGCCACTGTTGCAATATGTATAATTATGCGTATAATAATCACATGAAATATTCCTGGGACGAGACAAAGCGGCTGAAGAATCTCAATAAGCACCGGCTTGATTTTGCTGATGCTTCCCAGGTATTCGATGGCCCCACGCTTACAATGCCGGATGAGGGACCAGACTACGGAGAAACACGGTTTAATACGATGGGACTCTTGGAGTTGGCGGTTGTGGTGATATGCCATACCGAGAGCAAATCAGAAATATGAATTATATCGATGAGAAAGGCGGAACAACATGAAACGGAACTCTTCTTCTCCTGTGCATGATGATTGCGACGATGCCCCGGTGATCACCGCCGATATGATTGCCGGCGCAAAACGCCGTTTAGGACTGGCTGGCGTGGGAAAAAAAGAATGGCGGGAGGCAGTAAACGAAAAACTCGGCAAGCAGCGGGTTACGATCATGCTTGATGCTTCGATAGTGGCCTGGTTCAAGGCGCAGGCCGGAACCCGTGGTTATCAGACCCTTATCAATTCGATGCTGCATGACGCGGTGCAGCACAAAACCCTGGAAAAGATGCTGCGCGAGGTGGTACGGGAAGAGTTGCAGCACTACGGACACACTGAGTGACGCACCCCTATGAATCAGCGTAGGAAAACTTGGGTCACTGCCAGTCTTGTCTTCGCGGAAAAACATCTGGCGGTCGCGGTAATAATGCCGGTTGCCCGGTTGATATCTGGCGGCTGTTATCTATTTACAACGTTTCATAAAGCCCTCCTAGTCCCCAGCAAACAGCTGTACCGCGAAACAGGAGTCATCATGAACCGTCGCGCCCGCTTCTTCCTGCTTTTCTCCCTCCTGCCGGTTCTGCACGCGTGTTTTCCGGCCACCACCATCCCCATCGGCACCACCTCCTTTCAGCAATCCGCACCGGAGAAACGTCATACCCTGGTGGTATTTCTCCCCGGCCGCGGTGGCAGCGTCGCGAGTTATGTCAGCGAAGGATTTGTCCAGACACTGCAGCAGCAGGGGATCATTGTTGACACCCTCGGGGTTGAGGCCCATCTCGGCTATTACCAGGAGGGTATCCTGGTGCAGCGACTCCGGGAAGATGTGATCCTGCCGGCCAAGGCAGCTGGCTACCGGGATATCTGGTTGGCAGGGATCTCATTAGGGGGGCTGGGGGCCGTTGTGTACGACACCGCCTATCCCGATGATATTGCCGGGCTCTTCATCCTGGCTCCCTATCTGGGAGAAGGTACACTCCTGGCAGAAATCACCCAGGCTGGCGGGTTAGCGGGATGGCAACCGGACACGATTGTCGATGGTGATATGGAACAGAAAATCTGGCTGAAGCTGAAGAGTTATGCCATCGACAAGAAAAAGAGTGCGGGGCGGGTGTTTCTCGGCTTCGGGGAGAGTGACCGCTTTGAGGCCACCAATCGGTTCTTTGCCGCATTGCTCCTCCCCCGGCAAGTGGTCACGGTAGCGGGAGGGCACGACTGGCCGACCTGGCGGGACCTCTGGCCCAAGTTGCTGAAACTGTCGCCGTTGTTGCAATCGCGAACCAAGTAACCTGATGACTGATTGTTATTTTCTATCTTCAAACCAGTTCAATTTTTTTTTGATCTCATGAACCCGTTTTCCACTCGCCCTACCCACCTACCCTTGAAAACCCGCAGTTACTCTCGAATATCCGCATGTGTATTCATATTTGACAGTATACTGATTATCTGTATAATGACATAATAACTATTTGGAGACGCACCATGCTCGACATCGAAAAAAGCGTTGGTTTCTTGCTGGCGAAGGCCTACCAACAGGCCTGCGCAATTTTCAAGGAAGAATTCAACCAATACGACATCACCCCTCAGCAGTTTGGTCTACTGGCCTTTCTCTGGCAGGAAGACGGCCTCTCCCAGTCCGAACTCTCTCTCCGCAGTCAGATCGACCGCACAACAATCGGCGGGATCATTGACCGGCTGGAGAAGGAAGGATTGATCGAACGCCGCAATCACCCGGAAGACCGCCGAGCCTATCAGGTTTTTCTCACATCCAAGGGGAAGTTACTCGAAGACGAGCTGTGCAGCATGGCAGATAGGGTCCAGACAACGGTGAACGCACCCCTGTCAACAGAAGAGCAGGCAACCCTTATCCGGCTGCTGGAAAAGATCAGGTAATGACATGGAGATTTCCACTATGAAAAAATTGCTGGCAAGTGCCACACTCTTCCTTGTCTTTGCAGGCGCAGTCCACGCCGAACCGCTCACCCTGGCTGATGCACTGGCTAAAAGAGCCGCCACCAGCCAAACATTGAAGATGGCGGCAATCGACGAACAGATCGCCGGAGACAGCGTCCGGACCAGCCGCAGCGGTTACCTCCCCCGCGTGGACCTCCAGACCGGATACACCGCCCAACAGGCGCCGCAGTCGATCTCCGGCCCCTTCGGCTCCTTCGAAACCCAGCAAGCCGACTACGGTTTCCTCAGCCTCGGCCTCACCCAGACCCTCTACGATTTTGGCCGGACCGACGCCCGTTATGCCCGAGCCCGGACTGTCCGCGAGGCGGCCGGTCTGGACTTCAAGATCAAGGAACAGGATATTTTCTACCAGACCGTGACCTCTTATTTCCGTATTCTGCAGGTTCAAAAACTCCTCAAGGCCGCTGATGAAGAAGTGGCGCAGATGACTGGCCATCGACGTGTTGCGCAGATCTTTTTCGAAGAAGGAGTTGTCACCCGTAACAATGTGCTCCAGGCCGAGGTGCAGCTTGCCAGAAGCACACAACGCCGACTGGAGACAGCCAACCGACTGGATAACGCCTGGCTCGATCTGAACAACCAGATCGGCGACCCGCCCGAATCCCGCAAGGAACTGGTGGAGGATACCAGGATCGACCTGGCCGGCCTGGACAAATCGGCCAACGAGGCGGTTACCGAACGAGCCGAGTTGCAGGCGCAACGCAAACTGCTCGATGCCAACGAACTGGAGGTTAAGGAGACGCGCAGCGGCTATTACCCAGAGATCTACGCCAAGCTGGGGTTGGATTACGTGCAGAACGACAGGGTCAAGGAACAGGTCATCATGGCGGCCACCGTCGGGCTGAAGGTCAACCTGTTCGACGGATTTGCCACCACCTCCCGCTTGCAACAGGCCGTAAAATCCCGCTCGCGGACCGAGGAACGGCTGCACCAGCTCGAATCCGACCTGGCCCTGGAATACCGCACCGCTGTCAACGACGCCAGGGTAGCCAATCAACGCATCGCCGTCACCGAAACCTCCATCAAACAAGGCGAGGAAAACCTGCGCATCAACAAGGACCGTTTTCAGGAACAGGTCGGGACAGCTACCGAGGTCATCGACGCTCAGACACTGCTGACCCAGGTCAGGACGGAATATTACCAGGCCATCTTCGACCACCAGGTGGCCCTGGCCAAGGTGAAACGGGCGCGGGGCGAATTGTAACACGCTCTAACCCTTCGCCCTCAGGGAGAAAGTGCCCAAAGGGCGGATGAGGGGCATTTTTAAAAGCAAAAGCAGAACAACGAGGAGTTTGCATGGAAGAGGAAATATACGTGATACCACCTGATTCGACCGTTCAGGATGGCCCGGTTGCAACGCCGAAGAGAAACAGAATAACCAGGAGAAACAAGGGCCTGATCATCCTGCTGATCATCATCGGCATCGGCCTCTGGGTCGCTGCGAATATGTTCATAAAAAGCGCGACCCATATCGAAACAGACAACGCCTTTATCGAAACCCGCATCGTACCGGTATCCGCCCGTGTTTCCGGCACGGTCACTCGCGTTCTGGTACAGGACAACCAGCTCGTCAAACAGGGAGATCTGCTGGTGGAGATCGACCCGCGCGACTATCAGGTGCAGGTATCCAGGGCGCGGGCCGGAGTCGGCGTAGCCGAGAACGAAAGCGGTGGTGAATATCTGAAGGCCGAGGCGGCGCGGGCAGCGCTGCAATCGGCCAGGGCCCGCCATGACCAGGCCGCCCTGGACCTTGAGCGGGGCGAGAAGCTCTTTGACCGCGACGTGATTCCCAAAGAACAACTTGACCGCCTGAAAACCGCCCTGCGGGTAGCCGAGTCACAGCTCAGGGAAGCCGAAGAGACCCTCAAACGTACCCAGGCCGAGGCCGGCCAGTCCGGCCAGCCCGGAAAAGGCGGCAACCAGGCCCGGGTGCTGGAGCGCAAAGCCCGGCTTGACGAGACAGAGCTGCAGCTTTCCTATACAAGGGTATTCGCGCCGCGCGACGGCTACATCACCCGCAAGAACGTCGAGCAGGGCGCCAATGTCCAGCCCGGACAGCCCCTGATGGCGCTGGTGCCGCTACAGGATGCCTGGATTACCGCCAACTACAAGGAGCGTCAGATCACCCACATCCGGCCGGGACAAAAGGTGGAGTTCAGCGTGGACGCCTATCCGGGACAGACCTTCAGCGGAAGGGTGGACAGCATCATGGCCGGCACCGGTGCGGCCTTTTCGATGCTGCCGCCGGAAAACGCCACCGGCAACTACGTCAAGGTCGTCCAGCGTGTGCCGGTCAAGATCAGCATCGACAGCAATTCGGACCCTCAGCACCTGCTGCGGGTCGGCATGAGCGTGATCCCCACGGTTATCACCGGCCGGACAGCAGCAGACGTCTTGAAGGGCTTGAATCCGTTTAAATGACCTCCACCAACGACGATATCTCCATAAACAAGTGGCTGATCACGGTCACCGTCATGCTCCCCACCATCATGGAGATCATCGACACCTCGGTAGCCAACGTGGCCCTGCCGCACATGCAGGGCAGCCTCAACGCCGGCACCGACGAGGTCACCTGGGTTTTGACCTCCTACCTGGTGGCCAACGCCGTGGTGCTACCCATGACCGGCTGGCTGTCGCGGGTCTTCGGGCGCAAGCGCTTCCTGGTCACCTGTATCGTGCTTTTCACCCTGGCGTCGCTGTTGTGCGGGGCCGCTCCCAACCTGTCGGCACTGATCTTTTTCCGCATCCTGCAGGGGGCCGCCGGCGGTGCCCTGATTCCCATCAGCCAGGCCATCCTGATGGAAACCTTTCCGCCCAATCAGCGCGGCATGGCCATGGCCATCTTCGGGGTGGGGGCCATGTTCGGCCCGATCGTCGGTCCGGCTCTGGGGGGCTGGATCACCGACACCATGAGCTGGCGCTGGATCTTCTACATCAACCTGCCGGTCGGCGTGATCGCCACGGTCATGTGCGCCTTCTTCATCTTTGACCCTTCCTATCTGCGACAGCAGCGCAAGGAGACCATCAGCATCGACTACTGGGGACTGTTCCTGCTGACCGCCAGCATGGGGGCGCTGCAGGTGGTGCTGGACAAGGGACAGCAGGAAGACTGGTTCAACTCTGCCTTCATCTTGCTCTTCAGCATGATCTTTATCACCTCTCTGATCGCCCTGATCCGGGTAGAATTGACCCACAAGCATCCGATCATCAACCTGCGCCTGTTCAAGAATCTTTCCTTCTCTTCCGGCAACCTGATCATGTTCGTGGTCGGCTTCTGCCTCTACAGCTCGATCATGATGATACCGCTCTTCCTGCAGACCCTGATGGGTTATTCGGCCACCGATGCCGGCCTGGTCATGGCGCCGGGCGGCATCGCCACCCTGATCACCATGCCCTTTGTCGGGGCGGCCCTGGCCAAACGCGACGGCCGCAAGATCGTCTTTATCGGGCTGCTGCTGGGCGCTACCTCCATGTTCATCATGCAGGGGCTCAACCTGCAGGGCGCCTTCTGGAATTACACCTGGCCGCGCATCGTGCTCGGTTTCGGGCTGGCCATGATCTTTGTCCCCTTGACCACCGTGACCCTGTCCACCATCTCCCGGACCGAAATGGGCAACGCCACCGGCATGTTCAATCTGCTGCGCAACATCGGCGGCAGCGTCGGCATCGCCAT
>JBBQXT010000135.1:0-6183 GCA_038209415.1 Geobacterales bacterium
CGTGAATGGTCCGGGTGCATGATCATGGTACGATCGTTCATGTACAGATAGACATAGCCCTGTTTACCGCTTTTCATGGTGTCCAGGTTGGCCAGGATGTTGTTCTCGCCGAGCAGGTCAAAGCTTCCGGCGAGCACGGCGATGATGCGCCCCTGGCTGTTCCGCACCGGCGCAGTCAGGATGACAGCCGGGTGCCCCGGTTTGTGGGTCGAGAGGTAGGGAGCTGAAATATGCGGCTTGCCCGTCGCCATTGTCGTGCTGAAATACGGGCGAAACGAGATGTCCCTGTTGCGTCGGCCCGGCAAGAAGGGGCTTTCGACGATTATTTTCCCGTCTGCCGAAAAGAGGAACAGGCCATTATCGAAGAGTGATTTCATCCCAAACAGGGCATCAAGGAAAGCCTGCGATTTATCCGGGCTGGCGACAATTTCCGGCCCGAGCTGCGCTGCAGTATTGATCAGGGAATCGTGGACAAGATGGAGTTTGTCGTCGAGGCTCAGTGCCAGGGAGGTGACATAGGAGAACTGTCCGCTGTACACGGTATCTCTGATCGTCTTTTCGAGGTAGCGGTCACCCAGATAGCCGCAGGCGAAGCTGAAAAGGAGGAACAACAGGGTCACCGCGACGGCGGTCCTGTTTTTCAGGCTGTGACTTTTGAATGTGAAGGGGATCGGCATATTTAACCACACGAGATGAGGAATTTTTATAATTATACCGCATTCCAAAAATTTCGCAAATCATTAGATAGGGAGCCCCGGTTTGGAGTGGCACACGAGATGCAAGGTTGTAGCTGTAGAAAAACTGTGAACACGGCAACGGAGCCGCGACTCCACTGGAGACGCGGTTTTTTGCATACCGGGAGGCAGCCATGACATGCATAGAAAACAGGCAGCAGATCGTCATCGACGACACTACCCTGCGTGACGGCGAGCAGACAGCCGGGGTGGTCTTCTCCAAACGGGAGAAGATCGCCATCGCGCGCATGCTGGATTCCATCGGCGTGGGGGAAATCGAGTGCGGCATCCCGGCCATGGGTGCGGAAGAGCAGGCCGGCATACGCTCTCTGGTCGCCTTGGGCCTGAACGCCCGCCTGATCACCTGGAACCGGGCCTTGGTGCCTGAAATAGAGGCGAGCATCGCCTGCGGGGTGCAGGCGGTGGACATTTCGCTCTCTGTTTCCGACCAGATGATCGTCCACAAGCTGAAAAAAGACCGGGCTGCGGTCAAGGAACAGCTCAAGGTAGCGCTCGGTTTTGCAAAGAGCCACGGTCTGTATGTCTCGGTCGGCGGGGAAGATTCCAGCCGGGCCGATCTGTCGTTTCTGGTGGAACTGATGGAGGTCACTCGCTCGCTGGGGGGCGACCGCTTCCGATTTTGCGACACGCTGGGAATCATGGATCCCTTCACAATGTTTGATAAGGTTACCTTCCTGAGGCAGGCGGTCCCCGAGGTTGACATCGAGGTGCATACCCATAACGATCTGGGGATGGCCACCGCCAATGCCATTGCCGGTATCCGCGCCGGCGCGCGATTCGTCAACACGACCATCAACGGTCTGGGGGAACGGGCCGGCAATGCGGCGCTGGAGGAGGTTGTCATGGGGCTGAAACATGCCTGCGGCATGGAAACCGGCATCGATACCCACCGCTTCCGAGAGATGTCACTGTTCGTTGCCAAGGCATCCCACCGGCCGCTGCCGGTCTCCAAGCCGGTGACCGGCGAACGGGTCTTTGCCCACGAATCCGGCCTGCACGCCGACGGCGTCATCAAGGACCCCCGCAATTATGAGGGGTTTGACCCGGCCGAGGTCGGGCTCGTGCGTAGCATCGTAGTCGGCAAACACTCCGGCACCAGCGGCCTGATCGAGCGTTACCGCAGCATGGGCATCACCATCAATCGCGCCCAGGCGGAGCCGCTGCTGGTGCAGACGCGCGCCATGTCGTGCAAACGGAAGCGGGACCTGTCCAACTGTGAACTGATGGCAATTTACCTGGGAGGCGAAACGCTCCCCAAAGCCGCGTAGGGGCGGTCCCATGTGGTCGCCCAAAGGAGAAAGATAATGTGTGAAGCAGGAATAACATTTGTACCGATTGCCGAAGCGGCCCAGCTTCTGGAAACTACCGAGATGCGGGTGTTGATGATGTTGAAGAAAAAGGAGCTGGAGGGTAAGCTGGAGGATGAAGCCTGGTTTGTTGATAAGGCCTCGCTGCAACTGTGTGGGAAACCAAAAGCGGCTGATGTAGTCAGGCCTGGTGGTTGCGGTGGTGGTTGTGGGAGCGGCTGCGGTGGTCAAAAATAACGAGGTAACGATATGGCCATCACCATCAAGGCGTCCGATTTCAAATTCAAATATCCGCGCAACATCGCCAACCGCAATGAACCCAAGTTCGCCGGCCTGCCGGACCCGGCTCCGTTCAACCGGGACGACCTCTACGATATTCTGCCGATGATGTCCGCTGTCATGGATGATCTGGGGAGCGAAGACGGCGAGGTTCTGAACCTGCTGGAGGATCTGCTTAACCAGATGCCGCGCTTTATCAGCACACGGGCGGCGGTCTTCGACTATCTGCGGGGATCGGCCAGGGAATGCTTGAGGTCGTAGGGAACATCTGGGAATACTGGGATAACGCGGTAATTGCCATTACCACCAATGGAACAGTCACAAAAGCAGGCCCGCCGTTTTCGGCCGTGGAGCCGCCCACCAGGCGGCCGTGCGTTTGGCGCAGGAACTGAGGGTTTTGGCGGATGCCGCCGGCTGGCAACAAGTCGTCGTCTCGCGCCCTGGCTGCGGTGGCGGCGGCCTTGCCTGGAAAGATGTAAAACCGCTGCTTGAGCGGTATTAGACAAGAATCTTATCAAGGATCTCAGCAGCGGTCTTAACGTATCCGGGACAGCGTGACGTAAAGTAGCCCTTGTCCGCAGCCTTTTTGACACCCTCCGGCGTACCCATGTCCGATTCCAGCAACTCGGAACAGCCGATGTGCTTGTGGCGCGCCTTGAACTCCGTGACCAACTCAGCGACATGCTTGAAGGTCTCCCCATCGGCATGAGAGTCACTATCAACAGTCTTGCCATACTTCATGCCGATGACCATTAATGCACCCGTAACAGCGCCACACTCCGACCCCATACCCATGCCGCCCGCAAAAGCGGCTGCAACCTTGCGAGCCTGCTGAACAGTCATGCCCATGGATGGAGCATAGGTTTCCAATATTGCCTGTGAACAGTTCATTGATTTCAGAAACTGATTCTTGGCATGCTCAGGCTTATTGTCCGGTCCCTTTTCTTTCGCAGCAGCTCCAGCCAACTTTGATATTCCGCCAGTTGCCAACGTGACACCAGCCGCGACGGAGAGTTTAAGTGCTTCTCGCCTGTTAATTCCATCTTCCATTTGTTCACCCCCTATTTAATGTTTAGTGCCAAGTATTAAATGCAGCAATGATTATAATCCAGAAGCTCGGCAAATCTACTTTTGGGCGCTATTTTTCATGATGTTATCTTTCTGCGGCGCGTATTAGACATTACCTTGAAATTTTCGCCCGTCACCAGCGGCTTGCCGGTCTGATTCTCAATATCCTTACGTGTTCTGCCTGCCACCGCGCCGCCGTCCTGGGCATCCTTCTTCAGCGGTTCGAAGCCTTCTGATTCCCGATCCCGGTGCAGTGTGGTGGTGGTCGCCTCGGCCAGCATGGTCAGGATCAGCTCGATGTCGGTCATGTGATCGCGCAGGTTCTCCCGTTCCAGCCCTTTGACCTCCTTGTAGTCCTCCACCTTCAGGTCAAAGGCCCCCTGCATGATTTCGTTGGTCAGTATGGCGAATTCCCGGTTGTTCTGCGCACCCCGATTTTTCCATTCGTCGGTCAGGTCCTGGCGGACGGCGATTCCCCGCAGCCGTTTGTCGATCCACTCCTTGGGGTAGCCTTTCTTTTCGTACAGTTCCTGCATGTGGGCCATGGCCAGCTCGGGATTTTCGATTTCTTCCAGACGTTGATAACCCACTTTTGCCAACCAGAGCTTGAACGGCTCGGCCTTGGGAGAAGGGATTGCCTGGATAATCCGCAGCACCCCTTCGGTGTTGGCACAATCGGTCTGATATTTTTTCCCGTCGGCAGACTCCAGTTTCAGTTGTCGACAAATTGTCGATAACTCAACACCGGAAACCTTTTCACGCTTCTTTATGCGATACCAATAGTCCTTCGGATCGGTGCTGTCCGTCAATGCGCCGACAATGTCCACAATTGAGAAATACCATTTCTCCTCCAGGGCGTCCCATACAGAGCGTATCTTTTTTGATTCAAAGAGTTTTATGCCGGTCATAATCCCTCCGTGCTTTTCATTATTCCGATTCCAGCGGCCAGCTGCCGGCCTGGTCAATGGCACCGTCTATGCGCACCATCAGTACCCGTGTCTCGTTCAGGGCCGCGACAATCCGCTGATAGTGCAGCAGATCGTCAAAGGAGAGCCTGCGGCCGGGCCGAGGATCTGCACCTTGTGGATTTTGCCCTTGCCGGTAGGGTTGTCGATGGTGGAAGAGGAGGCCAGACCGTCTTTCAGCCGAAAATCCCGCTTGAGCAACTGGTCCGCCGAGCGGACGATGTAGGAAACTACCGGCTCGGGAGTGTAGTAGACACCGCACGACTCACGCAGCTTGGGGTCATAGGCAGCCAGAAACGATTCGTAGAAGTGCACCACCGGGTCCTGGCGGCGGGTGCGCTGACCGAAATCAGCGAGAATGGCCGCCATGTCGGCGCGGGCCAGCAGACCGGCCAGATCGTCAACGGCCCAGGCGATGCGATCATCCAGGTCAGCGCCGGCAATCTGGTTGAACATGCGCCGTAAAAAAGGGTTGGTGCGGGGGAGGTCAAACAGGGCGTTCATGCGGCTGAAGGACTCCGGTGAATGATGGTTGCAGCGGGCCGCAAACAGGCCATAACAAATGGTTTGGGCGTACATGTCAGCGAAGCGATCCGACGTCAGGTCGTGGATCAGAACCCGGCGGAATCCGTCAAGCTGCGAATGCAGGGAACCTGAGGCGTTTACTCCTTCGGCTGTAAAAGCGGCGTTGATGGTGTCTCGAATCAGCCGGGCCAGGGCCGCCATGCGCAGGGCCAGTTCCCGTGCATTGCCGACAACGGTTGCCTGTTGATTGAAGAATGCGGTCAGGAGGTCGGTAAGCGCAACCACCCCTAATTTGTCGCATCGCAGGGGCGTATTGCCATGCACCCCCACATCCGCAACCCGGGTGGTCTTGCGATGCTCGCCCCCCACATACCAGCGGAACTCCAGATAATCGGTCAGGATCAGATTCCCCAGACTTTCGCGGTAGCGTTTGAGCTGGGGCGACTTTTCCGCCTCCGCCAGTGAAACGCCGATATCCTTGGCCTCGACGTACCCCATGGGAACAGTGCCGCGACTGATGACAAAATCAGGAGAGCCGCAGGCGATCCGTTTCGGTTCGTTGGTTGCGGTCAGGCCGGGAGCAAGCGATTCCAGCAGCGTCTTCAGCGCCGGGCGGTGGGTGTGCTCCGTGGCGTTGCCCTGCTTGAGAGCCTGTGCAAGTTGTTCGAGATAAACGGTTACGGCGACGGACATGGGTGTCTCGCTTTCAGGTGGGCTTATGCTGCGCTGGTTGGGCTTCATACTCGGCAAGCCGCTCTTTTACCAGATCCACAGCCCTGGCCGTGATTTCTGCCGCTCCATAGGTGGCAATAATCCGGTCGGCAATGACCTGGGCGGAGAACTCCTGGAGCGGAAGCTGAAAATACTCGGCAAAGCGGACCAGTTGGTCGGGCGTGGGGAAGCGGTCGCCCAGCTCGAAGCGGCTGAGCAGGGTCGAGTCGATCTCCACCGCTGCCGCAACCACGCGGAGCGGGACGTTCATTTGCAGCCTGAGATTGCGTATGGTTTCACCGAAGGAGGGCATGGTGTGACGATATTTGTTGTGCGGCCGGGCAAGGTCGTGTAATTCAGCGGGTGTGAATCCCGCCCCGGAAGGAAGGCCCTCCACCGGGTAGCGAGTCCTTGGAGGTCTACTGGTAACAGCAGACTTTAAGCGTAGGACAGCGAGCAGATAGGCCGTAAGCCGCAAGGTTGAAGGGATTGAGCCTCGTAAATGTCGCATCGGGAAGGACGACACTCTAATAAAGGTGGAAGTCAACATGAGCATCACCGCTAATGGCAAGG
>JBBQXT010000136.1:0-6132 GCA_038209415.1 Geobacterales bacterium
TCACGCCATGCTCTATCTGGGTAGTCACTGTGCCGGTCAGATTCTCACTCAGCATGCGGGTTACCGTATCTGGTTCAACTCCTTCCAGAGCAGCCTTGACCCGGTCGATATTGATCACCATGGCGTCTCCGGCAGGGTTGACGCCATCTTTGACGTCAACAATACCCTTGATGCCTCCGATTGCGGCCGCGATTTTTCGGGCCAGCGACTCCAATTGCACGGGGTTATCGGAAAAAACCTTGATTTCAACCGGCTGTGGCACAGCTGTCATATCGCCGATCAGGTCCTCCATAAGTTGCGCCAGCTCAATATCAAGACCTGGCACATCATGTTCGATTCTGGTCCGAATTTGATCCATAATATCTTCTATGGAGCGGCGCGGCGGCGGCTTGAGCCGAATGAAGAAATCTCCCTCATTGGCTTCAGTCAGCCCTCCTCCCAGCTGGGTGCCGGTACGGCGCGAATAGGTTTGAACTTCAGGGATTGAAAAAATTATTGCTTCCGCCTGGCGCAGCAGGCGGTCGGTTTCGGTCAGCGACGTTCCGGGCTTGGAACGGTAATCCAGAATAAAGCCACCTTCATCCATTGCCGGCATGAATCCGGAACCGACATGTTGATAGGCAAACCAGCCGATAATGAGCAAGGGCACTATGCCGAAAAGAACCAGCACAGGGTGGGCCAGGAGACGATGCATCAGGAAGTCGTAGCCTTCATGTGCCAGCTCCGTTAACCGCCCGCCTTCTTTCTGGTTGGCATCTTTCTCGGTAAGGAAATGATCGGCAAGAACTGGAACTGCCAGCCAGGTCACCAGAAACGAGATGAACAGTCCTGCCGCCATGGTTAAAGACAGTGCCTTGAAAAAGGCACCTGATACGCCGGTTAAAAACGCGAGCGGTACGAAGATTACCAGTGTTGCAGCACTGGAACCAGCCAGTGGCTGGGTAAATTCTGATGCAGCTGACAGAACCCGCCCTTTATGGCTCCCCTCGCCCCCTCTGGTTCTCCTGATAATGTGCTCAATCATGACGATGGCATCATCGATTATCAACCCGACTGCTGCCGCCATGCCGCCCAATGTCATGATGTTGAAGCTCATACCCAGTACATGAAGCAGCACTACTGTAGCAGCCAGTACCGCTGGAACCACGATAATGGCTATCAGGGTGATCTTGATATTGCGCAGGAACAGTAACAGAACCAGCGCCGCCAGGCCGATGCCGATGAGGATTGCATCGCGTACGCTTGCCGCTGACTCAAGTACGAGTTGGCTCTGATCATACCAGTTCGCAATTTTCACTTCTTTCGGTATCTGTAATCGGTATGCAGCCAGCTTTGCTTTGATGTCATGGGCAATCTGCACACTGTTACTGCCGGGCTGCTGATAGACCTGAAACAGCACTGCATCCTTGCCATCGGCGTTAACTCTGGTCCACTGCGGTACGGTTGCATGCTCAACAACGGCGACTTCTTCGAGACGAACCAAGCCGTTGGTTCCGGTTTTCACTACGGTATGAAGAATCTGCTCAAGGCTCTCCAAGCGGGTATCGGAGATTGCCAGGTATAACTTGTACTGGTCTTCCATCCTGCCTACCGCACTGACAACGTTTGCGGCACTCAAAGCCTGAGATATGTCACTCAGGGCCAGACCATAGGCTTTCAGTCGTGCTGGATCAACCGTTACCCGGTACTCCTCCAGGGCACCCCCGATAACCTGGACACGGGCGACCCCGTCTATTCCTGAGAGCAGGGGCCGTAATTGATATTGTGCCAGATCGCGCAGTTGGGTGAGGGAAACAGTCGGCGAGGTTAAGCTGTAAGCGATGATCGGGAAGACTGTGGGATCCATGTGCGTGGTAGAGAGGGTTGTACCACTGGGGAGGTTGGAGAGAATTTGTGTTATCGCCGCGTTGACCTGCAAGGTCGCCGCGGCCATGTCGGTCCCCCAGGCAAAATTAATGGAGATAGCAGCGCTGCCACGGCTGGTGGTTGACCGCACATCCTGCACCCCGGGCACGCGGCGCACTGCCTCTTCGACCGGGGTAGTAACCTGCAATGCCATTTGTTCGGCCGGCCGGTCCCCCGCATCAAGAGATACGACCACTCTCGGAAAATCGACCTTTGGGAAGAGCGTGACCGGTAAACCGAAGGCTACGACAATCCCCGCCACCCCCAGAACCAGCACCAGAAAAATAATTGAGCGTCGATGCCCTTGTACCCAATCGGCGAAGGTCATGGAGAAGACTCGCGCACCGCCATGCCGTCAGCCAGTTCATAATTGCCAACTACTACTACTTTCAAGGCAGAGTCGAAATTGCCCCTGATACCGATCACTCCATGATCTTCCACCCCTGCCTTCACATTTATGCGGCGGGCATGGTCATGGTCGATCTGGAAAATATAACTCCCCTTGGTATCGTGCAGGACAGTTGAGTGCGGTACAGTCCAGCTTGTGACAGATGAGAGCACTATCTCGCCTCGCACCCGCGTTCCCAACACAAGCTTCTCCGTCTGCTTGCCTTTGACCCGAACGATTACCTCCACCAACCGGGTTTGCGGATCAATCACGCCATGAATTTCAGCGACGGCTCCAGTCAATGTCTTACTGCTGTCGAAAACGGATACGATCCGCACCGGCATGCCGACTTTTATCCTGGAGCTGTCTTCCGGTTCCACCCCCAACTCGATGCGCATCGCACTGCGAGGGGAAATGTTCATCAGTGCCAATCCCGCTTGAATGCGGTCTCCCTGCTTTACATTCAGCGACGTAACTATGCCTGCGAAGGTTGACTTAATCCTTTCGGAGCTGCGTTCCATGCCAAGTTCACGCTGCGCCTTGAGCGCCGCTTCTGCATCAGCCAGAGCTTTACGTGCAGAGGCAAGCTGGGATTGAGTTGCCATTTGCTGAGCCACCATGTTTCCCGTCCGTTTCAGCTCACCTTGAGCAAAATCCACGGCAGACGAAGCCTGAGCAAAACTTTGAGTATTCGTTGGATCAGCGGTAAATTCAAGAAGAGTGGTTCCACTGTGCACGAGTTGCCCGGTTGTTACCATAAGGCGGGTGATCAAACCTGGCCGGGGGAAACTTATGGTTTCCGTATTCCGGGGATCCATGGCTACCACCCCATAGCTGGTAATGGCCGCAGCCAGTCGTTGCTTCTTCATCGCCTTGGACGTGACGAGCACACTCGATTCTCCGGCGAAGCAGGCAATGCCCACAAGCCAGCAGATCGCGAAGGACAGGAGTTGCATCGGAAACTTCAGTTTCATTGGCTATCCCTCAAGGTTTTTTTGCGACCGGGATGCTGCTGCCGATTAATGTCAGCAGTCCTATCCGCTGCTCCTGGATTTTCTGTTCCAGGGTAATTGCGTCAATGCGCTTATTCAGCAAACCGGCTCGCAGGTTAATATAGGCTAGTTCGGTTATGTTGCCCGACCTGAAAGCTGCCTCGGCGTTAACGAGAAGGCGGTCCATACTCGTCAAGCCCGCTCTGGCGTTTGCCAGCTGTTGTTCGAGGAGTTGCTGGTCCGCCAGAATGCGTTCAATCTCACTGCAGGAGTTATTAAGCCGTACCTGAAATTCATCGTAGAGACGTTGCCGGGTAGCCTGTTCAATTGCGATATTGCCGCGATTACGATTAAAAATCGGCAGGTTCATGGTAATACCGAGTCCGAGCGTGTAGACGTTGCTCGTGTCCCTGGCACGCGCTATCCCCACATTCAGGGCTGGAAATTGCGCAATGATTGACTGTCGCAGGCGTTGGTCCTGGCTTTCATAACCAGCCTTCAAAGCCAGTAGATCAGGTCTGCGAAACGCCAGTTGCGAGAGATCAGCGACGACTTTTTTTGTGTCAATGTCCGGAAGAGTTTCGTCTCCCACCAGCTGCAAATGGACATCCGGAGCAAGCCCCAGCAGGGCATTGAGATCATACCGGTTCTGATTTTTCTGGCGTTCAAGTTCACTGGTCTGCCTGGTTATATCCTGGAGGGCAACAAAGTCGACACTGACAGCATCGAGAGTCGTGTTGCCGTCTTTCAAAGCTTGTTGTGCATGCTGATAGCGATGTTCCAGTAGGTCACGGTTTTCCCGAAGCACCACCATGAGTCTGTTCTGTTCCAGATTCCGGACGAAGAGGACACGTGCCTGGGCTACTACCTGCCATTCCTGCCAGAGCAGACTCAAGTCAGTTTTTCGACTGAGCGCCTCGGCTGCCCCTTTAACCGCTGACCGGACAAGCAGGGCGCCAACATCATAATTCAGGCCCAAATTATAGGCGGTGAAATTGCTTCCGGAAATGTTACCGGACGGGACATCCACCGAAGCGGTAACTTGTGGATCCGGCAAAAGTCCTGCTGCGAATGCTTGGGCACGAGAAACACCGGCATCATCCCTGGCAATTTTCAGGTCGGGATTGTTGACCACTGCCAGCATGGCCACTTCGGTGATGTCAAGTCCGTCTCGTGGATCGAAGCGGTGGGAGGCGAGTTCATGCAATGGCATTTGTGCGGCATCGATAGTTAGATGCGGCACTTCTTGGGGCAATGTCGGTTGCATAGAGAGAGGTTTTTCATGGTAAATGGCACACCCGGAAAAAAATGTTAATAAAATTGTTATGATCAGAATACATGCGCTCATAGAGTTAATTTTATATGATTTCTTCATTATTACAACATCACAACTCGATATTTAAGCCCATATTGGAAAATTAACGGGGTGCGACTCCCTTGCAGCTTGCACTCACCGATTTCAATGATATTATTTCAAAGTAGGAAGTGGCCAGGGGTCAGGGAATTCGCGGAAATGTCCACACCGGTTACAAATTTACGAAGCAAGAGCTTGCAATGTCAGGACTTTTGCTGTGACAGAGATCAGCAACAATTATCGGCAGGCAGACATGGTCAAGGAGGCGATTATATGCAGATCGGTATGATAGGATTGGGACGTATGGGTGCAAATCTGGTGCGGCGCTTTATGCGGGGTGGGCATGAGTGCGTAGTCTACGATCAGAAACCCGGGGCGGTCGATTCGCTTGAACAGGAAGGGGCTACGGGAGCACGCTCGATTGAAGAGTTCCTCACGAAGCTTGTCAAGCCTCGCGTAGTATGGCTGATGGTGCCTGCCGCTGTGGTGGATACGACCATCAATGGTATCACTCCGCTTCTGGATCGGGGTGACATTGTGATCGATGGCGGCAACTCCTATTACCATGACGATATCCGTCGGGCAGACGAACTGAAGACGAAGGGGATTCATTATCTGGATGTCGGGACGAGCGGTGGCATATTCGGTCTCGAGCGCGGCTACTGCCTGATGATCGGCGGCGAAAAACAGGTTGTGGAGCGGCTCGATCCCGTCTTCTCGACACTGGCGCCCGGCATTGATGCGGCCCCGCGCACCCCCGGTCGCGAGAATATCGCCGGTACGGCCGAGTATGGCTATCTGCACTGCGGCCCGAGCGGCGCCGGACACTTCGTCAAAATGGTACACAACGGCATCGAATACGGGCTGATGGCGGCCTATGCCGAGGGGCTGAACATCCTGCGCCATGCCAATATCGGCACAGTTGGACAAACGGCGGATGCAGAAACGACTCCGCTCCGTAATCCCGGATTCTATCAGTATGACCTCAATCTCACCGATATCACCGAGGTCTGGCGGCGCGGGAGTGTAGTTGCCTCCTGGCTACTCGATCTCAGTGCCAAGGCGCTGCTCGACAGTCCCGATCTGACGGGGTTTCAGGGGCGGGTCTCGGATTCGGGCGAAGGGCGCTGGACCATCGCTGCTGCCATCGACGAGGGTGTCCCGGCGCATGCCCTCAGTGCCGCTCTCTATGAGCGCTTCAGTTCACGCGGTGAAGCCGACTTTGCCGACCGGATCCTGTCGGCCATGCGCTACGAATTTGGCGGACATAAGGAAAAGACCGCTAGCGGGAAAGGGGATTGATCATGACCAAGCCTGCCGCAGATGCGTTTGTTTTTTTCGGTGCTACCGGCGACCTTGCCCGTAAGCAGATTTTTCCTGCGTTACATGCCCTGGTCCGGCACGGCCATCTGAATGTTCCGATCATCTGCGTGGCGCGGTCGGGCTGGGATCTGGAAAAACTCACAGAGCGCATCAGGGACAGCCTGGAAAAA
>JBBQXT010000137.1:0-5988 GCA_038209415.1 Geobacterales bacterium
TCGCGAGGGTCTGGGCGACAAGCCACTGGTGATCGGCTACGACCGGCGTTTTCTGTCCCGTGACTTTGCCTGGCGGGTGGCGGAAGTGGCCGCCGGAAACGGCATCCAGGTCCGCCTGACGGATGGCTACGCACCGACACCCGCCGTTTCCTGGGCGGTTCATGACCTGGGGGCCGGGGCCGGGGTGATGATAACCGCCAGCCACAATCCGCCGGAATACAATGGCTTCAAGCTCAAGGAGGCCTATGGCGGTTCTGCCCGCCCCTCCACCACCAAGGTTCTGGAAGAGATCGTGGCCTACAACCTGGCCAATGGCCGGCGGGTGGTGGAGTGCCCGTTTGAAAAAGCCACCCGCAAGGGGATGATCCAGCTGTTCGACCCCTGTGAGAGCTACTTTCACCAGATCAACCGCTATGTGGATCTGGGGCTGATCGCCAAGGCCGGCATCGCGGCGGTGGTTGACCCGATGTACGGGGCCGGCAGCGGTTTTATCCCGCGCCTACTGAGCGGCGTGGACGAGATCCACAGCGCGGAGAACCCCGCCTTCGGCGGAGTCCCGCCCGAGCCGATCGGTGAAAACCTCAAGGAACTTTCCGCCCTGCTGAAAAGTGGAAAATACAAGGTCGGACTGGCGCTGGACGGTGACGCCGACCGCATCGGCGCCGTGGACGAAACCGGCGAGTTTTTCTCGTCCCACTGCATCTTTACCGTTATCCTGCGCCACCTGATCGAACACAAGCATCTGCGCGGCGGGGTAGTCAAGACCGTGTCCACCACCCGCATGATCGACCTGCTGGCGGAAAAATTCGAACTGCCGCTGTTCGAGACGCCCATCGGCTTCAAGCATATCTGCGAATTGATGCTGTCGGAAGACATCCTGATGGGGGGCGAAGAGTCGGGCGGTCTGGGGGTCAAGGGGCATATCCCCGAACGGGACGGCATCCTGGTGGGGCTGCTACTGCTGGAGGCCATGGCGGTCAGCGGCAAGGGGCTACGGCAGATGCTCAATGAGACCATGGACGAGATCGGTCATTTCTCCTACCGCCGCATAGACCGGCGCATAGAGGACAGTGCCAAGGAAGATCTGATTGCCCGGCTGACGGCCCAGCCGCCTTCCGAAATCGACGGCAGAAAGGTTGCCGCTACCAACTTCAGTGACGGATTCAAGTTCATTTTCGAGAACGGTGACTGGCTGCTGATCCGTCCTTCCGGTACCGAACCGGTGCTGCGTCTGTACAGCGAGGCGACTGCCTCCGATCAGGTGGACCGCCTGCTGCGCGCCGCCGGTGTGATTGCCGGTCTGTAACCGTGTGGAGCGGGCACATTCAGGCGCTGTCTGCACGCTGGGTCATCCGCTTATCTAAAAACCGTAAACCGGTCTCCATCCGCCGTAACGTATTCCGCCTCTCCATGCCGGTGCTGCTCTCCTCCCTTTTCCAGCGTCTGGTCTCCATTGTCGACATATTCCTGACCGGCGGCCTGGGCGCCGCCGCCATTGCCGCCACCGGACTGGGCCAGCTGCTGATGCTGGTTGCCATGACCGTCTTCTGGGGGCTTTCCACCGGCGTAACCGTGGTGATCGCCCATCTGTGGGGCGCGGGCCGACGCGAAGATGCCGGTCGAGCCGCCTTCGTGGCCTGCCTGGCCTGCCTGGCCATGACGGTGATCTGCAGCGTTGCCGGTTCCATCTGGGGTGCCGACATGGCCCGTCTGATGGGTGCCGCACCCGATGTGCAGGCCTTGGCCGCCGAGTACACCCGGCTGATATTCCTGTGGCTGATCTGGACAACCGGCCTGAATGTTCTCTCGGCGATCATGCACGGCACCGGCGACACCCGCACGCCGATGGAGGCCATCATCCTGGTCAATATCCTGCATGTTCTGCTGGCCTGGCCGCTGATCTACGGCAAGTGGGGCCTGCCTCCCCTGGGTGTCAAGGGGGCCGCCATTGCCATCAATACCTCCGAATTTGTCGGTTTTGCCTACCTGCTGATCCAGGCCTTGCGGAAGAACTATATCACCTTCAGCCGACCCGATATCCCGCTCTTCGGCCGGATCTGGCGGGTGGGCTGGCCGGTGGCCCTGGAGCGGGTCGCCCAGCAGAGCGGCCAACTCTTTTACTCCAGCTTTATTATCGCCTACGGCACAGGTGCCTATGCCGCCCACCAGATTGGCCTTTCCATCGAATCGCTCTCCTTCATGCCGGGAGCCGGCATGGGCATTGCCGCCGCCACACTGATGGGGCAGTCCTTGGGGGCCGGAAAGATCCGCCGGGCCCGCATCAGTCACAACGAGGCGCTGCGGCTGGCGATCGGCGTCATGACGGTCATGGCGCTGATCTTTTTCTTCGCCCCCCACTACCTGATCGGGCTCTTTACCCATGACCCGGATGTCATCGAAAAAGGGAGTGTCTTTCTGCAGCTGGTGGCCTTTGCCCAGGTGCCGCTGGCCATATCCTTTGTCTATGCCGGCAGCCTGCGCGGCACCGGCGATACCTTTTACGTCTTTATCGTGACGCTCGTGTCCATGTGGGGCATCCGGGTGGCGTTGTCGTGGGTGGCGGCCAGTTGGCTGCACCTCTCGCTGTATGCGGTGTGGGGGGTGTTCCTGATCGACTGGTATTTCCGCGGGGCGGCCTTTGCCTGGCGCTATCACAGGCGCGACCTGCACAGCGTGGCGCTGTGATGACTGCAAGCTTATGTGTAAATAAAAAGTGCTGAAGTGGTTCAGATTGTCTTCACTTCATTTTCGCTGTAATCACGTCGAGCTTGACAGCATAGCAGCAAAAGGTTAAGTTACATGTAACGCAATCGAGGGGGAAGTTATCCATGCAAGCACAGCCAGTCAAGAACAGAGTCAGTACACATAGAAGCCGGTTACGGGCATCGGGACTCAAGCCTGTTCAGTTATGGATACCGGACCCGAAAGCGCCGGGATTTGCCGCGGAGTGTCTGAGACAATCACATATAATACAAAACGATACGACTGAGATACACGATCTGGAAATGCTGGCAGAGATTGCTGACTGGGGCGAAGAATGAAACGAGGTGATGTTGTCCTCGTTGCAACTCCCGGTGATTATGGTAAACCGCGCCCGGTCCTGGTTATTCAATCGGATCTGTTTTCAGAGCACCCAAGTGTAACGATTTGTCTGCTGACCAGCCACTTGCAGGATACGCCCCTTTTCCGTCATGCTATATCACCTTGCCCCGCTAATGGCCTTTCCTCACCATCACAAGTCCAGGTTGATAAAGTAATGAGCGTACCGCGACAAAAGATCGGAGATGTTATCGGTCGACTTTCGGACAAACAAATGAACGAGATAACCAGATTAATCGCACTTTGGGTAGGAATTGCGGATTGAATTATGGGATTAACCAAGGGGAGCCAGACGGAGAGCGAAAAGCGGGTCGTTTTAGAGAGCAACATTGAGACGCCGGTGACGCCACCTTCTATGAAGTTGCTGGCCAGAAGAAAACCGTGCAGTCCCATCCCGGCGGAAAGGATGCCGAGAATAATCAGCAGGCATTGAGCAACTCTCGTTTGATACTATTCATAACCGCCCCAGCTTACTAGGCCCGTTCCAGCCCTGCAAACCTCAACAGCAGCTTCTTCGGCCCGACCGAGTTGAACCAGACGACCGCCTTCTGCTCTTCACCGACCCCTTCGATCTTCCTGATGGTTCCTACCCCGAATTTGGCATGGCGCACCTTCATGCCGATGTAGACCCCTTCGTTCTCCTCCGGCGGCTCCGGCACGACCTCGATGTCGTCAAAGGCCGAGCTGACGGCGGACAGGTTGTGGGCTTTCCCCTCTCCTTCCGAGGTTGGAACAGGATGAGGGCGCTGTACATAGGGCCGGGCATACGGTGTAGCGATTTGCATGCGACCTTCCCCATGAAAGGAAGGGAGGGCACTGCCGCCGTCCTCAAGCAATTCCTGCGGGATATCCTTCAGAAAGCGTGACGGCTGATTGGTCTGCTCCTGGCCGAACAGGTAGCGTCGTCGGGCGTTGAGCAAGTAGAGCCGCTCCCGGGCGCGGGTCATGCCGACGTAACAGAGGCGACGCTCCTCCTCCATGCCGTCCAGGTCATCCAGGGCACGGATATGGGGAAAGAGGCGCTCCTCCATGCCGATCATGAAAACCGTCTTAAACTCCAATCCCTTGGCCGCGTGCAGGGTCATCAGCGTCACCGACGGTTGGCCCTGATCGCCCTGTTCCAGGTCGGAAACCAGCGAAACCTGCTCAAGGAACCCGGACAGACCGGCCTCGGGGTCTTTTTCGACGAACTCCTCCATGGCTGCCAGCAGCTGTTCCAGGTTCTCCAGCCGTTCGGCATCCTCTGGATCGCGGCTTTCCTTCAAGCGTGCCAGGTAGCCGCTTTCCTGCATGACGGTCTGGGCCAGCTGCGCCAGTTCGAGCGTGCCCGACAGCTGGCGGAAATGCTCCAGCATGTCCGTGAAGGCGGCTACCTTGCCGCGTGGGGAGGCCGACAGGAATCCGCCCTTGACAGCCTGCTGCATGGCCTCGCTGAAGGTGACGCCCCGGCTGCCGGCCAGTTCGGCGATCCTGTCCACCGTGCTGTGGCCGATGCCGCGAGCCGGCACATTGATGATGCGTTTCAGGGCGACCTCATCGGCCGGATTGTCCAGCACCCGCAGATAGGCCAGGGTGTCCTTGACCTCCAGACGCGCATAAAAACGGACGCCGCCGACGATGTGGTAGGGAAGCGCCTCGCCCACCAGGGCCTCTTCCACCAGGCGCGACTGGGCATTGGTGCGGTAAAAGACCGCCATCTCCTCCAGCGAGATCTTCTGGGAGCGCAGTCGGTTGATCTCGCGGCAGACGAAGCGGGCCTCTTCGCGGTCCGACTCGACCCGTTCATAACGTATCTTTTCGCCGGCCGGGTTCTCGGTCCAGAGCGTCTTGCCCTTGCGGCCGTAGTTCTGCTTGACCACCTCACCGGCCGCCGCCAGGATAGTAGATGTGGAACGATAATTCTGCTCCAGCCGGATCACCCTGACAGCGGGGAAATCCTTCTCGAACTCCAGGATATTGCGAATGTCGGCGCCGCGCCAGGAATAGATCGACTGGTCGTCATCGCCAACCACGCACAGGTTCCGGCGTTCGCCGGCCAGCAGGCGGATCAGCTTGTACTGGACCGGGTTGGTATCCTGGTATTCGTCCACCAGGATCCATTGAAAACGTTCCTGATAGTGGCGGCGCACCTCGGGGAACTGATCCAAGAGCCGCACGGTCTGGATCAGCATGTCGCCAAAATCCAGGGCGTTGCACTTCTTCAGGCGCTCCTGGTAGGCGGCGTAGATCTGAACGACCTTGGCGTTGTAGATATCGCCGGTTGAAACCGAGTCGATATCCTCGGGAAACAGCCCGCGGTTCTTGTAGTCGTCGATCCTGGCACCGACCGCCTTGGGGGCGAACTTCTTGTCATCCAGATCCTGCTCTTTGAGGATGTCCTTGAGCAGCCTCTCCGAGTCGCGATCATCATAGATGGCGAAGGAGGAATGGAATCCCAGGTGATGGATATCGCGGCGCAGGATCCGTCCACAGGCGGCGTGAAAGGTGGAGATGAGCGGCATGTCGCCGCCGCCCAGCAGCTTTTGCACCCGCTCGGCCATCTCGCGGGCAGCCTTGTTGGTAAAGGTAACGGCCAGGATATTCCAGGGACGGACGCCCTGGTTGTGGATCAGGTGGGCGATGCGATGGGTAATCACGCGGGTCTTGCCGGAACCTGCTCCGGCCAGGATCAGCAGCGGTCCTTCGCCGTGCAGCACGGCTTCTTTCTGGGGCGGGTTGAGATGGGAAATCAGGTTCATGTGGTAGTTCCCCCCGCCCGCTGAATGACCACGTACTGTTGCTGTATGATCTCCCGAAATACCAAACCGGTCGCTGCCCAATCAACCACATCTACCCGAATGGTCAGGTCAGATTCATCAAAGGCTTCTTTGATGGTTGCCATGCGTTCCA
>JBBQXT010000138.1:0-5987 GCA_038209415.1 Geobacterales bacterium
AACATTGGGAGAAACTCGGTGTTTGGCGGCAGCGCAAACACTGATGTGGCTGCACACAGCGCCATCAACGAAATACCGCTGATGAGCTTGAGTAGCCGCCTGGCGGTACTACTTCTGCTTTTCATGTTGAACCTCCTTGGGATTTGGATCCTGAAAACAGGAACCTGGGATACATCACCTGACTGTGGTTTATCTACTGACATGGTTACACGGCTCACCTGTCTGCAGATATAACAGCAACTATCTACACAAACCATGCCAACAGGAGCAAGATATTATTTTGTAATACTTTCAACACATTATAAACTTTTGTTTTATGCATCTGTCTCATTATGAGACAAAAACCTCGCAGTGAGACGTTGACGCGGTGAACCGCTGAGGATGGTATGCGGGTGGGTGTTAGTAGATAACCCAGTCACTTTTCTTGATCAACTTCGGTGAGGGTCCGGCGGATAACTGAACAATAAAGCACCCTTTTGACATGTAGCGCTGTCCGGGACCGAAACTGAGGCGTTCAAAATCAATGCTGGGGCGGTCGCCGAACATGCCGATGACATCGAACAGGTAATCGCGGTAATAGTTGCGCTTGACATGCATCAGCGTCTCTGACTGATTTTCAATGATGACCTTGCCATCGCCCAATCCGGCAGGGTTGAAGTCGCGCTTGACTACCTTGAACGGCTCCAGCAGGACATTGCTCAATGAAAAGAGCCGGGTCGAGATGCGCTTGTCGCTGAGAGGAATATTACGTTTTTTCATCCAGCTCTTGGCGTCATAGGTAAAAAAGTCCGATTCGTCATCCACGCGGTAGGGGTAACTGATATAGGTGATGGCACGAGCCTTCTCCGGAATATTCCACAGATCCTTCCCCATCAGTGTTGTGGACACGAAGACCATCCGGGCGGCATCACTGTCCGCGGCCAGCGCTTCCAGGGCCGGCAGCGTCCCGGCGGCTGTCCAGAGCAGGATGGCGGCCGGACGCTTCCCCTCGTTCAGCGTGTGCAGCTTTGCGGCACTGATAGCCTCGCCGGCCGGGAGATAGACCGTTTCGGGAGCCGTGCGGCCCAGCTCTTTCCAGGCATCCTGAAAACCAGTTGCCAGGGCACGGGCCCGCGTTGAATCCTCAACCACCTGCAGCACCCTGTTATCAGCGGCCGGGTCTGTGGTAAGCCCCAGGTAGCGGGCCGCGCTCTCACCTTCCTGGTAGATCCCCTTGCTGAAATAGAGGGTGTACCAATCCGTATCGGATATGACCGGCAGATCGGTGACCGGCAGCAGGCAGGGGATCTTGTTCTGTTCGCTGAACTCGTGTATTGGCCGCCAGTCGCCCACGGACAGGCCGCCCAGCAGGGCAAAGACCGGCTCTTTGCGATTGTAGCTCTCCAATTGAGTGCGCCAGGTACTGGCCGGGCCATTGAGCTGCCAGGGAGTGACAGAGAACAAAGGGTAATTAAAGGGGGCCGCTTTCATCTCTGTGCCCATGTTCTGATACCTGTTCAAGATCTGGCCCTGGCGATTGTGATGCGCCATGACACCTTCCAGGAGCGCCATCATCTCCTTGCGTTCATCAGCCGGAACGTCACCGGCGATGACCGTCGCAAAACGGATGTACTTATTTTCTTTGTCCACACCGGGCGAGACCTCGGCCGAGAGGGTTTTCAGGTAGGCGATCAATATCGCCATGTTGCGGTCGTCCAGCTGGTAGCGCGGCATGGCGGCATTGAGTTCTCTGCCGGTCGGATCGACCCCGGCGCGCAGGGCATTTGCCAGGGTTTCATCGGTATAGGCCGGACGATAGACCGCTATCATGAGCGGCCCTTCCCACATACCTTTTAACACCCTGCCATACTGTGGATTTTTTAGTGGCGGGTACTGATAATAGGGTTTATAGAGCTTCAAGCCATTGGTGGGGGGGGAGAGGATCTGGCCCTCCATGGAACCGATGCCGCTGCGCAGGTGGCAGCTGACGCAGCTGAAGGCATTGCCCGGCACCTTGACGTCACCCCTGATGATGGCATCCATCGCTTCACCGGAGGGGAGCAGACCCTCACGGTACATCTGCTCACCCAGGCGCTGGGTTTCAAGGTCGGCAGCGGCAGGTGCCGGCTGTGGCGCGGCCCACACCGGCATACTGAACAGACACAGAGATATCAGGCCCGGCAGCAGTGCGGAGAGTATCCTCCGTACCATTTTGTTGGTAGTAGCGTTGATCATGTTTAATCCTTTTTATGTGATACCGGCTGCGGGTTGACGGCCAGCAACTCGATCTCATAGATCAGGGTGGCATTCGGGCCAACATCCCGACCGGCGCCCTTTTCGCCAAAGCCAAGCCCGGAAGGAACGAAGATCTGCCATTTGGAGCCGGCCGGCATAAGCTTGAGGGCTTCTTTCCAGCCGTCGATGACACTGTCCTTGACATAGAAGGTCACCGGGTAACCCATGCTCTCGGAATTGTCAAACTCGGTACCGTCCAGCAGGGTCCCGCGGTAACGGCAGGTCACTCCGTCGTCATCGCCTGGTTTATTACCGTTACCGGCCTTGAGAACCTTGTACTGCAAGCCGCTGGAGGTGGTCAGTACCCCTGCCCTGGTTTTATTGGCCGCCAGATAGGCGGCCCCCTCTTTTGCATTTTTCTCGGCGGTCACCTGTCTGAGCAGCGCCTGATTGGACTTCAGTTCGAGCTGATAGTCCCGCAAAGTTTTGGTTATTTCGGAATCAGTCATCATCAGCATCTTGCCGGCACTTTCCTCCTGCATGCCCTTGATAACGGCGGCAAGATCGGCATCAATGGCCTGGCGCTTGAAATTCCTGACCAGGTCAACCCCGATCGCGTAGCTTGTTTTTTCCTTGGAGGTCTTGAGCGACTGCTGGTCATCAGCCTGAACCTGCACAGCCATGCACAGTAATCCTGTCAGGCTCATCAAAAGTATCTTTCGCATTTTTACTCCTTTTGGACGATAGGTACAGATCGTAATGAATTGATTCTTGGGACTCATAGGCCACTTACTTTTTTATACTCGCTCAGTAATTCGGAGGTACTGGTCAGACCGAAGATCCGGACCCATTTGCCATCTTTGGGGTTGCGGATCAGATTCAACGGGTAGTGATACATCTTGTTGGGGATATAGGCGTCGAAGGCATGCATGACCTTGTCGATGTCCGAGCGGCTGCCGGTCAGGAAATCCCAGCCCGGCTTGGCCCGGTAGCGTTTCAGGTATTCCTTCATGACCTTGGGTGTGTCGTTTTCAGGATCGATGGAAATCGAGATCAGCCGAACGTTGGAGCTGTTCTGACCGAGCTTGCGCTGCAGATTGTAGTAGCCGGCGGAAAGCACCGGGCAGATGGTGGTGCAGGTGCCGTAGATAAAGTCGACCACCACCGGTTTATCGGATGTGATCAGGTTCTTGAGCTTGACCCGGGCGCCGTTCTGGTTGACCAGAGTCACATCGGGCATGCTGTACGTCTCAATGGTGCGTTTGTACTTCAGCTCTTCGGCCTGTGCGGTACGGTCCGTCAGCGACATGAAGGCACACAGCAGAAGCAGGATTGTCAGACAGAAGCGGAACATGAAAATCTCCTTCGGTTGATGTAGTGACACAATACCAAAATGTCCATTCACATAGGTGGACTTCTGGCGCCATAACGACAGGACACACTGCGGAACCTACTGTTATTTTTGAGGAGGTTTTAGTGAGTTTGTTGTTTCCCTGGCCCCCAGATTCCTCCCGTTAAGCCTGCTAATAGGCGCGGTACCCGTATACGTCAAGCTGGTGTTGCCGTAGGTGGCGGTCGTCATGCCGCCGGTGTTCGGTATGCCGCCGGTTCCGCCGGTTCCGCCAGTGCCGCCAGTGGCGCCGGGGGGTGACGTGCCGGCAGGTATCGTCTGATAGGTAACACCGCTGTAACCAGGGCTGACAGCTGTAGGAGCGGAACCCTGAGGATTTGAAGGCATTGACGAGCCGGGATACATATAACCGCCCGGAATCTGCGTAGCGCTCTGACCAGACCCGGCTGGCTGCTGCTCAGTTGACGTGGGCGCATCCGCAGCCTTTATCTCGTTAAACGGTTCTGTATAAGGCGTTTGTGCGACTGCGGGGGCGCTGTCACGATCAGCAAGGGGCGTACGCTTGTTGACCAGATAATTGGCGGTGAAGATGTAATCGTCGATATAGTCGCGGCGGCCATCGCCATTCAGGTCGAGCAACGGTTTCGTACCGGGAGCAGTGCCCCCCAGAAAATTAGCGAAGCCCTGTTCGCTGAGGTTAGTTTCTGCTGGCAGTGGCGGTGCGACAGTAAGAGGGATTTTGAGCGAGGCGCCATTGAGCTGTATAATCACATCACCCTGCATTCCTTCTGTTTCTGGCAACACCTCAATTAACCATTCATTTTTCCCAATCTCCACCTGCGACAGAAGAGTCGCACCAGTTATATCAAATTTGGGGGGGGTTTTAGGTTGAACAGAAAGTTTGGCAACGATGCTGGCCATTACCGCGCCGTTACTCAAGACTATCTCGGGCTGCTGGCGAACCGCTGCCGAGACCGGTGCGCTGAACAGGGCACTCATGGCCGCCGGTGTGCGCGGGCCGGTATAGGTGCGGAAGCGTTCCAGAACAGATACGGGAGCTGACGGAGGAACAGGGATTTTTGTTGCCGCGGCAGGTGCTGCGGCTGGGGCGGCAGGTGCTGCGGCTGGTGCGGCGACAGGTGCCGTGGCAGGTGCCGTGGCGGGTGCGGCGACAGGTGCCGATACCGGCTTTTGGCCCGGCCCCGGGCTGCCGGTTGGAGGTGCGGCATGGGCGTTCAGAGCGGTACAGATTGAAATTAGAATTACAGCGGCGATTGTACGAGGTTTGGTTCGCATAGTTATTCTCCTTTATGGGTTTGCTTTCGATACGGCCGGCGATTTATCTGCTGTGTATGTCCAACTATCCATCGTCCCTGCCACCCGGAACTGGCAGCGAAGCGGTGTAGATCTTCTCCTGTCTCTTTCTCAATATTTTCCGCCACCAGGATTTATTCGCTTTACCGCCCATCTGGTCATCCACACCTTAGCAAGCATAGCCGAAGAAAACCCTTTGGCAAGAAAAACCCTTAAAAAACTTAAAATTTTTGGGGAACCACACGGAGGGACTAACCACACAGAGGGACAGGCATTTTTTAATGAATAGGGGACGGAGCCCTGATTATCTTAAGGCTATTCGCCTTCCAGGCTGCACAGTCCCTCGATCAGGTCACGGGAAAGCCATAAACCGGAATTGTTGAGTTTGGAAAATGCCTCCCTCAATGATGGCAACAGTTTGCGTCGTCGCGCAAGCACCAGTATTCCCGCAGTCCCGATACACTTGCATTCCAAAGTTTCTGCGCAACGGCGAGCCTCACGGTCATCAAGTACGACATAATAAGATGGATTGAGAAGAGCGAAAGAGATTACTTCACTTTCGCCGTACCCCAGGTCCCAAGCAGCAACTCGAAGGTCAACCGGTATGCCGGTTACAGTTTTGAGCCATTGTTGCTGTGACAGATGCGCAGCAGGGAAATCATTCTTTCCGGGTGCTGTTACCTCCTTCATGACAGCTTCGGGCACAGCAATCTCCTGAAATAATCCAGGTAACAAATTCTGAAGGCCGCTTTTAAAAAGACAAATCAGTGGAGATGCATTTACAACAACACGATCAATTGGCATTTGATAACTCTGCTAAAACGTCTTGAGAGCCATACTGAAATGGTGAAACCTTGAAACGACCCAAGGCTTCAATAAAATCCACTCGTGACAGGCCAGCAATTTCTGCAGCTTTTTCCTGAGATATTACTGTCATTTCATACCATTTAACCGCAGCAACAAGACGCAACTCTCTGCCAAATTCGTCGGGACTTTTGTGTAATGCTGAAAACGCCCCGTCTGGTATTTCAAGTTTTAAAGCTACTGACATCGTAACTCCCCTTTCTATTTCCAAAAAGAACACAGGAACCCTTTGTGAACCATCCGG
>JBBQXT010000139.1:0-5950 GCA_038209415.1 Geobacterales bacterium
ACTCAATGCGGAAACTGCGCTCAAAGATTGACGCAACCGAAACCTTATGACAAAGTAATTTTAAGCCCAGCGGCGCACCCCTCAGGGGGTGGCCGACTTCATCGGAATGCCCGGCCGACTTGCGTCGGAATAGGTGGCCGACTTCATCGGAATACGCACTTTGGATTCAAAACGCACAATGTCCTCTTCCGACAGAACCGAACGTACATGGCGGTAATAGGCATGAAACGGGCTGACCTCCCGGCGCTTGTCCAGACAGAAATCAATGAACTCCTGCGACAGGTAAGCCATGAAGGCGTCTTCATCGCCGGAGACAAGCAGAGAGGTTGCCTTTTGAGCAATCTTCCCGGCCCGGTCTTTCATAAAATCCCAGAGCTGATTGGTAACCGCTTCGAGGTAATCGTTCCGGTCAAGGTAAGCGTCGTCAAGTTGCAGTGAGAGGCGCTCTGACCGTTTGATGACCTGAACGGCACACAATTTAAGCACGGCATAACATTCATGACTTGATAGCCATGCCTTGAATGCGTCATTCATCCCTTGGCCCCCCTCCTGTGAAAATCACCAACGATATTATCCTCTGAAACAAGTCCGTCAAGCGCCAACCTGTCTGCTTCGCGGCTGGTGCTGTTCAGATTGAACGACAAAGAATGAAGCAGGTAACTGTTCCGGTCAATCGGGACTCTGGACGGTGGCGTCACGGCCCCCTTGCGAATATAACTGGCCTTGTCCTTATTGTATTCCTGGCTCGAACAGGGACAAAACTCGAATGAATCTCTCTCTATCTTTCTGAGGATAAACACCGGATGCGTTCCTGTTGAATCACGTATAGTGAAACCTCCCTCTGTCAGTCGCCCAATATCAAAATTATTCATACCAGTAAACCGCAGGTTTTCTTTCCAACCACTGGGAGAGGTAAAGTCATCTCGCAGAATATCATTTATATTCAAAAAACCTTTACGGCTCATATCTCCCCCAATTTGCTCGGCAGGTTCATTCTCACATAAAATTCACTAATCAATACCACATCCACATTTTATTTGAAAATCAAACATCCACTGCCGTGTCATCAGCCAGAAGGAGAATTCAACCACGGGGGACAACATTGGGAAAGGGAGACCTATGACTGCCGCGAGTACGAGTTTGAAAAGGCATAGCATTATGGAGCATGCCCAAATCACTTTCCGTTCTGAAGCACACACGAAGGGCTTCAACGACTACTTTGAGGGGATCAGTAGTGATGATAACCCTTACAACAATGGAGATGAATACCTTGAATGGGAAGAGGGCTGGAACGACAGCGTACGAATGCAGTGTTCCAATAACGGCAGAGAGGGTACGGCTTGAAATGAGTCACTTACCATCCATAAAGGAGATAACCACAATGGAAAACGACGCCAGCAGAAAAGTAGAGACCGAGCAACTTCAAGCCGGCAATGAAGGTTTCTCATCAAAGCTAATCCCCAAGTCATTTAACCTTGGCGGTCTTACTATCAATGTTGAGTTTGATGATACACTGTGCAAGAACAAAAAAATGATAGGTGAGGCGCAGTACCACATGCTGAGAATAGTTCTTGATACTGTCACTACAAAAAATCAGATGATTGAACAATGCTTCTATCACGAGCTTATCCACTGGATTCTGTATGTCATGAACGAGGATGAACTGAGGAACAACGAGAAGTTTGTCGATGTGTTCTCGCAGTTTCTCTATCAGTCAGTAATAACGGCTAAATATGAGCCTGCTGCCTCTTCGGAAGACCCTTCAAGCGAGGGTGCCTAAAAGCCCACAAGTCAACCATGAATCTCAACTGCGAGACATCGCTCCTTTATCCAGTCCTGTCTTTACCGCTGTGTTGAGCACCCCTCCGAATTATGAAATTCCCACTTGTAACATCTGTATCTGTCTGTATTATTTTGATGAACCATGTCAATCGACAGGCGTCAATCTACATGACTGATTAAATAGTTTGACCGGTTACATACGTTCAGCTAATCTTACAGAAAATGCTTACTTATGATGGAGAATCCCATGAAACGTGCTTCCCGCACTATTAGCGATACACGAGAATTGACGGATAAAGAATTGAATGAAATTACCCGCGCAGTCGGTGATGGGGTACGGTCCCAGACCATAGCTGTTTCGGGCATCATTCAGGCCAATCTCAAAGCCGAATTTGCCATCTGCCGCAAGAAAGCCCCCCAACTGATCAAAGCGAGAAAGCCGCTTGCGCCCTAAACTGATCATCATAGCCGGCCCCAATGGCTCCGGCAAAACGACCTTCACCCCCCAGATGCTCCAGCACAATTGGGCTGATGGTTGCCTGTTTATCAATCCTGATGAAATTGCTAAAAATGAATTTGGTGATTGGAACTCGCCCAAAGCGGTATTGAAGGCTGTTATCAGAGCACAAGAGCTTCGCGAAGAGTGTTTGAATACGGGGCGAAGCATGTTGATCGAATCCGTTTTTTCAGCACCGGACTAACTGGAATTCATCCAGCGGGCAAAAGAAGCCGGTTTTTTCATCCGCTTCTTTTTCATCGGCACCGATTCCCCGGAAATCAATGCCGCCCGAGTAACCAGGCGCGTACTCCATGGCGGCCATGAAGTGCCTATCCCCAAGATAATCTCTCGATATTCCAAATCCATTGCAAATGCTTCCGTAGCGCTCCTGATTGCGGATCGAGGATATGTCTACGACAATTCCGTTACCGACCATGATCCGAAGATTTTATTCAGAGCTCGCAATGGTGAGATTATCAAGGAATATGCCGACCTGAAGCATCATCCCTGGGCACAGATGATGTGTGAAGAGGTGAGAGCACAGGTCGTCTGAAAATATTCCTTCCTGCCACATTGAAATTATTGAAGACATAATATCCTTACTATCCCGTCGCGGCATCCAGAACTACTTCCGTTTCTTCGCTCATTTCTCGTAGTAGGGGCAATATTAAAATACGTACCAGCATCCATTCCTTCTTTTCCTTCTTTAAAATCAAATATCAAATATTCCGCCTGTATTATTTTGACGGGTCGTGTCAGTCTACATGATGTCAATCTAAGGTTGACTCAACAATATGTTGTTGCTACAGTAGCTACATAAGGAAAACGGAGGCTGGTCATGCAGACCGTTGGTATACGGGAACTGAAAAATAGACTGACCCATTACCTTGGTGAGGTACGAAACGGTGAAAACGTGGTAGTGACCGACCGGGGCAAGCCGATCGCTATCCTGCACAGCCTCGACAAGCTGGAAGAGGACGCCGGACTGGACGAACGCCTGGCGGCGCTGGCTGCCCAGGGGCATCTGACCCTGCCGAAGGTGAAGGGGCCGCTGCTCCCCTTCCAGCCTCTCAGGTTTGAGGGGGAGCCGGTTTCTGAAACCCTGGTCCGGGATCGGCGATGATCTGCTATATCGACAGCAGCGCCCTAGTAAAACGTTACATCGACGAAACCGGCAGCGATCAGGTTCGCATCCTCGTTGCCGCCGACAATCGTATTGTCGTGTCCTGGTTGGCGATGCCGGAAGTGCTCTCGGCCGTAGTCAGGCGGGGAAAAGGTACGCAGAGTGAAGAGGAGATGAAACGCTTCCGGGAGCAGCTACATTCCGATTTTGAAAGATTCCTGGTGGTGGATGTGTCTGATTCCGCAGTGCTGGAAACTGAAAGGCTTATTTTGCGGCATGGACTCAGGGGTGCCGACAGTATCCATCTCTCCACAGCGCTCTGGGCAGCCCGAACACTGGCAGCTCCGGTCCTGTTCGTCGCCTCCGACCGGGAGCTCCTTGAGGCCGCCAGAGGTGAACGAATGACAGTTCTTGACCCTGCCGCACCCACCAGATAAGGAGAAACGCCATGTCCGACTCTACCATCCATGCCGCAGCCTGGCTGATAAATCCCGACCGTCCGCCCGTAGCCGGCGGGGCTGTTCTCGTGCAGGATGATCTGATTGCGGCAACCGGAACCCTGGCCGAGCTGAAAGGCCGCTATTCGACAGCGATCGTCGAACATCACGACTGCGCTATCCTGCCCGGCTTTGTCAATGCCCACACCCACTTGGAGCTGACCCACTTCCCTTCCTGGCGACTGCGCACCCATGTGGATTACAATCCGCGCCGGTTCAGCGACTGGGTCATCCAGCTGATCAAAATCACCCGCGGCCTGCATACGGATGATTTCCGGGCATCGCTGGTCGAGGGGCTGCGCAAGTGCGTCGAGTCCGGGACGACTGCCGTCGGCGACATCGTTACCCATTATGAGCTGCTGCCGTCCTACGCTGTACCGCCCTTGGGCGGACGGCTTTTTTTCGAAGCGCTTGGGCACGAACCGGCCCGTTTCAACGAGCGCCTGAATCAGGCCCTGATAGCGGCCGAAAGCCTGGGCAACGGGCATCTGCAGGCCGGCCTCTCACCCCATGCCCCGTATACCACCGGCGAGGTCAACCTGCCGCTGATCCGTGATGTAGCCGCTTCCCGTGGTCTGCCACTGGCGGTCCACCTCTCTGAATCCCAGGCAGAAACAGATTTCATCTTCGATACCAGCGGGCCGCTGGCTGATGAATTGTACCCCTTTGTCGGCTGGCAGCAGCATCTCACGCCGCCCCGGCACTGTTCCTCGACCGAGCTGTTGGACCGCTTTGGTCTGCTGACTTCCGCCACCCTGGCCGTGCACTGTGTCCACGTCACCCTGGCGGATGCGCAGCTCCTGAAACAGCGCGGCGTGACAATCTGCCTCTGCCCCCGTAGCAACGACCGGCTGGATGTGGGGCGCGCGCCGCTGGCCTTGTTCAGGAAACTCGGCATCCCGCTGGCGCTGGGCACTGACTCCCTGGCCAGCAATGATTCCATCTCCCTGTGGGACGAGATGCGCTTTGCCCTGGACCTGTTCGCCGGAGAACTCTCCCCGGCTGACATATTCCGTATGGTTACCTCCGACGGGGCCGCAGCCCTTGGCCTATCCGACCGGATCGGTTCACTGGAGGTCGGTAAACGTGCCGATTTCCAGATTATCAGGTATGTCGGACTGGAAGAGAACGGACTGCTGGAACGGGTTATCGGCCAAGGCCGGATCGCCGACGTCTGTATCGGCGGGGTTTTCGGGAGCACAGTGCCATTGGGGTGAATTCCTATTTGCAGAGTACCGCACTGGCAGCTGCATGAGCACCCCATCCCCGCCGCCTTTTGAAACGATTCCTGCCCTTCCCGCCAGGTAAGCCACGCAATCAATAAAGCTCCTTCAGCTGACTTTCATCCCTTACATGCGAATACCGCCAGAGACAGTGCTCATGGCGGTATTCGTGATTGAACTGTTTTGATGCTGCTGTTGCTACATCTTGGGGCTGCCGCCGTAGCTGTGCAGTCCCGACAGGAACAGGTTGACACCCAGGTAGCAGAAGATGGTGGCGGCAAAGCCGATCACCGAAAGCCAGGCGGCGCGCTTGCCGACCCAGCCGCGGGTGAAGCGGGCATGCAGGAAGGCGGCGTAGACAAACCAGACGATCAAGGACCAGGTCTCTTTCGGGTCCCAGCTCCAGTAGGTGCCCCAGGCGTAGTTGGCCCAGGCGGCGCCGGTGATGATACCCAGGGTCAAAAGGGGAAAGCCGATCATGATCGCCCGGTAGTTGAGGTCATCCAGGACCCGGATGGGGGGGAACATGCTCATGACACTGGATTCGCCGGCCTTCTGCCCACTCTCGTCATGGTTGGCCTTGATCAGGTACATGATCGAGATACCGCACGCTACGGCAAAAGCCGCATAGCCGAGGAAGCAGGTGATAACGTGATACGTGAGCCAGTTGCTCTGCAGGGCCGGCACCAGGGGTTCGATCCCACTGTTCAGGCCGAGTTGGCCCCAGGCCATTCCCAAGAGGGCAAAGGGCATGACAAATGCGCCGATGGCCCGATACCGGTACTTCAGGTCCAGCAGGACATATATCAGCACGATCGTCCAGGCG
>JBBQXT010000140.1:0-5855 GCA_038209415.1 Geobacterales bacterium
GGTGCGGATCTCTGACCTGGCCATCGGTCAGGGTATCGAAAAACCGGAGGATGCCTCGATCCAGGTGGCCGGCGACGTACAGATCTATGTGCCGCTCAAGGGGCTGGTGGACGTGGCCGCCGAGGAAGAGCGTCTCCTGAAAGAGATCGGCAAGATCGAGAAAGAGATCGAAATGTTCTCAAAGAAACTGGAGAGTCCGGCCTTCGTGGAGCGTGCCCCGGCCGAGATTGTTGCCAAGGAACGCCAGAAACTGGCTGAGGTAAACAGCAAGAAGCTGGTCCTGGAAGAGAGTCTGGACAAAATAAGGAAGCTCACATAGGTGAACCATGCAGATCCAGAACGTCGCCATATTCGCCAAGGTTCATGACCCGCGCAGCCAAGGGGTTGCTGATGACCTGATCAAGTGGCTTGAAGAAAAGGGCTGCACCCCGCTGGTTGACGCCCATCTGGCCCGCCACCTGGGCTACAAGAAGGGCATGGCCCAGGATGAGATCCGCGAGCAGGCCAAGCTGGTGGTAGTGCTGGGGGGCGACGGCACCCTGATCTCCGTGGCGCGCCTGATGAGCGGCAAAGACGTTCCCATTCTGGGCGTGAACCTGGGTAGCCTCGGGTTTCTGACGGAAACTACCATCGCCGAGCTATACCCGCTCCTGGAAAAGTGCCTGGAAGGCAATTCGAGAGTATCCGACCGAATGATGCTTGAGGTAACGGTGCATCGCGGCGGCAGGGGCATAGAAACTTACCGGGCCTTGAATGATGTGGTCATCAACAAGGGCGCCCTGGCCCGCATCATTGACCTGGAAACCAGGGTCAACGGCCTCTTTCTGACTACCTTCAAGGCTGACGGCCTGATTATCTCGACTCCCACCGGATCCACCGGCTACTCCATGTCCGCCGGAGGGCCTATCGTCCATCCCCAGATGAGCTGCGTCGTCATAACACCCATCTGCCCACACACCTTGACCAACCGGCCGATCGTGCTGCCCGACGAGTCGATTATCTCGATCACGGTCAAATCATCCTTTGATGAAATGGTTTACCTGACCATTGACGGTCAGGTCGGGCTGGAGCTGAAAGAAGGAGATTCGGTCGAAGTGTGGCGGGCGCTCAAGACGGTTGCCTTGGTGATGTCCAAGAGACGTGATTATTTTGAAGTGCTGCGGACAAAACTGAAGTGGGGAGAACGCTGATGCGACGCGCGGGTATTGAACCATGCTGACCGATCTGACCATCAGGAATATCGCCATCATCGACACCCTGCAGATCTCCTTTAAATCCGGCCTGACGGTGCTGACCGGTGAAACCGGGGCCGGCAAATCGATCATTATCGACGCCGTCGGGCTGATCATGGGCAAGCGGGCCTCCACGGACCTGATCCGCTCCGGCGAGGAAGAAGCTACGGTCGAGGCCATCTTTGACATTTCCTCGCTGCCGAAGGTTCGAGAACAGCTGGCTTCCTCAGGCTTCGACTGCCAGGATGAACTGCTGGTCAAGCGCTCCATCTCGCGCTCCGGCAAGAACAGGATTCATATCAACGGCAGCATGGCCACACTGGCACTGTTGTCCGACATCGCCTGCCTCCTGATCAACATCTACGGCCAGCATGAGTCGCAAACACTGCTGCGGACAGAAAACCAGCTGGCCCTGCTGGACAGTTTCGCCGGCAGCGTTTCAATCCGTGACGGGTTTACGGCACTTTTCAGGCAGCTCCATACCGTACGGGAGCGGCTGGAACACCTGGACGAGCAGGAGCGCGAGAGTGTCCGCCGGATCGATCTGCTCTCCTTTCAGTCCCAGGAAATCGCTGCGGCCCAATTGAAATCCGGAGAAGAAGAACAACTGGAAGAGCAGCGGCAGATCCTGGCCAACGCCAGCCGACTGGGCACGACCAGTTCCGAGGCCTTCGAACTGCTCTATGGCGGTGACGGCGCCATACTGGGACAGTTGCGCCGCATCGCCGCCTCCATCAAGGAACTGGCCGCCATAGACCACGGTCTGGGTGAACTGGCAGCGACGCTGGAAAGCGTCTACCTGCAGCTGGAGGACGCCGCCATCGAACTGCGCGACTACTCCTCCCGCATTGAATCCGACCCGGAAACCCTGCAGCAGGTGGATGACCGGCTGGATCAGATCAGTCGCCTCAAAAGGAAGTACGGTTCGACGGTGGCTGAGGTCCTGACTTTCCAGCAGGAGATCGAGGCAGAACTTGAGGGGCTGCACGGTCGGGAGCACGACCGCCGCAACCTGGAGGCGGAGCGGGACCGGCTGACAGCAGAATTGAGCAGCAAGGGGGCCGAGCTGACCGCGCGCCGTGGCGCAGCGGCGGCAGAGCTGAAGCGCGCCCTGGAGACCGAAGCACACCAATTGGCCATGAAGGGTGCCATTATCGAGGCGGCGCTTGAGAGCAGCCCGGAACCCCGCCCGAGCGGCTGCGAACGGGTCGAGTTCCTGTTTTCCCCCAACCCGGGCGAACCGCCCCGGCCGCTGGCAAAGATCGCCTCGGGTGGCGAGCTGTCGCGTCTGATGCTGGCCTTCAAGCAGGTACTACCCGAAAGCGATGTACCCACGCTGATCTTCGATGAGGTGGACACCGGCATCAGCGGCGCCACGTCGGAACTGGTGGGCAGAAAACTCAGAAATGTGGCTGAGCGCCAGCAGGTACTCTGTATAACCCACCTGCCGCAGGTGGCCTCCTGCGCCCATCATCACCTGCGTATCGAAAAACTGGTGCGGGACGGCAGAACGGCAACGGCGGTGACCGATCTCGATGGGGCTGGGCGGACCCGCGAGATTGCCCGTCTGCTGGCCGGCGAGAAGATCACCGACTCGGCCATGGCCCACGCCGCTGAAATGCTGGCGGCACCCCATACCACCTAATACCCTGTAACTCTATTTCTTTCGTAGGCCGGAACAAGCGAAGCGGTTCCGACCTACATTATCCGGAACAACGAGATTCCATGGTACTAGATTGCTTCCCCCATTCAACTCACCGGACACACTCAGACATCGAGCTCACGCATGCTGCCATCAATTGAAAACTTTTTTTCCGGATGCCCCTCCCCTGCAACAGGTGAAACATTTGAAACCATAGCCGGGTCTGATGCTGTCCGCATCGAACGCATCGTTTCCCGTGGGCAGGCTACCCCTGAAGGGCAATGGCTTGAACAGGAGCAGGACGAGTGGGTGTTGCTCCTGGCAGGTGCGGCCGGGATTTTGTTTGCAGGTGACCCGGAAATCCGCGGCCTCGTCAGCGGCGATTACCTGCTGATCCCCGCCCGTTGCCGGCACCGGGTTGCCTGGACCGCCCCTGACGGTGATACGGTCTGGCTGGCGGTACATTTTACAGCGGCGCACACACTTTTAACAACAGGAGTACCGTATCTTGACCGATAGCACCCGTCCTTCACAGGGACGCATATACTTCTTTCTGATCCTGACCACCCTACTCTGGGGCGGCAGTTTCCTGTTCACCAAGATCGGTCTGCGCGAGATCTCTCCGGCCCTGTTCGTGTTTGCACGTTTCACGCTGGCAACACTGATTATGCTGATTGTTTTTGCCCGGCGGCTCCCTGCATTGAACCGTGACATTCTTCGACGAGGCTTCATCGTCGGCGGCGCATTGGGACTGACCAACATCAGTTTCGTGTTCGGCATCCAGGGCACCAGCATCTCGCGCGCCGGGGTGCTGAACAACCTCTTCGTGCTCTTCATCCCGCTGATTACCAAGCTGGTCTGGAAGGACCGTATCGGACGCATCAATCTGGGCGGCATCGCCCTGGCGGCGCTCGGCATTTGGCTGCTGGCCACCAGCGGCGGGGTCGGATTCAACCGCGGCGACCTGATTTCGACGATCTGCGCCCTCTTCATCGCCTGTCATATCATCACCGTCTCGAAAGTCCTTCGTGACGACGACGTCTACCTGATCTCCATGATACAGTTCGCAACCGTGTCGGCCATAGCCGGCATAGCCTCCCTGCTGGCGCCGCATCCTGTTTTCAGCGTCTCTGCGACCTCGCTGATGAGCGTGGTCTACTGCGCCATCTTCCCCACGGTGATCTGCTTTACCCTGCAAAACACCTTTCAGCGCTACGTCACCCCCACCCGTGCCGGCCTGGTCTATACCCTGGATCCGGTCTGGAGCCTGATAGCCGGTCTGTTTATCCTGGGAGAACATCTGAAACCGCTTGAATGGCTGGGATGCGGGCTGATCTTCCTGGCAGCGCTTCTGCCGTTGAGCGTACGCTACCTGTACGAACGGCGCCTGATCAGGCAATACGTACCGGTAGTTTCCTGATCATGCGCCAAGGCCATAGAGCAACAATCCGGGAGAAAACTTGCTGACCGGCATGCATGGTGCTGTCTTTTTCGCAATGGATATCTACAAGGCAGATTAACAACCCGGGACCGGGTATTCGGGAGGTGCAGATGAATCCACAATCTGACGAAAGTATTCAAAAAGAGTTCGAACGGGCACAGCAGGAGCTGGAGCGGGGTAATGTGCTGGCTGCATTAGCCTGTCTGGAGAAGGCTCTCAGCGTCTGTGACGACCCGCTCTGGCATTCCCGCTTCGGGTTTTGTATCGCCAAGGAGCGCGGACATCTCACAAAGGCATTCGAACTTTGCCGCAATGCGATTGCACACGACCCCGGCAATCCCGTTCATTACTACTACCTGGGCAAGGTCCACCTGATTGCCGCGGACACTTACGCAGCGTTGCAGACACTGCGCCAGGGCATGACCCTCGGAGGCAGCCCGGAGATCGAGCGGACACTGGCCGGGATCGGGAAAAGAAAACCCCCGCTCATACCATCTCTTGCCCGCGCCAACCTGTTGAACAAGTATCTGGGGATGCTGCTGACCCGCCTGAAACTGCGCTAGGATGCCGGTCACAACGCCCTAAAAAATCTGCCAGCGCTTCTGGAGAATATGTCGATGGACAACACCGCCATCATAGAGAAGATCAGGAAACTGTTGGCCCTGACCAGCTCCAGCAACGAACATGAAGCGGCTCTGGCAGCAGTGCATGTCCAACGCCTGCTGTCCGGACATAATCTGGCCATGGCCGACATTGAGGCAGCCTGCAAGCCGGACACGGCCGACAGTATCGAGACCACCGTATCCAGAAAGCTGCCCAAATGGATCAGGCACCTCAGCGCCGGTGTCAGTACGGCCTTCGACTGCCAGGCGATCCATCACCCCGCCACCGGGAAAATGACCTTCATCGGTGTCGGGGCCGATGCGCAGGTTGCCGTCTACACCTTCACCTACCTGGACAGAACCATCAGAAAACTCTGCAGCGGATACATGAAGCACCACACGGGCGATACGATTGCAGGGCGGCATCGTGAACTGATGCGCCAGTCCTACTGTCTGGGTGCGGTGTCTACCATCACCCGCCGGCTTGGTGAACAAAAGAGACAGACCCCGGTCACACCGGGTGCACTGGTTCCTGTCAAGGAGGCCCTGATTAAGCGGGCCATGAATGAGATCGGAAACGTAAGGACGCTGCACAGCCGCAGAAGCTGCGTCAATTCCGGCGCGTATGCCCAGGGGCAGACGGACGGGCAGCGGGTAGGTATACAACAGGGTCTGGGGCATGCCGGATCACCAGACACACTGCTGCCGTAACATTTGTGATGCCGTGTGCAAATCCCGGTCTTGAAATTCTTGCCGGAATGAGGTATAAAGCTTTTCCCGTTTCGAAGCGGGTTCAGTGGAGAGGTGTCCGAGTGGTCGATGGTGCCTGACTCGAAATCAGGTGTACGGCAACGTACCTAGGGTTCGAATCCCTACCTCTCCGCCACAAAAACAATGGGTTACAGCGACAAGCTGTAGCCCTTTTGTTTTAAATTTGA
>JBBQXT010000141.1:0-5780 GCA_038209415.1 Geobacterales bacterium
TATCCCCAACAAACCGTCAACCCTGTCCAACCGCTCTCCCGGTTACCTCGCCAATCCGCTGGTATATGATACGAGACGTGGCGAAAAAGTTACACAACTCTGTCTTTCCAGTATCCCGGACTTCTGCTCAAATGCATGACCGCGACTATCAGAATATAGTCCACTCAATGGTGTAATAAATTCCGAATGGGAACCGTTTCACCAGACAACGCCGAATATCTTCATCAACCGTTACCCATGCTGTAGGGTTTCGCCGTATTCGACTGATAGCCTTTTCAACCTCTTCAACAAAACGCCTGGCAACCAACGGACTGACCGATGAGTAATAAATCGCCGAATCTTCGTATTCCTGAATCGCTCCGGGATGAAATAAAAATTTCATTGCGCGATTGATTTCTTGACCCTATGCAATGCCGCGTTTCCCTCGATAGGCTGAACCTTGCCGGAACGCACATCATCTCTCCTTTCCTTTGCTTTGGCACGATGGAGCTTTTCAAGCGCCGGATCAATGTGAGCCTCGACATTGCCGACCAGTCTTTCCGCAAGGAGAGCCTGCAAATCAAGTGGCAGTTTGATCGCAGTATCAAATACTTTCTGAATTGAAAGAGACATATTAAACTCCTTTCGATGTATCCTTATTGCGTTTCAATTGAATTCGCCCCCGCCGCATCTCACTCAGATTGCCTTCCCACACAACCTTGCATTTTAGCTCCATTATTCTTTCCATTTCGTTCTGTTCTACCGATGTCTCATTATTTTCAATGGGATGCGCCATGACAAACCTCCAAAAATGGCATCTATTTTCATGTCAAAGCATATCATTTCAGTTTAGGAAGGCAAGAGTTCATTAAATGCGGCAAGGGAGACACTATGGATTGAATGGAACTATCGCCGCTCATCCGGTCTTCACTATCTTCCCCCACAAGCGAGAAGGCCCATATATTAGCCCCAAACAACAAGGGGCATACTGCAGTTTCATCCGCACTATGCCCCTTTACTTTGTTGTCTTGTTCTTCCGGTCAGGCCGTTATCTCCTTGCCGGAGCGGGTCGGCTTTTTGGGAGCGGTGCCCGCCTTGTTCGGCGGCACCTTGTCACCCTTGGGTGCCGGCGGCGGAAACCGCTCCAAGGCCAGCTTCAGCACCTCATTAACCTCTGAAACCGGGATGATCCGCACTTTTTTGAGGATGTCGGCCGGAACATCCTCCAGATCCTTCTTGTTCTGCAGCGGGATAATGACGGTCTTCATGCCGGAGCGGACGGCTGCCAGGATCTTCTCCTTGAGCCCGCCGATGGGCAGCACCTTGCCGCGCAGGGTTACTTCGCCGGTCATGGCAACATCCTTGCGCACCGGGATACGGGTAATCGTCGAAACCAGCGCCGTGGTCATGGCGATACCGGCCGAAGGCCCATCCTTGGGAATGCCCCCCGCCGGTACATGCACGTGAATCTCGTGTTCCTGGAAAAATTCCGGTTTGATGTGCAGCTCCTCGGCATGGGCGCGGATATAGGAATGGGCCGCCTGGACCGACTCTTTCATAACGTCGCCCAACTGGCCGGTCAGGGTCAGCCCGGGCTTGCCGCTCATCTGGGTGGCCTCGATGTGCAGGATTTCACCTCCGACCGGGGTCCAGGCCAGTCCGTTGACCACGCCGATCTCGTTCCTATCCAGGTCTTCCTCGCGCAGGTATTTTGGCGCTCCCAGGAAGGGGGCCAGGCCCTTGGCCGTTACCTTGACGATCCGTTTCGAACCCTCCGCCACCTTGCGGGCCACCTTACGGCAGATTGTGCCGATCTGCCGCTCCAGGTTGCGCAGGCCGGCTTCGCGGGTGTACTTGGCGATGATTTCGCGGATGGCATCGTCATCGAAACTGATATGTTTCGCCTTGAGCCCATTTTCCTTGATCTGGCGCGGGACCAGGTAGCGCTTGGCGATTTCCAGCTTCTCCTCTTCGGTGTAACCGGCCAGGTTGATCACCTCCATGCGGTCGCGCAGGGCCGAGGGGACCGGGTCGATCTGGTTGGCGGTCGCGATGAACATGACATTGGACAGATTGAAGGGCTGGTTGATGTAATGATCGGAGAAGGAGTGATTCTGCTCCGGGTCCAGCACCTCCAGCAGGGCCGAGGAGGGATCACCCTTGTAATCGTAACCCAGCTTGTCGATCTCATCCAGCATGATCACCGGATTGTTGGTACCGGCCTGTTTCATGGCCTGGATGATGCGGCCCGGCATGGCGCCGATATAGGTCCGGCGATGCCCGCGGATCTCGGCTTCGTCCCTGACCCCTCCCAGCGACATGCGCACGAACTTGCGCCCCATGGCGCGGGCGATGGATTTGCCCAGGGAGGTCTTGCCGACGCCGGGAGGACCGACGAAACAGAGGATCGGTCCTTTCATGCGCTTCTTCAGCTTGCGCACCGCCAGGAACTCAAGGATACGTTCCTTGATCTTGTCCAGATAGAAATGATCGTCGTTAAGGATCTTCTCGGCCCGGATAATATCCAGGCTGTCGCGAGACGTTTTGCTCCAGGGTATCTCCACCAGCCAGTCCAGGTAAGTACGGATAATTCCGGCTTCTCCGGCATCCTGATGCATGTTCTCCAGCCGGCCAAGCTGCTTGAGGGCCTCCTTCTGGACACCCTCCGGCATCTTGGCAGTTTCTATGGCCTTACGGATTTCAACCAGCTCCTCTTTCTCGCCGCCATCACCCAGTTCCTGCTGGATGGCACGCATCTGCTCGCGCAGATAATACTCACGCTGGTTTTTACCCATCTCCTCGCGGGCGGCGTTCTGGATCTTGGCCTGCACACCCAGCAACTCGACTTCACGGTTCAGAAACTCGTTGACCTTGGTCAAACGGACGATAGGGTCGTTAATCTCCAGCAGCGCCTGGGCATCAGCAACCTTCAGGCCCAGGTTGCTGGCGATCAGATCGCTCAAACTGCCCGGATCCTGAATATTTTCCAGGATGACCATGACCTCGGGCGAGATTTGCTTGCCCAGCTCAAGCACCTTGGTCAGCTGTTCCCGCACCGTGCGGACCAGCGCCTCGGTTTCCAGGGAGACATCCTGCAGCAGATGATCGTTCTGCCGCTCGGTGCGAACCAGGTAAAACGGCTTTTCACTGACATATTCGGTAATGCGCGCCTTGGCCAGCCCCTGAACGAGAATCTTTACCCGTCCGTCAGGCAGCTTGAGCATACGCATGATCATGGCGACAGTGCCGACCTCGTAAATCTTGTCGGGGGTCGGGTCCTCATCACCGATATCGTGCTGGGTGGCCAAAAGGATCATGCGGTCCCCCGCCAGGGCGTTGTCCACTGCTTTTACCGACATTTCCCGGCCGACAAAGAGCGGAATGATCATGAAGGGGTAGACCACCACATCCCGCACCGGCAGCAGGGGGAGCATTTCGGGAATCTTCAATTCTTCAGCTTCCTGCTTTTCGTTATCCTTTTCGATTTTGCTCAATCGATTATCTCCTTTATGGGTACCTTGCGGTCATTGATCTTGGGACACGCCACCCGCAGCACCCCGCGCCGGTACTCGGCCGAGATGGAGCCCGCATCGAAACTGCACGGTATATGCACGGCGTGGTGAAAGCGGCCGTGACTGCGTTCAAGACAGGCGAAACACTCGGCCTGCTCACTGGGTCGCTGGGCTTCCAGAACCAGGGTCAAGCCGCACACGGTCAGACTGATATCCTCAAGCCGGAAACCGGGCAGGTCGAATTCCAGAATGATTGCGCCGCTGGTTTCGTAGATATCAACCGCTGGACGATTTTCGCGACCGTCGTCGCTGTCGCCCAGTTCAAGCGCGTGCAGCAGACTGCGAATCTCGCCGATGTGACGACTGAATATTTCCTGATGAAACGGCTTTTTTCCCGAAAATCGTGACATAGGGCTGCCTGCCTGTCGTACAGTGGATGGGAACAGATTCCGCCTTTGAAGATGTAATCATTCCTGACTCTGTTGTCAAGGTTGAGAGCTGTCTGTTGGCCGCTGTTTTAAACCCGATAAACGGGATACGTAAGTTAACGAACTAATTTTCTACCGGAAAGTTCAGAAAATTACTTCTAACTTACTAAAAATGAATTGACTTTACACCCTGTTTGCAGGATATCTTTCCTCTTTTGTCTACTCACTTTTGCATCCCGGCGGCGCTATTTTTCACAGTAGCGGATTTTCCGCTCACAAACCGAGAAAAGGGGAGAATCAGCATGGAAAAATGGAGCATCAATGATTCCGCCAAGATTTACAATATAGACAACTGGGGCGCCGACCTTTTCTCGATCAACAAAAAGGGCAACATCTGCGTCCATCCCTCCTCCAACTCCAAGCAATCCATCGACCTGCGGGCCCTGGTGGATGACCTGATCAAGCGCAAGATCAAGCCCCCAATCCTTTTGCGCTTCATGGACGTGCTGCAGGGGCGCATTGCATCCATCAACCGCGTCTTCAGGAACGCCATCGCCGAGAACGCATATCCGGCCAAGTACCAGACCTTCTATCCGATCAAGGTCAACCAGCAGCGCCAGGTGGTTGAGGCCATTGCCAGCTACGGCAAGCGCTACAACATCGGCCTGGAGGTCGGTTCCAAGCCGGAACTGGTAGCCGGAATATCCATCTCCACCGGCAACGGTCTGCCGATCATCTGCAACGGCTACAAGGACGAAGAATATATCGAGACGGTGCTCTACGCCACCAAAATCGGCTATGACATCACCATCGTCATCGAAAAACTGTTCGAGCTGGAAAAGATTATCGAGATTTCCAAAAAAACCGGCATCCAGCCCAAGCTGGGCATCCGCGTCAAGCTTTCCTCCAAAGGCACCGGTAAATGGGCCACCTCCGGCGGCGAAGACGCCAAGTTCGGCCTGCGCATGTCCGAGATTATCGCCGCGATCCGCATGCTGGAGGCAGAGGGCATGCTGGAGTGCGTCAAGCTCCTGCACTCGCACATCGGCAGCCAGGTCACCAAGATCGACAAGATCAAGGTTGCCCTGATCGAGGCAACCCGCATCTACAGCGAACTGCGCAAGATGGGGGTCAACATCGAATACCTGGACATAGGCGGCGGCCTGGGTGTGGATTACGACGGTTCCAAGTCCAGCTACTTCTCCAGCGTCAATTACACCATTGAGGAGTACGCCAACGACGTTATCTACCAGATCAAGAACATCTGTGACGAGGCCGGGGTTGAGTGCCCCAACATCATCTCCGAGTCGGGTCGCGCTACGGTCGCCCATTACTCGCTGATGGTGACCAACGTGCTCAATACCAACACCCAGACCCTGATGCCGGACTTCGAGGCGATGCTGGCCGAGTCTGAAAAGATTGCACCCACGGTCAGGAAGCTGATGGATATCAACAAGAGCATCGACCGTTACTCCCTGCGCGAGGATTACCATGACACCCTGCAGCTGATCAACGAGGCGGTCAGCCTGTTCAACCTGGGCTACCTGACCCTCAACGACCGGGCCATCGCCGAATGGCTCTACACCAAGATCATCAAGAAAATCAGCGGCATCCTTGAGAAGATCAAACCGATCCCCGAGGAGTTGCAGAACTTCCAGCTGCATCTGCGCCAGACCTATTTCGCCAACTTCTCCCTGTTCCAGTCCATCCCCGACTCCTGGGCCATCGACCAGCTCTTTCCGATCATGCCGATCCAGCGCCTGAACCAGAAGCCGGACGTGATGGCCTCCATCGCGGACATTACCTGCGACTCGGACGGCGAGATCACCAGCTTCGTCGGCGAGCACGGCCGCACCAAGTC
>JBBQXT010000142.1:0-5538 GCA_038209415.1 Geobacterales bacterium
TCTCTACATACGAGCACTGCTGAACGGCCTGGTGGACTCGCCGGGCGGCGCTGAAGGATTCCGGCAGGGTTTGCACGCGGAGGCGCTCAGATCCGGCAACCAGGCCCTGCTGGAGCGCCTGCGCCAGGTGGACCCGGAGATTGCGGCGCAGCTCCACCCCAATAACCTGCTGCGCATCATCCGCGCCCTGGAGGTCCACCACCTGACCGGTATCCCCCTGTCACGCTACCAGCAGGCGCATGGCTTTTCGGAAGAGCGCTACCGGAGCCTGCAGATCGGTATCCGAATAGAACGCAGCCTGCTCTACAGCCGCATAGATGACCGGGTGGAGCGGATGCTGTCAGACGGACTGCTGGACGAAGTGCGGGGGCTGCTGGCGGCGGGCTACTACACCGGTTTGAAGGCACTGCGCTCCATCGGCTACAAGGAAATCTGTGCGCACCTGGCGGGAGAATACGGTCTGGAGCAGGCCCGGCAGCTGATCAAGCGCAATACGCGACACTATGCCAAACGCCAGCTGACCTGGTTCAGCGCCGACAGGGACATATTATGGCTTGAATATCCGGGAAATTTTGATACTATTTTACAGCATACAATTGAATTTTTTGAAATCGGGGAGAGATAACCATGGCAAAAGCACCTTTCAATATTCAGGATCAGTATCTCAACCAGTCCCGCAAGGAACGCATCAAGGTGGTTGTTCACATGATGTCCGGCGACAAGCTTGAGGGAAACATCAAATCATTCGACAATTTTTCCGTGCTGCTGGATTCCAACGGCGACATCCTGATCTACAAGCACGCCATTTCCACCATCACCTCTGTCGACGGCGCCTTCCGACTGCATCAGTAGACCGACATCACTTAAAACCTCCGAGGTTTACAAAACCTCGGAGGTTTACGCCGCACCAGGCCCCCATGCAAAAAAACACAAAAATTCTGCTGATCGTAGCCCTGCTGCTTGTTTCACTGACAGCAGTCATTCTCTACAATTCTTACGACGTTTTCCTGCAGCTATTCATCGCCCTGGCCCTGGCCTACATACTCAACCCGGCCGTACTGCTTCTGGAGCGCAAGGGCGTCACGCGCATCATCAGCATCCTGATCGTCTTCAGCAGCACCCTGATAGCCTGTACCGGATTCACGGTCTTTCTGGTTGGCTCCATCAGAGGCGAACTTGCGAACATGCAACTGAACCTGCCCGCATACGCCCAGCACCTGTACGAGCTCACGCCGGCTACGGTCAAGTCCTACCTGGGGATCGAAACACCCGACAAGCTCACCTTCCGACTGAACGAACTGTTGCAGCAGACACGCAGCATGGCGCCCGACCTGCTCAAACCGCTGCTGAACTTCCTCCGGCAGGCCTTTTCCTCCACCATCGGGCTGCTGCTGGTGATCCTCGGCTACCTGATCATCCCGGTCTATCTCTTTTACCTGCTGGCCGACCTGCCGCAATTGAAACGGTTCGTGGAATCCTTTATCCCCGAACGCTACCGCCCCGTGTACCAGGACAAGCTGGCCGAGGTGGACACGGTGCTGTCAGGCTTCATCCGCGGCCAGCTTTCGGTCTGCGCCATTCTGGCGGTGCTCTACAGCATCGGCCTGTATTTCATCGGCATCGACCTGGCGGTCGCCATCGGCACCCTGGCCGGCATCACCTTCATCATCCCCTACGTCGGTACGGTGATCGGTATCGTACTGTCGGTCAGCATGGCCTTGCTCAAGTTTCACGACATCCTGCACCCCCTGCTCTGCCTGGGCTGGTTCTGTCTGGTACAGGGGCTGGAAGGGATGATCATCACCCCCAGGATCGTCGGCAACTCGGTCGGCCTGCACCCGCTTGTGGCCATCGTGGCGCTCTTGATCGGCGGACAGATGTTCGGCCTGATGGGCATGCTGCTGGCAGTCCCGGTCACCGCCGTACTGCAGGTATTCCTGCGTTCACTGGCAGCCTGGTACCTCGACTCTGAATTCTACCGCGGAGCCCCATGACCGGGCTCCTGATACAGGGCGTCGCCCCCGGCTCCATTGCCGCTGAATTCGAGCTGGAAGCCGGCGACCGCCTGTTAAAGGTCAACGGCCACCGGCTGCGGGACCTCATCGACTACAGTTTCTACACCTCCTCCGACGCGGAGCTGCTGCTGGAGATAGCCAGACAGGACGGCGAGGTCTGGGAGCTGGAGCTGGAGCGAGAACAGGGCGAAAGCCTGGGACTGACCTTTGCCTCGCCGCCACCGGCCCGCTGCCGCAACAACTGCATCTTCTGCTTCGTCCACCAGCTTCCCGGGGGGCTGCGCAAGCCGCTCTACGTCAAGGACGAGGACTATCGCCTCTCCTTCCTCAACGGCAATTACGTCACCCTGGCCAACCTCAAACCCGCCGAACTGAAGCGCATCATCCAGCAACGCCTGTCCCCGCTGTATATCTCCGTGCACACCACCAATCCTGAACTACGCCGCAACATGCTCGGCGCACAAGACATCCCGCCGGTCCTGGATCAGTTGCGCGCACTGGCCGCCGCCCGCATCTCCCTGCATACGCAGGTCGTGCTCTGCCCCGGCATCAACGACGGTCCGGAACTGGAGCGGACCGTCGCCGACCTGGCCGAACTCTACCCGGCCGTACAGTCCCTGGCCATTGTACCGCTGGGCCTGACCGCTCACCGCCAGCGCCTTCCGCAACTCAGGCCGCTGGATGGCGATTATGCCCGCAACTTCATAGAGACCTGGGGGCCGCAGGCCAGGTCCCTGAAAAAGCGTCTCGGCCAACCGTTTCTCTTTCTGGCGGACGAGTTCTACCTCAAGGCCGCCCTGCCCTTTCCCCCCCTGCGGGATTACGGCGACCTGCCCCAGATCGAAAACGGTGTCGGCCTGGTGCCGCTCTTCCTGCGCGATGCCGCCCTGACCTTGAGAAGGGCACGACCCATCGGAGCGTTCCGGGTAACAGTCGCCACCGGCATTTCCGCCTACGGTTTTGTTGCGGAGTTCCTGTCGAATCTGTCGGCCAAAACCGGCCTGGAGCTGCTGCCGATGGCTGTAGAGAACCGCCTCTTCGGTGCCAGCGTCACGGTCAGCGGATTGGTGGCGGGCAACGACATCATCGCGGCGCTGGAGGGAGTAGAGATCGGCACTGCGCTGCTGCTGCCGGATGTGATGATCAAGGAGGGCGAGGGGATCTTTCTGGACGATCTATCCCTGACGGAACTCGGAAACAGACTGGGCTGCCGGGTGGCAACTTTCGACTCCACCCCGCAGGGGTTGTACCGGGCGCTCAAACTGCTGGCAAAGAGCGGGTAGCTGCAGCATACAACACCTGAAACCAGTCAAGAAAGAGTCTCGCTCATACTTGAGACTGATACCAGGTTATTTCTTACATCTTATTCAAACTGACACGCCGAAACACAAAAGCCGATGCCCCGCACAGAATACGGGGCATCGGCTTTATCAATAAACAAGACCGGTCAGCGCCTTATCTCATCGTTAGTCAAAGGTTTTCCTCAAATAGTGGGCGATCAGCGCCACGATCAGCAGCGTAGACACGACGAACACACCCATCAAGCGACGCATCCGCATTGTGTCGTCCAAACCCTTGAGCCGATCCTCCAGCTTTCTCAGTTCGCCCTTGATCCGGGCCGACTCCTCGGTGACCTTCCTGACATCCACGTTATGGAACAATGAATGGAAATGGTTGCGGGTCGCAAACAGCTCCTTCTCCATGCGCTCGGTATCGGTACCAATCTGTCTGTAGTCCGTGATGCGGGCGTCGATGGCCACGATCATTGCTTCGGTTTCCTGCATGGCGGCCCGGATCAGCTTGGCCCGCTCATAGCTGTGGCAGCGGCTGCACGACTTTTCGTTGATCAGCTCCAGCGAGGCCTTGACGATCTGGTGGTTGCCGTGGCAACTGACGCAAGTCGGACCGCCCCTGCCCAGGGCCCGACCATGCCCGCTGGCCAGGTAGTCCTTCAGAACCCCGACATGGCAGCGTCCGCAGAAAGCCGGAATGGCACCTTCTTTCGGCGCCCCGAGAAATCCGCGGTCCGGATTCATGGCATTGGCCGCATCCTTCGGGTCACCGCCGTGACAGCCATGGCAGGCGATGCCGTTCTCGGCATGGATGCTCCCTTGCCAGAGCTTGACCGGCTGGCTGTACTTTTCGGGAAGCGCCGTGTGGCACAGGATGCAGACGATCTCATCGGCCAGGGCCGGGAGACTGGTCATCAGGCAGATGACTGAGCAGAGCAGACAGCAGGTCAGAAACCGCACGAATGCAGATGGACTCTCGATGGCAGCGGAAGGTCGTCTCATGAGTAGTGCCCCCAGACGCTCAGCCCGATCCAGAGCAGCAGCCCTCCGATAGCACAGGCCAGGAACAGCGGCCGTTTCAGGGGATGCCGTTCCCGGCCGCGATCAATAAACGGCAGCAGGGCCAGGAAGGTCATGGCGGCCCCCTGGACGGACAGCCCGATCAGCTCATTCGGGAATATCTTCAGAACTTGGTAGTTGGCCAGGAAATACCATTCGGGCTTGATGTGGGCCGGTGTCACCAAGGCATTGGCCGGGATGAAGGCGTCCCGGGGGAAAAAGATGTAGGGATCGAAGAAGACCACCGCCAGGAAGAACGCCAGGTAGATCAGGATCGAGCGCAGGTCTTCCAGGGCATAATTGGGGAAGAAGGGGATCCCGCCCGGATGATCCTCATGGTGGTAGCTGCCGCCTCGCCATTGGTTGGTGGTATCCAGCAGACCGAAGGGGGGCGTGGAGACGCCGGTGCGCTTGAGGAAGAACAGGTGGGCCCCGATCAGGGCGGCCATGCCGACCGGGATCAGCGCCACGTGCAGGGCGAAGAAGCGGCCCAGGGTGGCCGGGCCGACAAGTTTGCTGCCCCGCAGGAACTCAACCAGATAGGGACCGGCCACCGGGATGGCATTGGCGCTGTTGGTGGCCACGGTGGTGGCCCAGAAGGAGAGCTGGCTCCAGGGGAGCAGGTAACCGGTCAGCGAGATGCCCTGCACCATGATGAAGAGGATGAAGCCGGTCAGCCAGTTAAGCTCGCGCGGGCTCTTGTAGCTTCCCATGAACAGCACCGACAGCATGTGCAGGAGCAGCACCAGCACCATCAAGTTCGAGCTCACGGCGTGGCACATGCGGATCAGCCAGCCGAAGGGGACGTCGTTCATGATATAGGTGACACTCTTGAAGGCCTTGTCCGCATCCGGCACGTAATAGACCAGTAGCAGGATGCCGGTCACTACCTGCAGGCCGAAGATGACCAGCAGCACGCTTCCCAGGGAATACCATCCGTTGATATTGCGCGGCAGAAGGTAACCGGTCAGTTCTTTCTGCACTACCTCGCGGGCACCGATTCGCACGTCAATCCAGTTAAAAAGCCGTTTAAACAGTGTCATGCAGCCTCCACGTAATTAGCCGACTGTTATGGCGCCATTGGCCACAACGAAGGGGAGTTTGGCAAGCGCCTTGGGCGGTGGACCGGCCGTAACCGTTCCATCTGGTGTGTAGTGGCCGCCATGGCAGGG
>JBBQXT010000143.1:0-5481 GCA_038209415.1 Geobacterales bacterium
CTCAATCTCGGGTGTCGAGGTGGTAACGACGATGCCGTCCTTGACCGGCGTGTTGCAGGCGGTCATGAAGCGCTCGACGCCCTCCACCGCCACCACGCAGATCCGGCAGGCGCCGGTGGTGGAGACCTTCTTCAGCCAGCAAAGGGTCGGTATCTTGATCCCCAGCTGCGCCGCCGCCTCCAAGATGGTGGTTCCGACAGGCACCGTCACCTGTTTTCCGTCGATCATCACTGTTGCCGTCGTCTTGGTGTCGCTGGGCTCTGTATGTGCCATGCTATGCTATCTCCGTACAGCGTGAATGTTGTTATTATAAAAGCAGAACTGTGTGCTAGACAGCCACCATGGCCATGCGGTAACAGCGCAGACATCTATCCGCCTCGGCCTGGGCCGTACTGTCGGCAAAGCCCAGTTCAACCTCGCGGTAATTGCCCTTGGCGGCCCGTTCCCGGCCATGCACCTCTTTCTGGTCGGCACGGTCCGCCGAGTCCAGCCAGGGCACCTGTTCGTTCTTGTCGTAGACCCCCAGGTAGGTCAGCAGGTCGTCAAAGATGTCCTGTTCCGAAAGATAGGCCTTGCCCTCTTCCAGCCAGCGCTGGATCACACGTGCGGCGCGGTGGGCATTTCCGATACAGGCCACGACCGTCAGCGGGCCGATCTCGGCATCCCCGCCGGCAAATACGCCGTCGCAGTCGGTGATCAGCGAACGGGAGAGCATGTTGCCCATGCCGTCCTTCAGGTCTTTCCCGGCGGCATCCTTCAGCGGCAGGTACTTGGTGACGACCGTGTTCCATTTGGTGATGTCGATGCCCATGTCGGCAGGGATAAAGCTCAGGTCCGGGTCCTGGCCGATGGCCGGGATGACCGTATCGCACTCGACGATAAATTCGCTACCCGGCATCGGCTCGGGACGGCGACGCCCCGAGGCATCCGGCTCGCCCATGGCCATGCGGACGCATTCCACGCCGGTCACCTGCTCATTGGCATCCACCACGATCCTGGTAGGCAGCACTTGGAACTCGAAACGCACCCCTTCCTCATCGGCACCGTCAACCTCCCACGAATCAGCCGGCATCTCCTTGCGGGAGCGGCGGTACAGCAGAATGGACTCTTCGGCGCCTTCCCGCAGGGCCACCCGAACACAGTCGATGGCGGTATTGCCGCCGCCGACCACGCAGACCTTCTTGCCCATGCCGGTCGGGCGTCCCAGATAGGCTTCACGCAGGAAATCTATACCGCCGGAGAGGAATCCCTTGTAACCCTTGTCCTCGCCCTCGACACCCATCGGTTTGGAACGGTGTGCTCCGGGCGCCAGGAACACGGCGTCGAACTGCTGCTTGAGTTCGGGCAGGGAGATATCCTTGCCGACCCGCATATCGTACTTGATCTCGGAACCGACCGACTCGATGATGTCCACATCACGCTGCAGGATGTGGCGCGGCATGCGGTAGGCCGGGATGCCGACTGCGATCATGCCGCCGCCGTACCCTTCGGGCAGTGCTTCGTAGATGGTGGATTTGTAGCCTTCCAGCCCCAGATAGTAGGCGCAGGCCAGTCCGGCCGGACCGGCTCCGACAATGGCAACCTTCTTGCCCTTGGCCGGCTTGGGCTGCATGGGCGGGGTGAGATTGTGCTGCCACTCGTAATCGGATGCGGTGCGCTTCAGCACCATGATGTTGATGGCGTCATCCACATTCTTGCGGCGGCAGGCCGTTTCGCAGGGGTGCGGGCAGACCCGGCCGCAGACCGACGGCATCGGCATGTTCTCGCGGATAGTGGCCAGTGCCTCGGAGTATTGGTAGTTCTTGATCTCCTCCACATACTTGGGGATGTCGATATGGGCCGGACACTTGTCCATGCAGGGGGCGGTGATCTTGTGGATGAAGTCCGACTTCTCGGTATTCGGTCCGCAGGCGCTGTTGATATAAGCCAGAAAGTCGGCACGATAGTGTGTCACCGCGTCGAAGACCGGTACCGTGGCGCTCTGGCAGAGGGTGCACTTGCAGTTTTTCAGCAGCTCGGTCAGGTCGCCGACCGTATCCAGATCGGTTTCAGTGGCTCTGCCGGCCAGCACATTCTGGAACAGGTCCATCAGCACCTTTGTGCCCTTTTTGCCGGGGGTGCAGCGTCCGCAACAGTACAGGGTCTGCACACGCTTCATATATTCGGCGGTCATGGCCGGGACGTCCACATACTTGTCGAACAGGATGATGCCGTCCCATCCCATGAAGGCCTTGAGCGGCTTCTCGCCATCGAACGCCACCGGCAGTTTGAAACTGACTTCCTGTGCCTCGCCGGACACATTCCTGTTGTCGACTACATTCCTGCCCCACGTGGAAAAGACTACCTGTGCCACACAAACCTCCACACACCGAACCCACGGACCAATCCAGGGTCAAGTAGTTGCAATTATTATAAAAAACAGCCCTGAAAAATTGTATACAGTATGCATGATTATCACAATAACACTCCAGAAATCAAGGGAAAAATCGTAACGGAACCCGCTAGTCTTTGAACTGATTTCATTCTGTGTTATACATGGTTTTTGCAGCCTACTACTAAACGGAGCAACCGACATGACCAACCTGGACACAGCATTCAGAAGCCTCTTTGAAACCAACATGGGGATTGCCCCCGGCGAAGGTGTGCTGGTGTTCAGTGACCGCATCCGCCAGGACGAAGCCCCCTCCGAGGGTGACCGCGACCGCCGCCTGCGCCTGAACGAGACCGCCCGAAAGGCGGCCGGCTTTGCCAGTGACACTTACGGCAGTGGTCAGTTCGTCGATTTCCCGGCGACGGTCGCCTCGGGCGTCGAACCGCCCCAGGTGCTGTGGGAAGCGACCTTTGGGCGCGGCATCATGTCCGCACTGCAGCGTTATGGCATCATTGACGACCTCTTGGACAAATGCGTAACCCCCGAACAACTGGACCGGGCACGCGAAATCGTTGCAGCAAATTCTGTCGACGTGCCCCGCATCATCATCGCCATGAGCAACAACTCCTCCAGCCACACCAACTACCGCAAGCTCGCCTGCCACGCTGGCGCCCGTTTCGCCTCCCTGCCCCACTTCGACCCCGACATGTTCGGCACCTCCATGAATGTGGACTGGCCGGTCCTGGCCGACCGCACCGCCCGACTGGTTGCGGCGGTCAACCGTGCCGAATGGGTCAACGTGGAGACGCCCAACGGCACGGCCATGCACATCTGCAAACGCGTGAGAAACGCCGGCGGAGACGACGGGCTGCTGACCAAACCGGGCAGTTTCGGCAACCTGCCGGCCGGCGAGGCCTACTTCGCTCCGCTGGAAGGGGAAAGTCACGGTGTCATGGTCATCGAGTGGGGGCCGACCCGCAAGCTGGAGCAGCCGCTGACCCTGACGATTGCTGATGGCCGTGTCATGCGCATCGAGGGCGACGACCCGCTCCGCGCACAGCTGGAGGGCCGCTTTGCCGGGAACGACGCCTGCCGCAACCTGGCCGAACTGGGCATCGGTACCAACGACAAGGCCAACCGTCCCGACAACGTGCTGGAGGCCGAAAAGATCCTGGGCACGGTTCACATGGCCCTGGGTGATAACACCGGCTTCGGCGGGGTCGTGGCCGCCCCCTTCCACGAGGATTACGTCTTCTACCAGCCGACCGTCACGCTGATCATGACGGACGGTTCGGAGGAGGTCATTCTGGATAACGGGAAGCTCATGCTATGACGGCACCCGCCCTGACCCTCGGTTTCTCCCCTTGCCCCAACGACACCTTCATGTTCTACCCGCTGGTGCACGGCCTGGTGGACACCGCCGGCCTCTCCTTCCGCGAGCGGCTGGAGGATGTGGAGACGCTCAACCAGCTGGCGCTGGCCGGTGAACTGGATGTGAGCAAGGTCTCCTACCACGCCCTGGGACATATCCGCGACCGGTACGCCCTGCTCCGCTCCGGCAGCGCCCTGGGTCGCGGCTGCGGCCCGCTGCTGGTGGCTCGGGAGGACATCTCCCCGGCCGACCTGCGCAACAGACGAATCGCCGTACCGGGGCGCTACACCACGGCCCTGCTGCTGTTGCGCCTGCTTGACCCCAAACTGGACAACTTCATCGTGATGCCCTTCAACGAGATCATGGATGCCGTGACCAGCGGTGCCGTCGATGCCGGTTTGATCATCCATGAATCGCGTTTCACCTACCAAGGCTTGGGACTGCACAAACTGATCGACCTGGGTGAGTGGTGGGAAACAGAGACAGGACTGCCGATCCCCCTGGGGGGCATCGTCGCTCGTCGTTCGCTGGGTGTGGAGACGATAGCCGCCATCGAGCGGGCCCTGAAATCCGGCGTAACTTTTTCCCGCGCCAATCCAGGGGCAGCAGCGGACTACATCCGCGAGCACGCCCAGGAAATGAGCGATGAAGTCTGCGCCGCCCACATCGGGCTGTACGTCAACGATTTTTCGACGGAGCTGGGCGCGGAGGGCGAGCGGGCAATTGCAGAACTGCTGCGCAGGGCCGAGCAGGCTAGTATTATTCCAGTTTCAAATAGTGGACTGTTTTTGTGATTTGAAGATGAATCGAATAACGATTAACAGAGAAATTTTCAATGGCAACCACTGAAAAAAAGCGAAATGAAAATAGATGGGGTGGCTGGCGCTTTCAACCGCCATCATGGCGGTTCTGGCAGCCCTGACCACCCTCCACATGGGCAAATATTCGTCGCGGGCCATCAACGCTGGAGGATGTACTTGTTAATGACTGGGACGCTTTCAATAGCTGGATAGCTGCACATAGGCCGTCAGATTCCGGCACCGACGCATTATGATGAGGAGGGCAAGCCGATCAAATTTGTTCATAGACTTCCCCCGGTTGCTTCATGCTTCGCTATTGATGTTCAGTTCTAGTGCTCTTGGGTGTGTGTTAAGCATGATTGGTCTCCTTTGAGCGCAAAAGGGACATTGCCTGATGTGACTTTGCCCCTTTATGCATTCTGTTTATTGGTTTATAGTGAAATGAGATGGAGGTGAGAAAAATGCTCGAGTACATCATTCTGTTGACAATTGAAGGAGCCGTTGCAATCTCAGCATCAGTTCATTACATGCATAAAGCTGGTTACGATAATCATGGAATACTATTAAGGGATTCATTGAGTATTTTAGCTGGATATAACTTGTGATGACTAATCGGTTTAAAACAGCATGGGTGGCATTCGCAATCTTAGGAATGGCTTTGTAGGGCTAATGTGGGGTTACAATGCTGATTCATGTAGTGTAGAACTGGTGCCGTTAATAGTGCTTTATGTGGAACTGTCAGGACATGGTATAATTGTTACAAATATCCCACTCAATAGGAGAGAGTTATGTCATTAACCTGAATCCGTGACGTAGTTTTGAATGTATCTGTTGTGTTGGGGCAAAAATGGCATTTTGCTGCTAATGGCATCCCGATTCTGAAAAATAGGCTTCCCAGTTTGACCTGTACGCCTTGCTCTTTTACAATTGAACCGTTT
>JBBQXT010000144.1:0-5422 GCA_038209415.1 Geobacterales bacterium
GGTTTCGTCTCTCGTTTTTTTGATGGCTTCGTTTTCTGTCTGTACATGAAGTGCTACCGCTGCTCCCTGTGTCGTTGTGTTATGACCTCCCGTCCTGACACCCATTTCAGCCGAATTCGCTGCTGCAAAGAAACCATCCGCGTCTTGCTTACGCTCCGTATAACAACAGGTCGCTGGCTTCCTTCTTCTCTGCCTCCACCCCGCATGCGTCATTGGCTGACTAACCTGAAACGTCAAACACTGGCTCAGCTTACTGACACTTGGAAAGACGGGCCGATAGCCGCCTTTGACTGTTTGCTTGGCATGGGGCACGTTCCGGTAAGCCGGTTTATCTAGTCCCGCAATTGCGATCACCACATAACCACCCCAGTGACCTCTGCCGGTGTTTTCCCCTTTGCCCTGATATATGGTCAGTCATCATCACCAATTATCAGAAAAAGAGTCATTTTATGACCGAAGACGAGATGCACCGACAGAAACGACAGCGTCACCAGCAACTCAGGCACCCGCTCCAAGTCAATCAGAAACGAAGTACACTGCCGTTGAGACACCGGCTACTACAGCAGAAAAGTCGAGTCGGAATAGGGAAATCTATGAGGAAGTGGGGAACACCGGGTCAGGCCGAAAGCTTGAAAGATGATTGTCTAAGGCAACTCAAATTACAAAAGCCTCTGATTTCCAGAGGCTTTTGTACGATTCCCTCAAATTTTCCTTACGTTTTCGGCCTGTAGCCCTTTCGGACCTTTGACAACTTCAAATTCTACATCATCGCCTTCTTGCAGAGATTTGAAGCCATCACCAGTGATTGCCGAAAAATGACAAAAAACATCGTCACCATTCTCTTGTTCAAGAAACCCAAATCCCTTTGCATCGTTGAACCATTTTACTTTTCCTTTTGCCATTTCTTGTTCGCTCCTGACCATTTTTTTACCCGATAACGACCCCGGACATTTACTGACCGTAACAAATTTACTGTCAATGTCAAGCCTTCATAAGGAATATCTGGTCTCGATCTTTCTAGATTCCATTTGGTATGTCAATCGGTTTGAAGTTTGCCACTTCGTCAGCCCCCGGATTTACTCACTCTCTACATAAACAATACTGCAATAAAATTCTGTTGATTACTTGTCCCGTTGACCGGAACCAGCTCTATCAACTGCGCCATTCTCAGGTTCCGGTTGCATCACTCCCCATCATTTGTCCGATATCTTCGAATACTCCGCCAGCAAGTTTTTCAGCTTCTTGATCGAATCCGAGGATGTACTCACCTTGCCGCTGAAAATATCGTCGGCCCGGACCTCTTTTTTGCCGTAAAACGAGCTGTTGGCATCCTCGTCGATATTAAGCGCGGCACCTTCCAGCGAAATACCGGCAAAAATACCTCTGCTGCGGGAATAGGAGAATATTTCGGCCTTCAATATTTCCGGCAGGATCGAAAGGCATTTCACGCGCCGGGAACTAATGCTCGAAGCCCGCGAGCTACTGGTGCACCTTACCACTCAGCGGCTGATGGCCGACGTGGATGCTGTCTTGGAACGTGCCGGCCGCTGACTCCCACTACTTTTTGCCCGCCCCGATAACCTGCTTCTCGAATTTCGGCAGAATGGCCTTGAAGAATGCGTTCTTGACCAGCTCCACGAGCATCTGCCAGGAGCTCGTTTGCGGGTGTTCCAGCGGACCCGAGATATCCACCTTGGTGGCAACCTGCTGCCGCGACCTGTTTTCCAGGATCATGGCGACCCCCCCGACCAGCATCTCGTAGGCCTGGTGCGCAATGGGTTTATCCTTGTCCTTGCGCCGGTCATAAACGATCATGTCCTGGAAGAAAGGTTTGATATACCCGGAAACCCTGTCATCCTTGACGTGCAGCTCCGTGACCAGGGAAAAGCTTCCCGCAGACACGTCAAAATCGCCGTAAGCGCGCAGCAGATTGTTCATCGAGGTCATCTGGGTTGTATCGATCTTGACGTACAGGTCCAGGTCAGCCCCTTTATTTTTCGGTCGGAACGTCCCGGACATCATCGTGGCGCCGCTTCCCATGAACTTGCCCTGTAGTTTCACCTTGGCCGGACCGCGTGAAAACTGGTTGGAAAAATTGTTCAGGCGGAAATCGGCATCGGACAGGAAAACGCGGTACGGCTTGCGCGCCGCCTCGTTCACAAACCCCAGGGTGCAGCCGGTCAGGCTTAACTCATCGGCGCTGATCAGCAAGTCTTGTTTGTTGCTCAACTTTTTGGCCGTCTTGCCGACCAGGACCGCACGTTTTTTCTCGACGGCGGTGGTTTTTCGCGTATGGATGTAGTCAATCTTCATTCCCTGAATGTTCAGCTCTTTCAAATGGGCGACTCGCACCTTCGGCGCATACTCCACGTCCCCGGATGCGCTCAGCACACCGCCGCTGAAGGTGAGATTGGCGTTTGCGATCACCGGTTTTAATTTGTCGATCGGGATTTTCTCCAGCTTCATGGCGGCCTTGACCGCGGGCAGGGGGTCGGACAGGAAATTCGCCCGACCATCAACCGTGCCGTGCCCGCTCTCGAAGATCACTGTATCCAGATGGAAGGAGGAGGGATAGACTTTGTCCGGCAGGTTGATGTTGCGGGTGTTGCCGGCCTGGAGGTTCAGATGACTCAGCACCAGCGGTCTGTTTGGGTCCTGATCGATATAGGTGACGCTGGCGTCGGTTACGATCAGAGTGTTTATCTTGAGTGGATAGATATCTTCAACCGCATGCTGCCAGCCTCGTTCCTTCATCGAAAGCTTGCTGGCCGCCTCATTTTTCAGCTGCTGCAGATTGATGTTGAGTTTCGGCCCGTCCAGCCTGAATTCAGCGACGAGTTTCCCGGAGAGGATTTCGCGCCAGTGGATGCTTGTTTTTATGACGGGGAAAAAGGCCACCGCAGGCTCCGGGTGTGCATCCTGCCGGACGGTCAGCCCCTTCAGGGTCAGCGAGAGGCCGATCAGCTGAAAGTGCAGCTTCGGAAGCCGGACCGAATAGCCCTTCAGGTCGCGGTTGATATTCTTCTCCATGGATCTGCGCATGGGTTCGTCGAGTAGAAAAGATACAATGAAGAGGATCAACGCAAGGGCGGCCGGTATCCCCAGGACCCAGCCGAACGTCCGTAAGCTCAACAGCCTTCTGCGAGCGGTAGCGGGCATGTTTTCTGTCTGTTCTGCCATGTGATGTACCTGCCCTTTGTGAAACCGGACAACAGTATTGTTGGTGGCTGGATGAGTAGAATAACTTCAGGATTCAGCCCGTCGGGCTACAACGGCGGGTGTGAGCAGCTTGAACAGAAGTTCCAAGTTTCGGTGAATCCCGCACGAACTGATTTTCCAGGCTTCAAGTCTAGGAGTTATCGGATTAATTATAAATTGGTGTCTGTCTGATAATCGGGAAGTGGTTTGTCAGGTGTGGCCACAGGTTTTGTCCTACATCGACTAAAAGTGGCGGCAAGGACGGGGGCTTTCGCTTTTTCCGGCGCCGCCCCAAGAGCCATTCTTTCCCGCTAGCGCCCGGAAAAGTTGTCATTTCGAGGTCCGCTGGTATAATCTCCTTGATATCACGAAACTTGCAAGGTAAATTACCGCGTTACAGTCACTCTTGTAGGCCTGTCAGGAGAATACCGATTACGATACCACACCTGCTCATATTTTCCCTTGACGGGCAGCGCTACGCGTTGCGGCTAGAGACCGTGGAAAGTGTCGTCAGGTCCGCGGCGATAACCGTCCTTCCCAAGGCCCCGGAGATAGTACTGGGCATCCTGGATCTCCAGGGGCGGGTGATTCCCGTCATCAACCTGAGGAAACGCTTCCGACTCCCCGAGAGAGAGATCCGCAGCACAGACCAGTTCGTCGTCGCTCGGACCAGAACGCTGACGCTCGCCCTGGTGGTGGACAGCGCCGAAAGCGTCATGGAAGAGAAAGATCTGGAGGTGATTCCGCCGGACTCCATCCTGACGGGCATGGGCTACCTGGAGGGGGTGACCAGGACAGAAGGTGGACTCGTCCTGATCCACGACCTGGAGAGCCTGCTCTTTGCCGAGGAGGAGGAACTTCTCGCGCAGGCACTGGAGCAGGTGAGGGGATGAACGGCTACTTGACCATGGAGACGCTCCCGCTTTTCGCCAGATTCATAGCAAGGACTCTGGGGCTCCATTTCACCCAGGAGCGGCTCCCGGAGCTGGAACAGAAAATGGCCTCTCTCGGCAGGCAAGCCGGCTACGCCGATGTCGAGAAGTACCTGCTCTGGCTCATGTCGGCACCGCTGTCTCGGGAGCAGATGGAGACCCTGGCCTGCACGCTTACCATCGGCGAGACCTATTTCCTGCGCGACCCAAAGAGCTACCAGGTACTGGAAGAGCATCTGCTGCCCGAGCTCATCGCTGCCCGGCGTACCACGGACAAGACCATCAGGATCTGGAGCGTCGGCTGTTCCTCGGGGGAGGAGCCCTATTCCATCGCGATCCTTTTGAGCCGGGCTATTCCCGACCTTGAGAGTTGGAAGATCACGCTGCTTGCCTCCGACATCAACCCTCGGGCGCTGGAACGCGGGCGCCTTGGTGTTTACAGCCAATGGTCGTTTCGCAATGCTCCCCCCTGGCTCATGGATTACTTCACCAAACGCAAGGACGGGCGCTTCGAGATCATTCCGCGCATCCGCAAAATGGTGCGGTTCAGCTATTTGAACCTTGCCGATGAAAGGCTTTTAGCGACAAGCGACGTCCCTGACGGTATGGACATCATCTTCTGCCGCAACGTCATGCTTTATTTCGATGCGGCGCAGATCGCAAGGACCATGGCACGGTTCCACGCGGCTCTCAAAGATACGGGTTGGCTCTTCGTGGGTCCGACCGAGGTTGACCACAGTATCGTCAAGGGATTCTCCTGCCGGCACTATGACGGCGCCTTCGTCCTCGGCAAGGGAGCAGCGTGGCGGGAAGCGGCCAGGACGCCTTGGCCCGCGATCCTCCCGGACCGGGGAAGCGCCGTACCAGCTGAAAAGAGCGCTCCCGCTTTCCCGATGGAGCGGCCACCCGCACCCACCGCGCCCGCTCCATCCTCGCCTGAGAAAAACGAACCCGGCGCAAAAGAGATGCCCGGACCCGGCGGCTACGCGGAGGGCCTGGCCCTGTATCAGGCGGGCCGCTACGAACAGGCGGCTGACCGGGCGCTAAGCTGCCTTGATGTCGGGCAGGAGCAGGCGAGCGCCCTGGCTCTCGCCGCCCGTGCCTATGCCAACATCGGCAGGTTCGCCGAGGCGCGGGAGTGTTGCGAAAAAGCAATCGCCTGCGACAGGTTGATTGTACAAAACCATTACCTGCTCTCCATCATCCTGGAGCAGCAGGGCGATACCGCAGGCGCCGTCAGGTCACTGAAACACGCGCTCTTTATAGACCACGATTACCTTCTCGCCTATTTC
>JBBQXT010000145.1:0-5416 GCA_038209415.1 Geobacterales bacterium
CGATCAGGGTGGCGCGGTAGGCCGGGCGGCACTCGGGGCAGCCCAGGGAGTTCACCTGTAGCTGCGGCTCATCCAGACCGATCGCGCGGAAGAACTGCACCAGCATGTTCAGCACCTGGGCATCGGCCAGCGGGTCATGCACGCCGGTGAGCTCGGCGCCGATCTGGTGAAACTGGCGGTAACGCCCCTTCTGGGGCCGCTCGTAACGGAACATGGGGCCCAGATAATACAGCTTTGCCAGCGGGTCCTGGGCATACATTTTGTGCTCGATGAAGGCCCGCATGACCCCGGCCGTCCCCTCGGGGCGCAGGGTGACGCTGTTCTCGCCCTTATCGACAAACGAGTACATCTCTTTCTCGACGATGTCGGTTGCATCGCCGATGGAGCGACAGAACAGTTCAGTCTTCTCCATGATCGGTACGCGGATTTCGGAAAAGCCGTTCAGCTCGAATACGCGCCGGGCTGCCTGCTCGATATGCTGCCACCGGCCGGATTCAGCTGGCAGGATGTCGTTAAAGCCTTTGATTGCGGTGATTGCCATAAGTTCCTCGTTGTAAGTGCTTTTCAATAATACCAACTGACCAGATAAAACCCCTCCCGGCCTCCCCTTATCAAGGGAGGAGCAAGATACGTCCCCCCTCCCCTGACAAGGGGGGATTGAGGGGGGTTAGCCATTGCCTTTGATGGTTTGCAGTTTTGTTCAGGAGGGTTTTGTATAGCGGACGACACAGTTCTTTCCGCCGGCCTTGCCGCCGTACATGGCCTGATCGGCCTTATCCAGCAGCTCCTGCTTTGTCATGGAATCTTCCGGACAGCAGGCGTAGCCGATGCTGCAGGTCAGGCGGATGGCATAACCTTCCGATGCCAGAAAGATATGGGATTCTACCTGGTAACGGATACGTTCGGCTACAATCCCGGCGGTTTCCGCGCCGGTTTCCACCAGGATGATGGTGTACTCGTCTCCGCCGTAGCGGATGACCACGTCCACCTCGCGGGTCGATTTTTTCAGCAGGTCAGCCATCTCCCGCAGCACCCGGCTGCCGATCAGGTGACCATGGGTATCATTGACCTGCTTGAAGGAATCCAGGTCCAGGAACAGAATCGCCAGATTCGAGGCATAGCGCTCTACCCGCTTCAGTTCACGGTCGAGGGCCACCTCCAGATAACGATAATTGAAGAGACCGCTCAAGTCATCTATGAAAAGCATGTCCTTGGCCAGGATGTAGTTCTCGGCATTCTGAAAGGCGCGCAGCGACTGTTCCAGCAGAAAACGGATATTTTTCTTTATGGGATGGAGATCGGGCAGGCTCAGTCCGGGTTCGTTGAAGGCGGCAATCACCCCCAACAAAACCTCTTTGTTGCGCACATAGATGAGATAAGCCTCGCTGATGCCGGCCGCGAGCAACCCTGTTTCCTGTGCGATATCGTTTAGGCGAATCTTTATTATCTGACGACTCTGCTGCTGCTTCTTTGCAATCCGGGCCAAAAGGTAGTCACCGAACTGACTCGCCAAGTCCGGCGCAAGCCCTTTGAGTTCCTTGATCTCAAGTTGCGTATCACCCTGAAACATGCCCATGGCGCGGGAGACTCCCACCTCGCGGGCAACCGCTTCAACCATCAGATAATAGACTCGGTCCAGATCAAGACAACCGGCGATAGCCTGGCTGGACTGGAACAGGTTGAGCAGTTTTTTGAGCTCTTCGTTTTCATCCAGCAAACGGCGCTGCTGCATGCATTGCGCAACCGAGTGCCGGAATTCGTCATGATTGATCGGCTTGGTCAGGTAGTCACGGGCACCGTGTTTGAGGGCAAAAATGGCGGATTCAAGGTTGGCGTTGCCGGTAACCATAATGACGTCAATACCGGGATAGTTTTCCCTGACCCGTGCCAGGATTTCCATGCCGCTGACATCGGGCATGACCAGGTCGGTAATGACCAGGCCGTAGCGATTCCTGGACAGCAGATCGAAGGCCTCGGAACCGCAGGTGGCAGTGTCGGCCGCATACCCCTCGGCCTGGAGCAGGTTCACGTACATTTCCCGAAAAAAGCGGTCATCTTCGACTATCAGAATCCTGTCCATTTTGGGCCAATTCATTCCGCAGAAATAGTATGCTCTGTTTCTTTCTACCGCATTTAAGCGGGCCATGTCAAACTGTCTTTGGCGGCTTTCTCAATCACTCGGACAGAGGCTGGAGACGCTCCAGACCCGGCCGTCGCTGACCAGCTCGAAAGTGCCGTCATTATCCGTGCGGCAGACCCGTATTCCTCGCCTGCCCAGCAGTGCCAGTGTAGAGGCGGACGGCAGTCCGAAACGGTTGCCCCGGCCAGCCGAAATCAGCGCCAGCTTTGGGTCAACCCGGTTCAGGAAGGCTTCCGAGGTGGAGTAGCGGCTGCCGTGGTGGCCGACTTTCAGAACCGTCGATCTCAGATCAGCGCCTTCCGCCAGCATGCGCTGCTCGGTCGAAAAGCCGGCATCGGCGGTAAACAGCATGCTGAATGAGCGGTAGACCAGCCTGAATACCAGCGATTCCTCATTCAGACTCATATCGTCCGCCGATGTGCCCGATCGCTTTTGCGCTGCATGGGGCGACAATACCTGCAGGCTGACACCGCCCGGCAGTGCAATAACATCTCCGGCCGCCAGCTGTCGAACCGGAACCCGGCCCCTGTCCAGTGCCGCACGCAGCAGAAGGTATTGCTCACCGGCTCCGCCTGGCGCTTCCTCCCAGAAACTGCCGACCGGGAAGGTACGGGCCACAAACGGCAGGCCGCCGATATGGTCCGGGTGGCTGTGGGTCAGGATCATATGATCAATGCGCCGCACACCGAGCTTGAAGAGGGCCGGCGCCAGGACCCGTTCGCCGAAGTCACGGCCGGTATCGTGCAGGTAGCCTCCGCCATCAACCAGTACGCGGGTGCCGTCAGGGAGCCGAAGCAGCAGCGACTCGGCCTGCCCCACGCTGAGCATCGTAATGTGCAAACGGCCGTCCGCGGCCGGCGGCGCGGCGATATGGATCACGACCGCAATGGCCGGCAACATCACGCACAGGGCAACCTTTATCCGTTGCCCGCGCAGGAAGGTAAACGCTCCCATGAACGCAAGAAACAGGAGCATGTCAAGCCTGGTTATGCCGTGAAAGCTGACCACCGGCAGGGCTGCAAACAGTTCGATCAGGCCGTTGGACAGCCGCACCATCCCGGCCGCAATCGCCAGCAGCAGATGGGCCAGGGGCGGGAACAAATACACAAACGGCAGCGCACAGAACCCGGCCAGGACAGCTCCGTAGCCCAGAAGCGGCACAATCAGGAAATTGGCGGCGACACCGTTCAGAGAAGCCTGGTTAAAGACAAAAAGCACCGGTACGGCCGTAGCCAGCGAGGCGGCAAAGGAGGCGGCGACAAACTGGAGCAGGGTCCGCAGCCAGCGGCGTTCCGTATGGACGAAGCGCTCCATGAAGGGCGGCACAAAGACGCAAATCCCCCACAGCGCCAGGAAGGACAGTTGAAACGAGATGTCGAAGAGACTGGGCGGGTTGACGGCCAGCAGCAGAAAGGCCGCCAGCAGGAGGGCATTGGCCGGATCAGTCTCCCGCTCGGCATACAGGGCCAGGACAAAGGCCGTCAGCATGATCACCGAGCGGGCGGTGGCCGGTGCGGAACCGGTCAGCAGCAGGTAGTACAACATGGCCGGCAGGGAGAGCAGCAGGACCGCCCGACGCAGGTTGAAGCGCAGGGCGAGATATTCGGAACGGGTGGCCAGCAGCAGGGCGATCATGACAATAAAGTAGCTGATAATGCCGACGTGGAAACCGGAGATGGAGAGGATGTGATTGACACCGGCACGGGTATAGGCAGCGGCCAACTCCACCGGAATCCGTTTTTGATCTCCGATCAAGAGCGCCGTCAGAACCGAAGACACCTGCACATCCGGCACAGAGGCGCGGATGAATTCGCCCAGCCGCCGGGCAACCAGATCGACACGGCGTTGCGGCGAATCCTCTGCCGCCCCGCGCATCAGGACGATTTCTCCCGGCTCGGCCACTCGGCCAATGGCGGCAACCCCCTGGAAGGCCAGGTAGCGGGGATAATCAAATTCACCCGGCAGCCCGAGACGACGCGGCACCGTAATCCTCGTCTTGAAGCGCACACGGTCACCGCGGGCCAGGCTGACATCTCCTTCGGAAACGTACAGCAGCAGGTCACCGCGGGCCGCTTCGGCAATTCCCCCACGCAGTAGCCACTCCGTACGGATCACCAGACTCGTTCCCGCAGGTGAAGCCACCGGCCGTGAGCGCACGACGCCCTCAAGGGTGACTGTTTCAGGCCCGGCACTGTTACTGATAGATGCGGCTGAAGTTTGGGGTGTTGTCCAGGGAGAAAGGGCGCACAGCCCCAGGGTGAAAAAGAACAGGGGAACACAGCAAAAAAACAGGATCCGCCGCGTGGTCAAGCAGGACAGGACCAGACAGAACAGGGTCGCCGCCACGCCATACAAAGGCATCTGAAAACCGGTCTGGTCCGTTATCGCCAGACCGACGGCCATCGCCAGAAAAGGAAGCAGTAGTGGCCGTTCCTGGAGCGTCATGGGCTACTTTCCAAGTGGAATACCAATTCCAAATCAAGGCGCTATCCGCGTTGGCTCGTCTTCAGCTCCTCAACGTACTAATTTGCACGCCTTCGTCGCTTCACTCCTCGCCGCCTTGATTTCATCCTTGATTTGAAATTGGTGCACGTTGCTGTCTGCAGATAAAAAGGGGTGCGGTTTATCCGCCCCCCTTGATTTTTGTTCAGCTTACGATCACTGCCCGCTACTCTTCCTCTTCATAGCGCTCATCACCGAAATCATCGTCGTCAAAGGCATCATCATACTCTTCGTCGTCGGCAGCATCCCCCGCATCGATCTCTTCAGAGAGATAAGCCTCGGCCGGGCGCTGCTCTTCTTCGGCAATTGCCTCAAAACGGTTCAGCAGTTCTTCATCGGTGCAGTACAGACCGGCTTTATGGCGGCATTTTTCCAGGTCGCACAGATCAAACAGCTGGATCTCGTTACAGAGCCGCTGTACGGGCTTGAGCGGTTTTTCAGCTTTTTTTACAACAGCTCTGGTCATATTCAGCAGCTGCCGTTCAGGAATTCGGCGGCCTTGGCCACGTCATCCCTGCAGCCGATGTAGACCGGTGCGCGCTGGTCAAGGCCATCCGGCACCATATCCAGAATCGGGATTTCACCGTTGGTAGCCGCTCCGCCAGCCTGTTCAATCAGATAGGCCATCGGATTGAGCTCAAACAGCATGCGCAGTTTGCCGTTGGGTGCATCCGACAGGGCCGGGTACATGAAGACCCCCTTGCCCTTCATCAGGATCTGGTTGATATCCGGCACGAACCCGCCCGAATAGCGCAGCTTCGAGCCTTTTTCTTC
>JBBQXT010000146.1:0-5403 GCA_038209415.1 Geobacterales bacterium
ATTACAGGCAGAACATATACCAAAACCGGTAAAAAAGCAATGTAAAAATAGTATTTATACTAATAATATCAGCTTGTTATACCCGTTACACAAACATCAGTTATGTCTGGCTTGATGCTATAAGTCCGACAGACTCCTAGAAAAAGCATTTGAAACACGGAGCAACGGAGCAAAATATAAAAGAAATTCTTTGGGAAAACTTTTTTAAAAACTAACCTTTTAGGAGAAGTCTTTCTCTGCTTTAAGATTTTGATTTCTCTGTTGCTCTTTGTTATTCAAACTGCCGTTTTTAGGTTGAATGCTTTTAATCGCCCCAACCGTTCTCTGCCTAAGATCCGGCCGGCCTTATCGGCGAAGTAAAGCCCTGTGGAATAAAGCCTTCCACCGTATTGCTCCGCTATTTTCATGAGGGTCAGCGACAGGATAAAGATGAATTGTACGAGAACTTCCGTTGATCACAGGGGATGAAGCCGAGGATGGCCACTTCGGGCTGACCCCCGACGCCTTGCCGGATGACCAGCCCCTCTTTGACTACGGGTTGGTTGACCTTGCGTTCGACGTCGGCCATCATAGCCCCAAGGGAAGAGAGTGGGATGACCACCTCGGCGGGGACGAGGCTCGGATCAAGCAGTTTGACAACCATGATATTGAAGCGGTCGTCCCATTCGTGCCGCGTGATCTTGTCCGAGAGAATCTCCGACAGACAAGTCTTGATCAGGGCAGAAAGAAACTCGATTATACGCTGGCGTTCCTTCTCCCGGAAGGCAAGCGTCATGACGTAGGAGGCCGGTAGCAGGACCCGTTCCCCGATGGCTTCATCGGCATGCTCCCGCAGAGGAGCATGGTTTTTTATTTCCGCCATGCGCGGGCTGATGAAGCTTAAGGACCAGATCGGCAGTTCCTCTTCTACGATCCGCCCCAGCAGGTATTGCAGGTCATAGGCGTCGGGGCAACCGATTGCGATCACTCCCATCTCTTCCTTGGGAATGACCTTGACTTTCACCTCACTGATGAGACCAGTGGTGTCTTCGGCATCGGACACGAGATCGAGATCCGCTCCCGAAAATTCCCGTATCGTGCCGTCGGACAGCACCACACGGGCACTGACCACGTTGTCCCGGAACCATCCCGACTCATAAGAGCCGAACCCAGCCCCTCCCTGAACCAGCCATCCACCGACTGTGGAGGATGGATAGCTGGAAGGGTAGAGCCGCAACGTCAGATCCTTTTTGGCCAACTCCCGATCGAGCATCTCCCAGCAGACGCCGGGCTGAACCGAGACGGTCAGGGTCTCCGTGTCGATCTCCAGGAGCTTGTCCAGATGAAAGAAATCGACAACAAGACCCCCCTTCATCGGCAGGACACCCCCGTAACCCGGAGTCGCTCTGCCGCGGGGGGTCAGGGGTATTTGCTTTTCATGAGCCCAGCGCACCAGGGCCAACAGTTCCTCTTCCGAGGCGGGTTGGACGACGGCATCAGGGACAGTCGAGCCGACCAGCGGTTTGACCAGGCTGGGGATCTCCGCGGTATCGTGCCCATAGAGAGTCCTCTCCATGGGCACGAAAGAAACGCGGGTCCCAAAAAAACTTTCCAAGTATCTCTTGCCAGCAGCATTTAGAGTGGCCAAATTTGCTCCTCCATCATTTCTCTTATTTACCGTTTAGCCGGGCACCACCCTGACCGGCCTGGTTTCCTTCCTGGGTTAACAACCGAATTCAGTGGCTGGCTTTGGGGGTACTTGAGCTCATGTGCGCTATTCTAAAAATTTCCTGCGCGATATCCTCGGGTGACAGGACAAAATCTATACAGCCGCTGGCGATGGCGCTCTCAGGCATATCCGGCTGCCCCGCGGTGTCGAGCTTCTGGGCGATGGTTATACCACCCAACTCTTTTATGCCGCACAGGGCGGCGGCCCCGTCGCCATCATATCCCGATACAATTACGGCGATAAGTTGACCGTCCCAATTCCGGGTCAGGGAACGTAGAAAGACCGTGATCACATCGGGCCAGCCCCGGGGTTTGGAGATCAACTTGAGACGGAACTCTCCATCCAGAACATGCAGGTCATGCTGTGAAGGAATGACGTACACGTGGTTGGGCTCCAGGCGTAAGCTTTCGGTGATCAGTTCAACCGGCATCTGCGTGAAACGCGGGAGGACTTCATGGAGCTTGGTGTCCAGTGTCCTCTGGTGATTAACGATAACGATCGCCACCCCCATAGAGTCCGGCAGATGTTGCAGGATTCGGGTGTAAGCGTCAAGCCCACCAGCCGAGCCGCCCACGCAGACGACGGGAAAATCTTTTGCGCTGTTCTTAACCATCATTGTCAATTACCTTTCCCGAAGGATCGTTAAAACACGTCTATTTTTTTGACACTTTACCTGTCAGGATGACCAGCAGGACTACTACCAACACCCCGATCAGCATCCAAAGCCACATACCTCCACCAAAACCTCCGTTCATCCAACCATTCGCCCCGCCGTTCATGTGATTCATAGGTAATCTCCTTTATCCTTGAGGATGGACACGCTGCGGCCAGCCATGCACTACTCGATGCCCAGCCGCGGCCAAAAATATCAGGCCCGAGGCTTTCCTCGAGCCAATCCATGAGTATTACCTCTGTCGTCGTATGGTCAGGATCAGTCTTGAGTCGCGGAGCTGATGGGTCGGCTGGCTATTCATGCAATCTGATCTCCCGTTTCATCAGCCGGTAACTTCCTTCAATAATTACCGCCAATGCAACCATCCCTGTCAGTACCCACAACTTCATGGGACCGGTCTGCGCCGTCTGCCACACCAGCGCCCCCAGTGCCCCCAGGCACGCGGCGGCTCCGACTGCTGAAATCCAGCCGCGGCTTTTCGTGTGAGGCGCGTGCCGCGCGTTGGCGGTGTTCACTGCTGCGAAGATCAATAGAAACCCTGCGCTGCCGAGCGTAGAGATGCTGGTCAGATCGAAGATGTTAGCGACAAACAGCGTCAGGATGGCGGTAATCAGTAGTCCTTCCACCGGCTGACCCCACACTTTCCGCTCCAGTATGGCCGGCAATTCGCCGTCGCGAGCGATGCAGTAACTCAATCGTGCTGCTCCGTAGAGCGTGGCGTTTATTGCGGAAGCGGTGGACAACATTGCGGCGATCGCTATCAGCGTGAAACCAGCCTGCCCGAGAAAGGTTCGAGCGGATTCCGCCAACGCGTAATCTTTGGCAGCCACGATCCTGTCCACCGTGAGATTGCCGACGGTGACGAGTGAGACCAACACATAGAGCACGATCACAAAACCGACCGCCGTGAAATAGGCGCGCGGCAGCGTCCGCTCCACATTTCGCACGTCGTTTGCGGTGTTGGCAATCAACTCGAATCCTTCGTAGGCCAAAAAGATAATCATCCCGCCCGCCGCCAGTTGCAGCGGAGGCGCCCACGAACCGGGAGCGATCTGTGCGGTTTTGATGCCGGCAAAGCCGACGCCGACGAAAAACAACAGGATCGCCACTTTGAACCCGACGATCCAGTTCTCAGCCTTGCCGATTACTTCGGCGCTGAAAAGGTTAAGGCTGGTGATCATGATAATGCTGAGGCTGATCAACACCTGTTTGCCAATAACCTGCCAGGCTTCCGGCAAAAACGTTGCACCGTAACTGCCAAACGCCAGCGCATAGAGAGACAGCATTACCACGTAACTCAGCCACAACAGTACGTTCAGGCTGCCGGTGAACATGCCTGCCCCAAACGCTCGATCGAGGAAGGTAACTGTCCCGCCACGACTCGGATAAGCGACAGAAAGCTTCGCATATGAATAGGTCGTCAACAATGCCACTCCACCCGCCAGGGCAAAGGCCACAGGTGTTCCACCGTGCCCAAGCTGCACCGCCAGACCCAGCACCGCAAAAATTCCACCCCCGACCATCCCACCAACGCCGATGGCCACCACCGCCCAAAACCCTATCTTACCGTCGCCTGTTTTGCTCATCTGACTGATTTCTCCTGCTTGACGGTACGGCATTCATCTGTGATTTATATCCCGATGTGGATTAGTTATTTGGAGCCCACGTTCATAAGGTCGAACCCGACGGCAAAGAGTGTACCTACGTTTCGTTTGCCATGCTTTCATTATACCTCCTTACCGGCCTTCCTGACTGGCGGTGTACTTCTTTTCGAGGCTTTCACCCCGCTTTCAAGGCCAGGGTTTACAACAATATGACACGCATACAACGTGCCAGAGGATATCGGCGCAGAAGAATGGGCGTAATGGCTTGTTTATACAGGTTAAAGTGAAAGGTAAGCGTGTGGCGAGCGGTGAGAAAGCCGTAAGGAGAACCCGCCAATGCTGACCTAGCTGTCAGATATGGCGGGCCATGTTGAGGCTGATATTCATTTTGAAACAGGTGGTTATTCACCAAAACCCGGAACCAACCCTGATGCGGTCCCGGTGATCGCAAATCCATCCAGGAGCGGCGCCGGAAGCAGGCAGCTGAGCATGAAAGCAGTGTCGAGAAATCCGCGATTCCCGCCTTGGCAGAGAGTTAAAGCTGTTTCGCGGCTTCCCTGGCAGCGATTACGACCGGGTCCCAGACCGGTGAAAAGGGCGGAGCATAGCCTAAGTCGAGATTAATCATCTCTTCAACTGTAAAGCCGGCATGAAGTGCTGTAGCCAGAGTATCAATCCGCTTGGCTGAACCTTCCATCCCGACAATCTGACCTCCCAGCAGCCGCCCGTTGCCCTTTTCCGCCAGCACCTTGACTGTGATTTCTCCTGCACCGGGGAAATAACCTGCCTTGGTCCGGCTTTTAATTACAGCGCTTACCCACTCAATGCCCAGTTTTTTGAGTTCCTTTTCCTGCAGTCCGGTACGGGCAACTTCAACTTGACATATTTTTGTGACGGCAGTTCCTACTACACCGGGAAAGGTGGCGTAGCCTCCCCCCAGGTTGATGCCTGCTACCCGCCCGTGGCGGTTGGCGACTGTGCCGAGGGCAATATGGAAGGGCTTGCGGCTGATCAGGTGGAACGACTCGGCGCAATCTCCAGCTGCCCAGATGCCTGCGACACCGGTTTCCATCCGCTCGTTTACCCGGATCGACTCTTTGTCTCCAAGCGGGATGCCGGCTGCTGCTGCGAGACTTGTGTTGGGTCGCACGCCAAGCCCCAGTATTACGATGTCAGCCGGAAGGTTGCGTTTGTCGGTCACAACTCCGGTAACCTTGCCTTTCTTTGTGTCAAATCCTGTGAGCGTTTCCTCCAGATAGAGAGTGACACCCAAATCGCGCAGTGCTTGTGAAACCAGATGCCCCATATCCTGATCAAGAGTGTTCATCACCTCTGGCGACCTGTTGATCAGGGACACCTCCAGGCCGCGCCTGACAAAGGCTTCCGCCATTTCCAGCCCGATGTAACCGCCTCCAATG
>JBBQXT010000147.1:0-5399 GCA_038209415.1 Geobacterales bacterium
GGTCTCTTTCAACGCCAGGACCAGCTGGGGGGAGATGGTTTCCTTGACCCCCTGCATCGGGACGATGGAAACCGTCGGCATGGGGCGCCCCTCCACACGCTCAGGAAGTGTCAGCAAGGACAGTTTGCCCTGCTCAACGGCGTACAGGCTGGTAATCAGCGGCGTGGCCGAGCCGAGCACGACCGCAGCCTTCTCCATCTGTCCCCGCACCAGCGCCAGGTCACGGGCGTTGTAGCGCAGGCCGTCAGCCTGTTTGAAGGAGGCCTCATGCTCTTCGTCCACGACGATGATGCCGATCCGTTCCAGCGGGGCAAAAACTGCCGAGCGTGCGCCGATAACGATCCGGGCCTGTCCGCGACGGATGCGCCGCCATTCATCGTAGCGCTCGCCATCGGACAGTCCACTGTGCAGGATGGCTATACCGTCATTGAAACGGGCCCTAAAGCGTCTGACCAACTGTGGCGTTAATGAAATCTCCGGCACCAGCACTAGTGCATTGGAACCCTGCTGCAGGGCATGGGCAATGGCCTGCAGGTAAACCTCGGTTTTGCCGCTGCCGGTCACGCCATGCAGCAGGAATGGCGTAAAGGCGCGCCTGTCGAGTGCGGAGATGATGCTGTCCAGGGCACTGGCCTGATGCCGGATGAGTGCCCGGGGGCTGTCACGTTCCGCGGACTCTTCGCCAAATGGATTCCGGTATACCTCGCGTTCTTCCACCTGAACCAGACCGAGTTCCACCAGCCTGTGCAGCTGAGACGTGCACTGCCCGAAGCGCCGCCTTAGGTCGGCAGCCGGAATGTCACCAGCCTCGCGGATCACCTCCAGGATTTCACAGGCTTTGCTGCCCGGCTGGCGCTGTGGTTCAGGGCCGTCTGCGGGGCGGTAAAACTTTTCGCGTTTAACGGTCTTGCCGCCGGTGACCTCGTCCAGTGAGCCGTGGTCGCCTTTTTTGGACTGAAGATTGATCCCGGTCGGCAAAGCAGTTTTCAGTACCTCGCTCAGGGGATGCAGATAGTAGGAGGCGATCCAGCGGAAAAAATCCAGTTCGTTGGCGGTCCAGAGCGGATCGGTGTCGAGGACTTCGATGATATCCTTGAGCTTGTCGCCGGACACGCCCTCGACCGTTCCCAGGATATAGCCGGTCAAGCGGCGGTGCCCGAAGGGGACAAACACCCGGTGGCCGGCCACGGCCTGATCAACCAGACCAGGGGGGACGCGGTAGTGGAAAGTCTTGTCCAGCGGGACAGCGACGGCAACTTCTATGACAATAGGCGGGGGTGTTGACATGCAACGGTGATAGCAGAGCACTGGCGGGAAGTAAAGAGGAAGTAAGGTGAACCAATGGCAGGGCTGGACCAGCCATCTCCGGCAGGACTACCAGTATTTTTTGGGCGGTTCCGTCTTGCCGAGCAGCCTGATTTCACCGTCAATGATCTTGAACATGTCGCCGACCTCGCTGGTCCAGGCGTCACCCTCTTCGGGAGGATTCGGAAAGGACCTTTGACCGAGAAACATCTCTTCATCTCCGATATAGCCGAACCACTCCAACGAACCGGTCATCCATATTTTTGTGTTAATTCCCATTTTGTGTTGATCTCCTGAGACCTCCGAGGTTTTGAAAACCTTGAAGGTCTGGTTTAATAATTACGAAAGTCTAGCTCTGAAATCCGGATAGCCGAAGCTGCGCTTGACCTCCAGCGTGTCGGTCTTTGGCTCGAAGGTGCAGATGGCCGGATGCTGGATGCCGTTGAAGGTGGTGGTCTTGACCATGGTGTAGTGGGCCATGTCCTCGAAGGCCAGCCGGTCGCCCGGTTTGAGCGGCTGTTCGAAGGACCAGTCGCCGATGATGTCCCCGGCCAGGCAGGACGGGCCGCCCAGACGGTAGGTGTGCGCCTTTTTGCCGGCATCGAAACCGTTGGTGATGGCGGGACGGTAGGGCATCTCCAGGATATCCGGCATGTGGCAGGTGGCCGAGACATCCAGGATTGCGATTGCCATGCCGTTGTTGACGATGTCCAGTACCTCGCCCACCAGGATGCCGGTACCGATGGCAATCGCCTCGCCCGGCTCCAGATAGACATCCAGCCCGTACTTTCCTCTGAAGTACTTCACCAGCTCCACCAGACCGTCGATGTCGTACCCTTCGCGGGTGATGTGGTGTCCGCCCCCCAGGTTGAGCCACTTCATTCCCGGCAGAAACTCGCCAAATTTTTCCTCGAAGGCCTTGGCAGTTCGCTCCAGAGGCTCGAAGAGCTGCTCGCAGAGGGTGTGGAAGTGCAGTCCTTCGACTCCGCTCAGGAACCGTCCTTCATCCCCTGAGCGAAGTCGAAGGGCGAATTCCGAGTATGGGATGCCGAGGCGTGAACAGGGGGCGCACGGGTCGTAGATCTCGGTGTGCCCCTCGGAGTGCTCCGGGTTTACGCGCAGGCCGATGGAGACGCGTCCGGCCGCCTTTTCCCACAACGGGCGGAACCGGTCTAGCTGGTTGAAGGAGTTGAATACCAGGTGATCGGAGATCCGCAGCAGTTCGGCGACATCGCTCTCCTTGAAAGCGGCGGAGAAACTGTGCACCTCGCCCCCGAACTCCTCCCGACCCAGCCGCGCCTCCCAGGGTGAGCTGGCGCAGACACCCTGCAGGGTCTGGCGGATAATCGGAAAGACGCTCCACATGGAGAAGGCCTTCAGCGCCATCAGGATTTTCGCCCCGCTGCGCTTTTGTACCTCGTCCAGGATGGACAAGTTGTGGCGCAGCCGGCCCAGGTCCACCACGTAGGCGGGGGAGGGGGCCAGTTCCAGAATTTTTTTGATGTTGATAGTGGTCATAAATTTCTCAAATATTATCGCAGCAGTCGCTGCTGCAGCAGGGTCTGCATGTCGCGTCGCCCGTCAAGTATGCTGTTGATTATCACGTTCCGGTCTTGGATTGAGTAGATGATCCGGTATGGCTTGAAATGGATTTCACGATATTCCTGGTGGCCTAGTCTAAGCAGCTCCGGTGAGCAATGTCCGCGTTGCGGCATGGTTTCCAGCGAAAAAACAATCTGTTCAATACCCTCAAGCAGCTTGTCGGCGCGTAGCAGAGAATCATGGAATTCAACATACTCATGAATGCCATACATGTCGGACTCGGCTGTTTCCGCAAGGATAATCTTGTATGTCATCCTTGTCGCCGCTGCCGGATTTTCTCTTTGATATCTGCAAAAGCCTGTTCAGCAGGTTTGACTCTTCCTTCTTCAACATCCTTTTGGCCCATTGCCAAGATCTTGAGGAGCGCCAGACTTTCCTGTATTTCCTCATATGAGGCGATGTCTTGGAGAACGGCTGTCGCTTCACCGTTCTGGGTGATGATTATGGGAGTGCGGCTTTCAGCCATACTTCGGATAATGTCCGCTGCATGGGCCTTGACGTAACTGATCGGTTTGATGGATTCCTGAAGCAGCATGGCGACCTCCTGATGCGCAAGACTGAATTAAATCTATATTAAGTTTATTAGAGATGCAAGAGGAAATTAATTGAGTCTATAGACGTTGGGCATGCCACTCTTTGCCCAAGCATACGGGCAAAGCCGCTTGGACAACCACAAGAGTTGCCCCTACAATTCAGGCCACTCGCCGCCGTCAACGACTACCGTCGAAAGCCCCATCGGTCCCAGCACATCCAGAAACAGCTCCGGATCGAACTGCTCCATGTTCCAGACCCCCGCTGCATGCCATTTGCCGGTCAGCATCATGATCGCGCCGACCACGGCCGGGACGCCGGTAGTGTAGCTGATGGCCTGGGACTGGACCTCCTTGTAGCAGGCCTCGTGGTCGCAGATGTTGTAGATGTAGACCTGTTTCCGCTGGCCATCCTTGGTGCCGCGGGCGATGACGCCGATGCAGGTCCTGCCCTTGGTCAGCGGTCCCAGGGAGCCGGGGTCGGGCAGCAGGGTCTTCAGAAACTGGATCGGTACGATGCGCTGGCCATTAAATTCCACCTCGTCAATGCGGGTCATGCCGACGTTCTGCAACACCTCCAGATGCTTGAGATAATTATCGGAGAAGGTCATCCAGAACTGGGCCTTCTTGATGGTCGGGATATGCTTGACGATCGACTCCATCTCCTCGTGGTAGAGGCGGTAGCAGTTCATCGGTCCGATCCCCTCTGGGAAATCGAAGACCCGCTTGGTGGAGAGCGCTGGCGACTCCACAAACTGACCGTTTTCCCAGTGGCGGCAGACCGCGGTCACCTCGCGGATGTTGATCTCCGGGTTGAAGTTGGTGGCAAAGGGCTGGCCGTGGGAGCCGGCGTTGGCGTCGATGATGTCGATCTCCTCGACCACGTCCAGGTACCGCTTGGCAGCCAGGGCAGTATAGACGTTGGTCACGCCCGGATCGAAACCGGAACCCAAGAGGGCCATGATCCCGGCTCGCTTGAAGCGCTCCTGGTAGGCCCATTGCCAGGAATATTCAAAATGAGCGGTGTCCAAGGGCTCGTAGTTGGCGGTATCCAGATAGTCCACGCCGGTCTCCAGGCAAGCATCCATGATGTGCAGATCCTGATAAGGGAGTGCCACGTTGATCACCAGCCTGGGCTGCGCCTGTTTGATCAGGGCCACCAGTTCGGGCACGTTGTCGGCATCCACCCGGGCTGTTTTGATGGAGTTACCCAGTTGGGCGGCAATGGCATCGCACTTGGCAATGGTGCGTGAGGCCAGGGTGATCTCGCTGAAGATGTCGCGGCGCTGGGCGCATTTGTGGGTCACGACCTGGCCAACTCCGCCGGCTCCGATAATAAGGACTTTGCTCATGGTACATTCCTCCTGATGCGACGACTCGTCGCACCGATAAATTGTTTCTGTGCCGGAAGATAGTACGGGCATTCGCCTTCCAGCGCAATGCCCGTAGCAAAACCTTTACAAAATATGTGCTTACTCGCCTAAATACGTATACCCCAGCAGCGTCCGGTCCAGCAGTTCGATGAAGTGGCTACTCTCCTCGATGGAGATTTTCTTGGAGGCCACACTCTTCTCCAGGTTGTCGCGGACATGCTTGAGGATCTCCGGTCCCTTATACTGGACGTACTTGAGGGTTTCCCAGGTGGCATCGCCGTTGATGACCGTGTCGATCATGTAGCCGGTCTTCTTGTTGAAGGTGATGTGCACGGCGTTGGTGTCGCCGAACAGGTTGTGCAGGTCGCCCAGGATCTCCTGGTAGGCGCCGATCAGGAAGAAGCCGATGTAGTAGTCCTCGTCCTTCTTGATTTTGTGCAAGGGCAGTGACTTGGTGCGGCCGTGCTCGCCGACGAAGCTGGTGATCTCGCCGTCCGAGTCGCAGGTAATGTCCGCGATGGAGGCCATCACGTCCGGCTTCTGGTTCAGGCGCTGGATCGGCATGATCGGAAAGAGCTGGTCGATGGCC
>JBBQXT010000148.1:0-5381 GCA_038209415.1 Geobacterales bacterium
AAGAGTGCTATTCTCCTCGGTGCAGGTCATGGTTTCTGCTCCTCTCTGGTTGGGTTTGGCGATTCACCAAAAGAAGAGAATGACCCTGACCTGCCTTTTTGTCAGGTCTTTTCTAATTTACAGAAAGAACGATACACTAACCGCCGAAAATCACCTGTGTCTTACAGTTGTTTGTAAAGCTCATCCTTTTTTTGCACCAGACTTGAAAGTGTGCCATCCATAGTCCCTCCTATTATCTGTTTGCTTAAAAACAAACAGCCCATAGGATAAAAAAAGAGTTCTGGCAATTGTTTTATATTTTTGTCGCAGACCCCAGCGTCGGCCTGCCCTTGACATTTCCCGGTGCTCGCTGTAATTTAATGCATTTAAGTATAGAACCATTTGGAGGCCCTTTCCCATGGAGTATAAAGATACCCTCAACCTGCCGGTGACGAACTTTCCGATGAAGGCCAACCTGAACCAGCGCGAACCGGAGATGCTGGCGAAATGGCAGGAACAGGACCTGTATGGGCAGATGGAAAAAATCGGAGCCGATAAGCCGCTCTACGTGCTGCATGACGGCCCCCCCTACGCCAACGGCCACATCCACATCGGCCATGCCCTGAACAAGATCCTCAAGGACTTCGTGCTCAAGGTCAAGCGCATGCAGGGTTTTAGCGCCCCCTACGTACCGGGCTGGGATTGCCACGGCCTGCCGATCGAGCTGCAGGTGGAGAAAAACCTGGGTTCGAAAAAGAGCCAGGTCTCCAAGCTGGAGATGCGCAAGCTGTGCCGCGAATATGCCGCCAAGTTCGTCACTATCCAGAAAGAGGAATTCAAGCGCCTGGGCATCCAGGGTGATTGGGAAAACCCCTACCTGACCATGAACTACGAATACGAGGGGCTGACTGCGGCCGAGCTGGCAAAATTCGCCCACAACGGCGGGCTGTACCGCGGCCGCAAGCCGGTGCACTGGTGCATGTCCTGCGTGACCGCTCTGGCCGAGGCCGAGGTGGAGTATGCCGATCATACCTCGCCCTCGATCTACGTGCGCTTCGCCCTACAGGATGACGTCTCGGCAGTTATCCCGGCACTGGCCGGGAAACAGGTCTACGTTGTGATCTGGACCACCACCCCCTGGACGATCCCGGCCAACCTCGCGATAGCCCTGCATCCCGAGTACGACTACGTTGCACTGGAGACGGAAAAAGGTGTGCTGATTGTGGCCGAAGGGCTGAAGGACTCCTTCCTGGCCACCGCCGGACTGACCGGCACGGTCATCGCCACCTTCAAGGCCGGTCTGCTGGAGCGCAAGCGCTGCAAACATCCTTTCTACGACCGTGATTCGATCATCCTGCTGGGCGAGCATGTTACCCTGGAGGCTGGTACCGGCTGCGTTCACACGGCCCCCGGTCACGGTCAGGAAGACTACGAACTGGCCCTCAAAGAGGGGCTGGAGGTCTACAATCCGGTCGATGACTACGGCAAATACATCGCCACCCTGGAGTTTTTCGGTGGCCAGCAGGTCTTTGCCGCCAACCAGGGCGTGATCGACAAACTGACCGAGACCGGCGCGCTGCTGCAGACCTCCAAGATCAGCCACTCCTATCCGCACTGCTGGCGCTGCAAGAAGCCGATCATCTTCCGTGCCACCGAGCAGTGGTTCATCAGCATGAAGGTCAACGATCTGCGTGAAAAGGCGCTGGCGGCCATCGACCAGGTACAGTGGATCCCCAAGTGGGGCCGGGAACGGATCTACGGCATGATTGAGAACCGTCCGGACTGGTGCGTTTCACGCCAGCGTTCATGGGGTGTACCGATTACCGCATTCTCCTGCATCGCCTGCGGCGAGTACATCGCCGACGGGAAACTGATGGATCATGTGGCCGACATCTTCAAGGAGCACAGCTCGGACGTCTGGTTCGATTGGACAGCCGAACAGCTGCTGCCCGAGGGGACGGTCTGCCCGAAGTGCGGGGCGTCAGACTTCGAGAAGGAAAACGACATTCTGGATGTGTGGTTCGATTCGGGCGTTTCCCATGCCGCAGTACTGGAACCGAACCCGAAGCTGGCGTCACCGGCTGATCTGTACATGGAGGGGAGCGACCAGCACCGCGGCTGGTTCCACTCGTCACTGCTGGAAAGCGTCGGCTCACGGGGAGTTGCGCCCTACAAGAGTGTCCTGACCCACGGCTTTGTACTGGATGGCAAGGGACACAAGATGAGCAAGTCCACCGGCAACGTGGTTGCCCCCGAGGATGTTATCAAAAAGTTCGGCGCCGATGTCCTGCGCCTGTGGTGCTCGGCCCAGGACTACCGTGACGATACCCGCATCTCCGACGAGATACTGACCCGCGTGTCCGAGGCCTATCGCCGCATCCGCAACACCTGCCGCTACATTCTGGGCAGCATCAGCGACTTCGAGCCGTCCACGCACACGGTCAGCCATGCCGCAATGCCCGAGATCGACCGCTGGGCCCTGCATCAACTGGAACTGCTCAAGGAACGGGTACTGACCGCCTACCAGGAGTTTGCCTTCCACGTCATCTATCAGGACGTGAACGCCTTCTGCACAGTGGAGATGAGCGCCTTTTATCTGGATATCCTCAAGGACCGCATGTACACAAGCAAGGCCGATTCTCTCAGCCGTCGCAGCGCCCAGACTGTCCTGCACGAAATCCTGGATACCCTGCTGCGCCTGCTGGCGCCGGTGCTTTCCTTCACCGCTGATGAGGCCTGGCAGCACATGCCGGCCAGACAGGAACAGAGCGTGCATCTGGCCAGCTTCCCGGTGTTGCATCCCGAATGGAAGGACGATTCGCTGGTGGAGCGCTGGGACCGGATCATGCGGGTCCGCGCCGATGTCTCCAAGGCTTTGGAGCTGGCCCGCGTCGCCAAGACCATCGGCCACTCGCTGGATGCCGGCGTGACCATCTCCGCCCCGACCGAACTGCTGGGCTTCCTGCGGGAGTATCAAGCCCAACTGCCGAGCATCTTCATCGTCTCGAAGGTGACGTTGGTCGACAGCATCAGCGGTGAGAGCTGGGCTTCCGAAGGCATTCAGGGTCTGAATATCCAGGTGGCCGCCGCGCCGGGCGACAAGTGTGAGCGCTGCTGGTGCTACAGCGAGGAGTTGGGGACTGTCGGAGAACATCCAACCATCTGCCCCAAGTGTACGACAGCTGTCAGCTGAGCCGTTGGAATAAAATTACCGTTACATCACATAGTGCAAGAACGGCATAAGGAGCCGTAACGAACCTACTGAAATGTAAAGGGTTGTTTCGTAACGGCTCCTAAGAACCGGAGAATATCAAATGAAACCACGCTACACCCTGTTTATACTCCTGACTGTTGCCGGACTGCTGCTGGATCAGGCCACCAAGCTCTTTATCGACCGCAGCATGCAGCTGTATGACTCGATCCCGGTGCTGACAGACTTCTTTAACATTACCTATGTCCGCAACCGGGGGGCGGCTTTTAGTTTCCTGTCCAATGCTTCCTGGCGGCTACCGTTTTTCATGGCTGTTTCGGTAGTTGCCGCGATAGCAATCCTGGTTGCCTTCCATAAACTGCGCGATGACCAGAAGCTGGCCCAGGTCTCCCTGGCGATGATTTTTGCCGGTGCGATCGGCAACCTGATCGACCGGGTGCGACTGGGTGAAGTGATCGATTTTCTGGATGTGCACTGGTACCGCCACCACTGGCCGGCCTTCAATGTAGCCGATTCGCTGATCTGCGTGGGCGTGTTCCTGCTGGCGCTGGATATGCTGCTGGAGGATAAACGACTGAAGTCGCAACCAACCCACGGGGCATCCTGATGTGTGCATTGGTTGGCATGAAGTGAATATTTAATGTTTTCGCATCTCGAAAGATGAAGGAGTATCGTCCGTGACAACACAACAGCGTGATTTTCTGCATTCCCTGTGGGATTTTTTCTGTTCCCTGAAGCTGACCATGTTCCTGATGATCTCTCTGGCGGTCATCTCGATCATCGGGACGATCGTGCCGCAAGGCACGCCGCCACCCGAATACCTGGCAACCATCAGCCATGTCAAGCTCCAGCTGTATCAGGCGCTCGGTTTCTTTGATATGTACCATTCCTGGTGGTTCGTGCTGCTGCTGTACCTGTTGACAGTCAACCTGGTGGCCTGTTCCATCAAGCGCCTGCCCCACATCTGGAAGATCATCTCCCAGCCGACCCTGGTCATGGGCAGCGGCCTGGAGCAAACCCTCTCCAATACCGCCTCGATCAAAACTGTCGAACGGCCTGAAGCGCTGAAAGAAAAGCTGGCATCGTTTCTGAAAACGGAGTTTGCCGCCCCGCTGGTGACCGAAGCCGACGGCGCATGGCACCTCTTTGCCCAGAAGACACCCTGGTGCCGGCTGTCGGTCTATGTTGTCCACCTGAGTGTGATCATCATCTTCATCGGGGCTATTCTCGGTTCGCTGTTCGGTTTCAAGGGCTATGTAAATATTCCCGAAGGGGAGAGTATTTCCAGCATCCAGTCCCGCACCGGCAAGGAGATCAAGCTCGGCTTCGCCGTCCGCCTCGAACAGTTTACCGTCGCGCTCTACAAGAACGGTGCGCCCAAGGAATTCAAGAGCATCCTGACGGTGCTGGAAAACGGCCGGCCGGTGCCCGATTACACCAATGTCCGGGTGATCGTCAACGACCCGCTGTCCTACAAGGGCATCACCTTCTACCAGTCCAGTTACGGCAACGCCGGTGACTACTTCTTTACCGTCAGCGCCCCCGGTGGAAAGGAAGCGCTCCCGGTAACGATCAACAGCAATGAAAGTGCTACGTTGCCGGATGGCAGCAGCATGCACGTCATCGAAGCCACCGACGATGTCTCCCAGTTTGTTCCAAACCTTACCGGTGCAGCCGTTCAGGTGGAGATGCACACCCCGCGGGGCGGCACCGAAAAGATCATCGTCTATGCCAACTACCCCGAGTTGAATATCAGCAGCGCACGGGAGCGCAATCACGGTGTCGTGCTCCAGTACAAGGGGAGTCAGAAGAGGATGTTCACCGGCCTGCAGGTTGCCAGGGACCCTGGTGTCTGGATCGTCTGGCTGGGCTGCGCACTGATGGTGGCCGGTATCTACGGCGCCTTTCTTATGTCCCACCGCCGCATCTGGATAAGGGTGCAGAACGGGCTTGTCACCATCGGTGGCAATGCCAACAAGAACCAGAGCGCTTTCGAGCACTACTTCGAAGGACTGGTGAAAAAACTCAGGAACAACCTTTCCAGGGAGGAACCATCATGACCAGCTCGCTTCTGTTTAACGTCACCACCTTTGCCTATCTTGTCTCCATGCTGCTGTTTTTCACATTCATGGCTAGCCGCGCCAAGGCCATCGGCACCGCCGCCATCGCCGTGGCATACTTCGGCCTGCTG
>JBBQXT010000149.1:0-5341 GCA_038209415.1 Geobacterales bacterium
GTGTAAGTGCAGGATTATATTATGAAGAAAACTATTGTTGCCATTCTTGTCACCTGGGCGCTGTTGGCCCCCATTCACATCACCCACGCCGCGGCCGATGAGGCCATAAACCAGCCGGTGCTTGGCCTTGACGACTGTATCCGCATCGCCCTCAAGGCCGCTCCCGAAATGGGTGAGGCTCAGGCTGATATCGACCTGACCACCAGCAAACTGGATGAGGCCAAAGCGTACCGCTATCCACAGCTTGAGGTAAAGGCCCTCTTTGGCCCGGCTCCCCAGGCTCGCCAGCAGGATATTTCTCCCATCGTTGCCACAGACAAGAGCTACAGCCGCCTGAACCAGCTGACCTGGTTTGCCAGCACGGATGCCACCTTGATCCAGCCGCTCTACACCTTTGGCAAGATCTCGGAAAACATGAAGGCCGCCACCCATGGCATCGAGGTTGACCGCTCCCGCAAGATACAGCGCGCAAACGAGGTCGTTCTCAAGGTGCGCGAATACTATTACGGACTGTTGCTGGCCCGCGAGATGAAGGAACTGGTGCTCGAAATTCAGGAAACCCTCCTCAAGGCCCGCAACAAAGCCAAGAAACTGCTCGATGACGGGTCGGAAAGCGTCGAGGAGATGGACATTTACAAGCTCGACGCCTTTTCCGGCGAAGTACGCAAATACCTTGATGAGGCTGAAAAGGGGGAACGGCTGGCCCTGTCCGCCATGAGAGCCCGCCTGAACCTCCCCCAGGATGCCCCGCTCGAAATCCGCGTCGAGCGACTGGTCATGGTTGATGTGGAGGTGCCCGATTTCCAGTATTTCGTCGATCATGCCCGCGCCCGTCGCCCCGAATACCTGCAGATCTCCGAAGGGCTCAAGGCGCGCCAGGCCCTGGTGGATGCAGCTAAAGCAAACTACTATCCCGACATATTTCTGGGTGGCCTGTTCTCCTGGGCCTATGCCGATGACCGTGACCGCATCCATAACCCCTACATCAACGACCAGTTCAAGCACCTCAATGCAGGCGTTGCCCTCGGTGCCCGCTGGAAACTGGATTTCGGGATCACGGGCGCCAAGGTGGCCGGTGAGCAGGCCCAGTATAATCGCCTGCTCAGCACCAGGGATTTTGCCGATGCCAATATTCCGCTGCAGCTCAAAAAGTATTATCTGGAGCTGAAGGAAGCGGAGCAGAGCACCAAAGCCAGCCAGGACGCCTATACCAATGCCAAGAAATGGGCGGTGACCGCCCTGGCCAATTTCGATTTCGGCATCGGCCCCGCCAAGGAGATTTTCGAGGCGCTTCAAGCCTACGCCCGCATGCGGGCCGCATATTTCCAGTCGATTTACAATTACCGCATTGCCCGGTCCGGCCTTGACTATGCCACGGGCGAACCGCCGCCAGCCAACTGACGGCCAGAAAGGAGATCACATTCCATGTTCAATCGTATCGCCGTCAGCTTGGTAATTGGGGTTTTTATGGCCAGCAATGCCTTTGCCGGAGCAACTGCAGACGTCAAGAGGGTCGTTGACGACGTGGTCAGGATTGTCTCCAGCAAGGAGTTGAAAAAGAACGACAGCACGCGCCGTCAGGCGCTCAAGAAGACGATCAGCACTATTTTCGACTACAGCGAGATGGCCAAGCGCTCCCTGGGCAAGAACTGGAACCAACACTCGGCTGCCGAACACAAGCAGTTCACCGACCTGTTTGCGACCCTGCTGGAGAACTCTTATGCCGGCAAGATCGAATCATACAACAACGAGCGGATTGTCTATATCAAGGAAAACATAGACGGTGAATATGCTGAGGTGAAATCAAAGGTGGTAACCGCCTTGCGCGATGAATTCACCCTCGACTACCGGCTGCTGAACAAGAACGGTAAATGGATGGCCTACGATGTGGTCATCGAAGGTGTCAGCCTGGTGTCAAACTACCGTACCCAGTTCAATAAAATAATCTCCTCCGATGGCTACCCGGCACTACTGAAAAAACTCCAGACAAAATCGGACGAATTGAAGTCTCTCTAGCCCGATATTTTTACTTGACACGCAATTTATGGCTATGATAAACGACACGTGCAGCCAGTTTCGGAAGTTTTTGCAGAACGTTGAAGCAGCATATTTGACCAAGCTCTGCACTTTTCCTGCATCAGACTCCGGAAACTTAAGCGGTATCTCATAGTTCCGGCGTAGTACCGGAAAAAAAAGGAGGTAGGAAAATGGCTCAAGGCAAGGTTAAATGGTTTAACGACACAAAGGGTTTCGGCTTTATCGAGCAGGAGGGGGGCGAAGACGTCTTCGTTCACTTCTCCGCTATTCAGGGCGACGGATTCAAATCCCTCGCTGAAGGGGATGCCGTTACGTTCGACATCACCCAGGGCCCCAAAGGGCTCCAGGCTGCCAACGTACAGAAGGCACACTGATCCTGCCCTCATTGCAGACCGCAGATACGAAACGCCCGCTGATACATCAGCGGGCGTTTTTTTATACGTCTCTGCCCGTCACGGCCTAGCGTCGTTTTGCAGGTGCACTGCCCCGGCGCTGGTTCCGGTTAGTTGCCGCGGCATCGGGCTTGGACTCCATTCCGACACGTCCCCGACCGGCCCCTCCCAAAAGCAGCGCGGCAACATCTTCCCTGCCCAGTTCCCGAAGTGCCTCAAGCAGTTTGTTGCGCTGTGCCGGCTGATGCCAGAGCAAGAGCGCCTTCTGCAGCCCCTTCTCACGGTCGCTGCGCGCTACATGGACCGCCTTGCCGGTGCCCGGATCGATCCCCGTATGATACATGCAGGTCGAGAGTGACCCGGGGGTCGGGGTAAAGTCCTGCACCTGCTCCACCTCGAATCCCATATTTTTCAGCGCCAGCGCCAGATCCAGCATATCCGCAAGCGTACAGCCGGGATGGCCGGAGATCAGATAGGGTACGATCTGCTGCCGTTTGCCGACCCGCTCGCTCTCCGCGCGAAAACGGCGCAGGAAGGACTCAAAGACCTTGCGACCCGGCTTGCGCATCAGGGCGGTGACATGCTCCGCAAAATGCTCTGGAGCGACCTTGAGCAGACCGCTGACATGATGGCCGACCAGTTCCCGAAAGTAGCCCGGCTGACGCTCCAGCAGGTCATAGCGCACTCCGGATGAGACTGCGACGTGTTTGACCCCCGCCACGCCCCGCACCCTGCGCAGCATCCCGACTGCTCGTTTATCATCACTGGCCAGGTGCTTGCAGATCGTCGGAAAGAGACAGCTTTCACGACAACAGGACCGGTTTGCTTCGGGGTTGCCACAGGACAGGCCGTACATGTTGGCGGTCGGTCCACCCACATCGCTGATGCTGCCCCGGAACCAGGCTTTGGCAGCCAGGGCTCCAACCTCGTCCATGATCGAATCCTCGCTACGGGATTGGATTGTCTTGCCCTGGTGCAGGGTGATCGCGCAGAAGGCGCAGCCGCCGAAGCAGCCGCGATGGCTGGTTATGGAGGTTTTGATCTGCTCCCAGGCCGGGATCGGTTCCCGGTACGACGGGTGTGGCGCCTTTTCGAACGGCAGTGCATAGACCGCATCCATTTCAGCCTCGGAAAGCGGCAGGGCCGGGGGAGCAGTGATCAACAGACGATCGCCGTGGGCCTGGGTGATCGTACGGGCCCGGCAGGAATTGTGTTCAGTGCTGAACAGGCGGAAGGCCTCGGCAAAGGCGGCCTTATCGGCGCAGACAGCCTCGAAGGAAGGTATCTCCAGAACGGGTCCGCCGCCTGCATCACTTTTTTGACCATCGGCCAATTCACCCGGCCGGACGACCCGGCAGGTACCACGTACATCACGGATATCCTGAATCCGTTCGCCGCCGCGCAAGCGCTGAACCACCTCCAAAAGCGGCCGCTCGGCCATACCGTAGATCAAAAGGTCAGCCTTGGCGTCCAACAGAACCGAACGCCGGACCTTGTCTTCCCAGAAGTCATAATGGGCAAAGCGGCGTAGCGAAGCCTCAATGCCGCCGATAATCACCGGCACATCCCGATAGGCCTCCTTCAGGCGCGACGTATAGATAATTGTGGCCCGGTTGGGGCGGGCGCCATGCCTGTTGCCGGGCGTATAGGCATCATCGTGGCGCAGTTTGCGGGCCGGTGTATAATGGGCCACCATCGAATCCATGGCACCGGCCGATACGGCGAAACAGAGCCGGGGGCGTCCAAGGGCCATGAACGGGTCCTTTGAGCGCCAGTCGGGCTGGGCGATGATGCCGACCCTGAAACCGTGCGACTCAAGCCAGTGGGCCAGCAGGGGCACACCAAAGGCGGGGTGGTCGATGTAGGCATCGCCGCTGACGAAAACCACATCCAGCTCATGCCAGCCGCGTTGTGCAATTTCATCCGGGGTTGTAGGTATAAAAGACATTGCATTCACTCCACGGTACCGATACAGCCTGCAAGCCGCTGAGAACGGTCGTTTATCAACAATCAAGGTATTGTATTGATTAGCAACGGTACCTGTTGTATGGATAGAACATGATGAAAGAATTCGTATCTGCATGCGTAAAACGTGCCGCCTGTATTATTGCCATAGCCCTGATCAGCTTCCGGCCGCAACCGGTCTGGGCCAACACCCGCCAGGATGCGGTTTTCGAGCTTTCCCGCCTGGACCAGCCCAGCCCTGCCATGCACAAGCCCGATGAGATCAAAAGTGTCGAAGCAACCTTTGCCATCGCTGAACATTACTTCCAGACCGGTGCTGTCGATCAGGCCGAGCGTTTTTACCTTCTGGCGATTCAAAAAACCCGCATCATACTGGCTTCACTGCCGGCCGGAACAGCCGATCCAGCTTCAGATTCCGAAGCTCCTCCGGCAGATGCCACCGCTGAAACTCCCGACATCCAGTTCCCCGCCGCGGCGATACCCGATGATCCGCAACAGGCGGCACCGGCACCGGCACCGGCCGCTGAAACGCCCGGAGCACCTGCTGAGTTGATGCAGGAAAGCGACATGCCAGTCCCGCCACCGGAGGCGGAATATTTATCCGATGAGGTCACCTCGGAAAGGCTTGTGGGTGCTGCCAGCACGTACTCCGTGGTAAGAGGCGACACCATCCGGCTGATAGCTGCCAAACTGGGTGTCAGCCGGCAGCATATTATCAGGCAAAACAGCCTTGATGAAAAGGCCTATCTGAAAATCGGCCGGAAGCTGGCGTACAACAACCGCAAGATCGTACCCCAGCGGATGCGAAACGGGATTGTTGTCAACATCCCCGATCGCACACTGTATTACTTCAAGCAGGGCAAACTGGCCGTCTCACTGCCCGTGGCCCTGGGTGTTCCGCTCAAGTCGGATAAATACGATTGGAAGACCCCTACCGGAAAGTTCAG
>JBBQXT010000150.1:0-5337 GCA_038209415.1 Geobacterales bacterium
GATGTTCTTGACATCCATGTTGACGGCATAGCCGAAGATCACCGTCTGCAGGGCCGGGATGACAAACAGCACGATCCGCATGCGCGGGTCGCGAAAGACCTGGATGAACTCCTTGATCAGCATGGCTTTCAGTCGTTCAAACATTTTCAAACCCTTTTGCCACAAGGACACAGATCAAAATCTGAGAAACAAATTTACAGGGATGAACAGGATGAACGGGATAAAAGCAAAAGAAATCAGGTCCATGTCTCTTGGAATTCAGGCTCTTATCCTGTTCATCCCGTTCATCCATGTAGAATCGTTCTTGTCCTACAATATCTTTTTCCTGAATTTCATAACCGCCACGGCCAGAACCACGCTCCCGAACACCGCAAGGAACAGCACCTCCGGCCAGAGCACAGCCAGTCCCACGTCCTTGAGGTAGATCCCGCGCAGGATGGTTACGAAGTAGCGCGCACTGATCAGGCGTGAAACGGTCTGGATCGGCAGCGGCATGTTCTCGAGCGGAAAGATGAAGCCGGACAGCAGGAAGGCTGGCAGTATCGTGGTGACTATGGCCAGCTGGCTGGCCAGGAGCTGGCTCTTGGTGATGATGCTGAGCAATATGCCGAAGGAGAGCGCCCCGAACAGGAACAGCAGCGACAGTCCTGACAGGAGCAGCAGGCTGCCGCGCAGGGGGACGTCGAACACAAATTCTCCGACGCCGATACAGAGGATCAGGTCCAGTACGCCGATGCAGAAATAGGGCGCCAGCTTACCGAAGATCAGCTCCGCCCCCGAAAGCGGGGTCGCCAGGAGCTGCTCCATGGTGCCGGTCTCCCATTCGCGGGCCATGCAGAGCGAGGTCAGGATGGCGGCCATGATCATCATCACCACCGCAATCAGGCCGGGAAAGATGAAGTTGCGCGAGACCATGTCGGTATTGAACCAGAAACGGGGCTTCAGTTCCAGGCTGGGTCTACCACCCCCGCCCTGTCGGGCACCCCCTCCTGAATCAGGAGGGGGCCGGGGGGTGGTCTTCAGCGCCACATTGCGGGAAAAACCAGCGGTCACGGCCTCGGCATACCCAAGGGCAATGGTGGCGGTGGTCGGGTCGCTGCCGTCCAGAATCGTCTGGACCAAAGCCGCTTCGCCCCGCGCCAGAAGGCGGTCGAAGTCGGGCGGGATCACCAGGGCGATCAGCGCCTCGCGCCGGTCAACCGCCTGCTCTATGGCACGGTAGCCGGAGGCCTGCGGCCTCAGTTCGAAATAGCGCGAGCCGGAGAAACGGCTGATAAACTCGCGGCTCTGGGCCGTTCCGGCCTGGTCCCAGACCACCAGCGGCACGCGATCCACGTCCAGGGTCAGGGCATAGCCGAACAGGAACAGCAGCAGCATCGGCATGCCGATGCCCATCATCAGGCTGCGCGGGTCACGCAGCACGTGCAGGAATTCCTTTTTGGAAACGGCTTTCATTCGGCGCAGGTTCATGACCGGTCGCGCTCCTCAATCAGCCCGATAAATACATCTTCCAGGCTGGGGAGCACACCATTCCGCGCCCGCGCCTGTTTCAGCTCACGGGGAGTTCCCACCGCCACCAGTGTGCCGCGGTAGATCATGGCCAGGCGGTCGCAATATTCGGCCTCGTCCATGTAGTGGGTTGTGACGAACACCGTCACACCGCCTGCGGCCAGGCTGCGGATCAGTTCCCAGAACGTGCGGCGAGAGAGCGGATCGACACCCGAGGTCGGCTCGTCCAGAAAAACAATGGCCGGTTCGTGCAGGATGGCGCACCCCAGGGCCAGGCGTTGCCGCCAGCCGCCGGAAAGCTCTCCCGCCAGTGCAGTGCGGCGTTCGGTCAAGCCGGCCATCCGGATCACCCATTCAGCCCTTTCCTTCAAGCGTGGCTGGGGAATGCGATAGATGCCGCCGTAGAAGGCGATATTCTCCTCGACGGTCAGATCCTCGTAGAGCGAGAAGCGCTGGCTCATGTAGCCGATGTTCTCCTTGATGCGCTCCGGCTGAGTGGCGATGTCGAAGCCGGTCACGCTGCCGCTGCCAGAGGTGGGGGGCAGAATACCGCACAGCATGCGGATGGTGGTGGACTTTCCGGCACCGTTGGGGCCCAGGAAACCGAAGATCTGCCCCCGAGGAACGGAAAGGGTGACGCTATCCACAGCGGTGAAGGAGTCGAAGTGCTTGGTGAGGTTGGTGAGGGAAACGGCAACCTCTTCCATCCCTCCTGTATCCCCCCTTGAATCAAGGGGGGACGAAAGGGGGAGTATCTTCAGTAACTGCTGGCCCCCGATGCTGTTTATAACCAAATCCTCCAGCGACACAGCGCCGTTGTCGGTCAGTGCCGCCGGCGTGTCGCACGCGATCAGCCGGCCACCGTGGATCAGCCCAACCCGGTCGCAGCGACCGGCTTCGTCCAGGTAGGCGGTGGCCACCACTATCGTGACCCCCTCGGCATGCAGCTCCCGCAGGATGCGCCAGAAATCACGACGCGATACCGGATCGACGCCGTTGGTCGGCTCGTCCAAAAGCAGCAGGCGCGGCTTGTGGATCAGGGCGCAGCACAGACCCAGCTTCTGTTTCATGCCGCCCGAGAGCCGGCCGGCCTGACGACCGATAAAGGGTTCCAGTCCACTGAAGGCCAGCAGCCGCTGACTCCGCTGGCGACGCTCGTTGCCGGTCACTCCGAAGATATCGGCGTAGAAGGCGATATTCTCCCCTACGGTCAGGTCCGGGTAGAGTCCGAAACGCTGGCTCATATAGCCGATCTCGCCCTTGACCCCTTCAGCCCCGGCCGGAAAGGCACGGCCCAGTACCTGCAGCCGGCCTTCCTGCGGGTCGAGGATACCGGCCAGCATGCGCAGGGTGGTGGTCTTGCCGGCACCGTCGGAGCCGACCAGGCCAAAGAGCTCTCCCTCGGAGATGGAGATGGTCAGGCCGTCCACGGCGGTCAGCTCGCCGAAGCGGCGGGTCAGGTTGTGGGTTGTGATGATTTCCATAGATAGTAGTCCAGGCGGCGTCAGAATTCAGATAATGCCAAGGCAGCAAGGAGAAAGCGACGGAGGCATGGCATCGCCATGTTGAGGAGCTTTCGACGAGCTAACGTCAGCAGGGCTGAATTATGGCGTCGCCATTATCACCGCATCAGCCGGCATGCCCGGCTTGAGCTCCCCCTTCGGGTTGGTCAGCGTGATCTTGACGCGGTAGACCAGCTTGACCCGCTCCTTCTCGGTCTGCACGTTTTTGGGGGTGAACTCGGCTTCGGAGGAGATGAAGCTGATCCGCCCCTCGAAGACCCGCCCCGGCCAGCTGTCCATGCTGACCTGTGCCCGTTGTCCGACCGCCACCCGGCCCAGTTCGTCTTCGGGTATGTAGCCGCGCAGCCAGACCTCATCCATTCTGGCGATCGTGAGCACCGGCGCTCCAGGGGCCAGCATCTCGCCCGGCTCGGCATGCTTGGCCAGCACCAGCCCGGTCAAGGGTGCGGTCAGGACCGCCTGGGAAAGGCGTGTTTCGGACAGGGCTCGCCCGGCAGCCGAGGCAGCCAGCCGGGCTTTGGCCTGACGGACCGCATCCGGGCGCGGACCGGCCTTGAGCAGTTTCAGGCGCTGCTCAGCCTCGCGCACGGCAGCGGCCGAGGCGTCACGACCGGCACGGGCGGCATCCAGTTCCTGACGGGGGATGACTTCCCGCTTGAAGAGGGTTTCGGCACGCTGCGCATCGCTGGCCAGCTTGTCGGCATCGGCCCGCATGCGGAGCAGGGCGGCTTTACCCTGGGCGATCTCCTCTCGCCGACTGCCGGCCTGCAGGTCGGCCAGACCGGCCCGGACCGCCTGTTCCTCGGCGCTGCGGGCGATCTTTTCCTGCTTCAACTCGTCATCCTCCAGCACGGCCACGGTCTGGCCGGCGGTTACCTGCATCCCCTCGTCCAGCAGGCGTTTTGCAAGGCGCCCGCCCACCTTGAAGGACAGCTCCACCGTGGTCGCCTCGATTGTACCGGAGATCCTGAGCTCACCCGTTGATCGGCCGGTTCGGCGTGAAATGAGCAGGGCCGCTACTGCGACTGCAATTATGACGGCAATTATGATGATGGTTTTTTTGGGCATCGTTTCCCTCCGCTGCTGTGCTTCGATTTCTGGGGAGGAAAGTTTACCATACGAATGGAAAGCTTACAGAAGAAAAGAATGGCGGGCTGCGTGGGTATCAGAACTGACACACCTTAAAGCCGCACTCACCAATGCTATCGATTTTCTCTTTGTTGATTAAGCAGCTGAAATGTTTAAATGTTGACCCTGACCCTTTAGAATTCTTATTGGTTGTCAAGAAAATCAAAAATGTAGTGTCATGACGGATTACGCGGAGAGGCCGCTAGCTCTGCCTGACAGACTGAAAAGCCCGCGAAAGCGGGCTTTGTCGTTGCGGGCTGCGGAGTAATTCAGCATCTTGCCGACTCGTCCCGCCTCTTCTCTTGCCATCCAACTTGGCAAATTGGAAGCCTGACCCGGTGTCTGCGGTGGTAGTTGGAATGGAGTACGAAAAAAGTTCAATAGAAAAATAGATAACAACTGCGGCGTCCCCGGTGTTCGGTGTCAACTCGTATTCCTCACGTGTCCGGAGGAGTTCCCTAATGACTCAATTTTGCGCTAGCCAGTCTATTGAGGCTCACACCCGCCTCGGCAGCCTGTATTGACAGTTCGCGATGCACTTCAGGTGGTACACGAACCATGAACTTACCGCTGAAATGCTTTAGTGCGATTGGCTCAGGGACAGCTTCTTCGTTGCCAAGCATGTCAGCTATAACCTCATTGACAAGCTTACTCACTCCTTTAAGAGCTGCTTCCGGTGTATGTGCAAGCCAGCTAAGACTTGGAAACTCTGTACAAAGCCCAACATATTCGGCGTCATCTTCCGACCAGGTAACCCGATAAGTGTACTTGTCAAGCCGGTCATTTTTCTGTGCCATGTGCGATCTCCATTCTTTCCATTGCTTTTCGCTTCTGTCAGTGTCTCGCCTTCCGTGATGCATCCAGGCAAATCCGGAAATTCGACGAGATAGCTGTTATCTTCCGGGTTGAGGGTAATAGTTGCTGGATAGAGCAATTTCATTTGAGCCCTCCCTGTTTCATGATGGCGATCAGTGTTCCTTTTTTCAGGTCACTGCTACCATGAACCGGCACGGATAATGTCTTGTCTTCCCGAATGAGGATATGGTGACTGCCCTGAATTCTGTCGAGAATCCAACCTTGTTGCTGGAGTAGACATAATGTCTGCCAGTAGATAATAAAGGACTCGCCCCTTGCTAACGTGGGTTACGCTGTTGGAATAAATCCCACGGCGCAGAGC
>JBBQXT010000151.1:0-5309 GCA_038209415.1 Geobacterales bacterium
ACGGCCGAAAATTCCGCCGCCAGCAACTCTACCAAAGTTTCGTGATTCACGTTGCCGGCTGCGGATATGATAATATCCTCCGGGCGATAACGGCTGTTCTTGTACTGCATGATGGCCTCGCGGGAAAGCCCGTTTATGATCACTTCCGTGCCCAGAATCGAGTTTCCCAGGGCATGCCCGCGATAGAAACTCTGGTGGAAGCGGTCATGGATGGCTTCTTCCGGCGAGTCGTCCCGCATCTTGATCTCCTGCAGGATAACCTTGCGTTCCCGTTCGATCTCATCGGCCGGAAAGGTGGAGTGCAGGAAGATATCCGTCAGCAGGTCTGTCACCTGCGGGAGAAACTTGGCCAGAACCTTGGCGTAATAGCAGACGTATTCATGGCCGGTAAAGGCATTGAGAATGCCGCCAATGGAGTCGATCTCCAGGGATATCTGCCGGGCTGACCGACGTTCGGTCCCCTTGAAGAGCAGATGTTCAATGAAATGGGCTACGCCGTTACATTCGGGAGTTTCGTGCCGTGACCCGTTGGCCACCCAAATACCGATCGAGACCGTATGCATATGTTCGACGCGCTCGGTGATCACCCGCACACCGTTGTCAAGTACCGTTGAAGTTATCATGCCGTCAAGCATACCTTATTTTTATGAATTATCCAGCCTAATTGAGATTGTTTTACCGAAAAGAATCTATTGCGGCGGTATCCTCTTTTTGCTAGAACAGAGCAGCACCGATGTTACGGAGGTATGTCTGCATGCAGCTTGTAAAAACCACCATCCCGGATGTCCTGATTCTGGAACCCAGGGTTTTCGGGGATGATCGCGGATTTTTTTTCGAGAGTTTCAACGAACGCACCTGGCGTGAACAAACCGGCGTGGATGTGCATTTTGTCCAGCATAACCATTCCCGCTCGGCCAAAAATGTCCTGCGCGGCCTGCATTATCAGATGCAACAGCCCCAGGGAAAACTGGTGCGGGTAATCGCCGGCGAGGTCTTTGATGTGGCCGTTGATATCCGCCAGAGTTCCCCCACCTTCGGTCAATGGTTCGGCACGCTGCTTTCAGCGGAAAACAAGCGCCAGATGTGGGTGCCGGCCGGTTTTGCCCATGGTTTCTGTGTTACTTCGGAGTACGCCGAATTCCTCTATCTGACCACCGACTACTGGGCTCCCGCGCATGAACGCTGCATCGCCTGGAACGACCCGGACCTGGGCATCACCTGGCCGGTCAGCGTTGAACCATTGGTCTCAGCCAAAGACCAGACCGGCACTCTGTTCAAAGATGCGGACTTTTTTCCGTGACCCCTGCCCGACCAGGCCGGCATGTGCCTCATATCGGCGACAAAGGCCGCTGGCTTGTTCTGATGTGCATCTGCCAGCTGTTCATCATGCTGGTTTTCATCAATTATTCGGCCGTCCTGCCCATACTGCGCAGGGAATGGGACATGAACAACACCCAGGCCGGGATGATCTTCTCCATGTACCAGCTGGGCTATATCGCCTCCGGTGTGATTCTCAGCACACTGACCGACCGGATGAACACCCGCCTGATCTTCATTACCGCTGCCTTCTGGTCGGCAGCGGCCAATCTCCTCTTTGCACTCTACGCACACGACTTCACCAGTGGCATGATTCTGCGCGCCCTGACCGGCATCGGCATGGGGGGCACCTACATGCCGGGCCTCAAGCTGGTAGCCGAGCGCTTCGATTCAGCTACCCGCGGACGGGCCATCGGCATCTATGTCGGCTCGCTGGTCATGGGCGCCTCGCTCTCACTGGTTGTTACCGGCTGGCTGACCGGACTGGCCGGCTGGCGGGTCGCCTTTATCTGGTGTTCGGCCAGTGTCTGCTGCGGGGCATTGCTCTCTGTTTTTGTGTTCCGCGGCTACCGGCCTGTCACACATATGAAGAGCGAGGCCGGCTTCAGCGGGGAGGTCGTCCAGAACCGCCCGGCACTGCTGATGATTCTCGGCTACGGCGCCCATATGTGGGAGATGTACGGCATGCGCAGTTGGCTGGCTCCCTTCATGACTTCGGCCCTGGTGGGATGGGGCGTTGAAAGCAGCCGCGCAACCGGCCTGGCCTCAACAATCGCCGCGGGCATGATCGGTGTCGGCGCCTTCTCCACGGCCATCACCGGCAGCCTGTCAGACCGTCTGGGCCGCACCACTACCATCAGTATGGTCATGCTGGCCAGCGCCCTGCTCTCCTTCGGTTTCGGCTGGCTGATCAACACGAATATCTGGGTGACCCTGGCAATCGGGCTTCTGTACGGCTATCTGATCGTCGCTGAATCACCGGTCTTCTCCACCGGACTGACCGAACTGGTGGCACCCGGTTATCTGGGGGCGGCCATGGGCCTGCAATCTCTGATCGGCTACTCCATGGGCATGATTTCCCCGACCGTATTCGGCTGGGCTCTGGACACATTCCGGGGCTGGCAGCCGCTGCCGGGCATCAACGGTGAATGGGGTATTGCCTTCAGTTGCCTCGGCTTGGGGGCGCTGGCCGGACCGGTTTTCATGTGGATGCTGCGCAGCAATCCCGGCAGTGTCAAAATGGCCGGTGGTAAACGCTGACGACCGAAAGTCACTTCAACAGATTAGCGTTCATCCGCCTTTAACCCTGATAATATCTTGTGTTCCGGAATAATTGCGATAGTATTCAAGAAGTTATTGATTCTCTGAGAGAGGGGTATATATGCCGAAGGTACTCTTGCCGCTCGCGGAAGGTTTTGAGGAAATCGAAGCACTGGCCGTTGTAGATGTACTGCGCAGGGCGGAAATCGAGGTCGTCATTGCAGGCCTGCAGCACGGGCCGGTTACGAGCGCCCGCAACGTCACCGTCGTGCCCGACACAACCATCGATACCATCAGCGTGGACGGGTTTGACATGATTGTTCTGCCCGGTGGACAGCCCGGCACTGACAACCTTAATAGCGACCGACGCATTCATCGGCTGCTGGCGGATTTCCAGTCTGCCGGCAAACTGATCGGGGCCATCTGTGCCGCTCCCATCATACTGGCTGCCGCGGGACTGCTCTCGGGCAAGCGGGCAACCTCGTATCCCGGTTACAGCAGCAAGCTGAGTGGAGCGGTGTATGAAGACCGTACGGTAGTAATCGACGGAAACATCATTACCAGCCAGGGGGCCGGCACCGCCATAAGCTTTGCCTTGGCCATTGTCTCCCGGCTGGCAGGCGTGCACGCGGCTGAAACCGTTTCAAAGGCCATGCTTGTTCAGGATCCCCATAATCACGACGTCTGGGATCAGCGTCTTTTCAACAGCACCATCCAGTCCTTGGTGGGCGCTCTTGAGATGAAGGACACCTACACCCAGGGGCATGCCAAACGCGTCACCGAGTACTCGCTCAGCATCGGTTCAAAGCTGAACTTTGATGAGACCGAACTGCGCGACCTTTACCTGGGGGCTGTTCTGCACGATATCGGTAAAATCGGAACCGATGACGATGTCCTCAACAAGCCGGACAGCCTCAATCTGCGTGAAGAGACCCTCGTGCGGGAACATCCCCTCAAAGGTACGCTTTTTATCGTTGGCATCGAAAACCTGAGCCACATCGTTCCGGTCATCCTGCACCATCACGAGCGCTGGGACGGCAAGGGCTATCCCGGTCGTTTGAAGGGCGAGCAGATTCCCCTCCACGCCCGTATCGTCTGCATAGCCGACGCCTTTGATGCCATGCTGACCAACCGTTCTTACCGTGAAGGGCTTGACAAGGGAAGCGCCATCCGGGAATTGCTCAAGGAAAAAGGGACGCAATTCGACCCGTTCCTCGTGGACGTGTTCATCGAGTGCCTCAATGATTCGCCTTTCGAGATGAAGGACTTCAGTTATTACTTTTGAAAATGAAAGGCCCGCTGCAATTTCTCCCTGCGCTTGAGTTTTTTTATTTCACATTCCGCCTGGGCCGCTGCCCGATGGGTCGCATACTCCATTTGGCAGAGCAGCCGTGCCGGCGGATTCATCCTGGTATATTTGGCGCCTTTGCCCTTTACATGCTGTTCGTAGCGAGCCTGCACGTCCTTGGCGATGCCGGTGTAGATTGCACCCCCCCGGCATTCGATCATGTAGAGCCACCAAGTCTCAGCCATTGATCACCCGTTTTCCCGACGCATCAATCATGACAGGCCGTCCACGCATACTCACGTCACCTGCACATTTCTGATCCCCTCCGGCTTCCAGGCCGGGGAGATAACGTGCGAGCCTTTTTCCGCATTATTTCCCAAAAGACTGCCATAGGTCACGGTAAAATCACCGAATTTATCGTTGACCGCATCCATGGCGCTGATCATGAAGGCCTTCTTGCGCTCATCCTCGAACAGCGGCAGCTGTTCCCGCTGGTAGCAGAGGTTGGTGATCCGCACCCCCAGCAGACGCACCGGCTGTTCCAGTTCCATGCTGTCAAGGATCGCCACGGCGCCGTTGTAGATATCCTCGCTGCGGTTGACCTGTTTCTGCAGGGTGGCCTGCTTGCCGAAGGTGGTGAAGTCGGCGTAGCGGACCGTCAGGTGGACCGTTCTACCGGACACCCCGTAGCGCCTGGCCCGGCGGCCGACCATCTCCGAGAGTTGCAGCAGGTAGCGCAGGATGTCGTGGCGGCTGCTGATGTCCTTTTTGAGGGTCATGGAGTGCCCGACCGACTTGACTTCGTCGGCGTCCCCGGACGGGATCACCGGTGAGTCGTCGATGCCCTGCCCCATCTGCTTCAGCCGGGTGCCGACGATGCCGAACTTCCTGGTCAGGCGAGCCTCGTCGCAGCGTCCCAGTTCGCCGCAGCTGTAGATGCTCATCATGGTCAGCTGACGTTCCATCTTCCGGCCGATGCCGCACAGTTCCTTGATCGGCATGTGCTCCAGGGTTTTGCTGACATCCTCCGGCCTGATGACCGTCAGGCCGTCCGGCTTCTGCATCTCGGAGGCCAGCTTAGCCAAGAGCTTGTTGGGGGCGATGCCGATGGAGCAGGTGAGGTCTAATTGGTATTTGATGCGGGACTTGAGCTTGTAGGCGATATTCTCGGCCGACCCGAACAGCGCGAGGGAATGGGTGACGTCCAGCCAGGCCTCGTCGATGGAGAACACCTCCACCTCGGGGGTGTAGTCATGCATCATGCGCATGATTTGGGTTGATGTGCGGGTGTACTTGCGGTTGTCAGCCGGCACCATGATCACGTCGGGACAGAGGCGCCGTGCCTCGTGGAGCATCATGCCGGTCTTGACACCGAAGGCGCGGGCCTCGTAGCTGGCGGTCAGGATGACGGTGCGCTGCTGGGAGCCGACCACCACCACCGGCT
>JBBQXT010000152.1:0-5293 GCA_038209415.1 Geobacterales bacterium
AATTTCGTACCGATTAGAGAACAACCGTCTCCGTATGCTTCCCGAACACGCCGCGAAATACATCGGCAATTTCACCCAGGGTGGCGTAGGCCTTGACCGCCGCCAGGATATGCGGCATGAGATTGTCGGTCCCCTTTGCCGAAATCTCAAGCGTCGCCAATGCCGCTTTCACCGCTGCGGCATCACGTCCGGCCTTCATTTCACCCAGGGATTTCTTCTGGGATATCTCCACCGCTTCCTTGACCCTGAGCAGGCCAGTCGGAGGCGCTTCCTTGACGATAAACTTATTGACGCCCACGATGATCAGCTCTTCCTTTTCGATGGCCTTCTGGTAGGCATAGGCCGAGTCCTGAATCTCTTTCTGCTGGAAGCCGCGCGAGATGGCCTCCACCGCGCCACCCAGGGAGTCGATCTTCTCGATGTACTCAAGGGCCGCTTTCTCGATCTGGTCGGTCAGAGACTCCACCAGAAAGGAACCGGCCAGCGGGTCGATGGAGTCCGCCACGCCCGATTCGTAGGCGATGACCTGCTGGGTGCGCAGGGCGATGCGGACCGAATCCTCGGTCGGCAGGGCCAGGGCTTCGTCGCGGGAATTGGTGTGCAGGGACTGGGTACCACCCAGCACGGCGGCCAGGGCCTGCATGGTGACGCGCATGATGTTGTTGTCCGGCTGCTGGGCGGTCAGGGTGCAGCCGGCGGTCTGGGTGTGGAAGCGCAGCATCTGCGACTTGGGATCCTTGGCGCCGAAGCGCTCCTTCATGATCTTGGCCCAAATACGGCGAGCGGCGCGAAATTTGGCCACCTCTTCGAACAGGTTGTTGTGGGCGTTGAAGAAGAAGGCCAGGCGCGGGGCAAAGTCATCAACCTCCAGGCCGGCCTTGATGGCGGCCTCTACGTAGGCGATGCCGTCGGCCAGGGTGAAGGCCACTTCCTGGACTGCAGAGGAGCCGGCCTCGCGGATGTGGTAGCCGGAGATGGAGATGGTGTTCCACTTGGGCACCTGGTCCTTGCAGTAGGCAAAGATGTCAGTGATGATGCGCATGGACTCCTTGGGCGGGTAGATGTAGGTGCCGCGAGCCATGTATTCTTTAAGGATGTCGTTCTGGATGGTGCCGGAGACCTTGTCGGCGGAAACACCCTGTTTTTCGGCCACGGCGATGTACATGCACAGCAGGGTGGCAGCGGTGGAGTTGATGGTCATGGAGGTCGAGACCTTGTCCAGCGGGATGCCGTCGAAGAGGATCTCCATGTCGGCCAGTGAGTCGATGGCTACGCCGACCTTGCCCACTTCGCCCTGACTCATGGCGGCATCCGAATCGTAGCCCATCTGGGTTGGCAGATCGAAAGCGACGGAAAGGCCGGTCTGGCCGGCCGAGAGCAGGTACTTGTAGCGCTCGTTGGATTCCTTGGCGGTGCCGAACCCGGCATACTGGCGCATGGTCCAGAATCGTCCGCGATACATGGTCGGCTGCACGCCGCGGGTATAGGGATATTCGCCCGGAAGACCCAGCTGTTCCTCATAGCCGGGCTGCTCAAATCCAGGCGTGAAGCAGCGCTCCATCTCGATGTTGGAGGTTGTCAGAAATTTTTCCATCCGCTCCGGAGACCGGGCAATATTTTTTGATACAACGGCTTTCCACTTCTCTTTACGCTCTTGGATGCTCATGGTGCGGACCTCGCTGTTGAGTATGACATATAAATTTGACCTGCATAATCTGAAATGAGCAGACGTGGGGCGAAAATGCTAAAGGCAAGAAGAGTGGAGTCCCACTCTGTTCTTGCCGTTAGCCGATCTTTACGCACACTGTCGAATGAACCTGTAACGCTTTACAGTACCGCCTTGAGGTACTTGGTCGTACACTCGCGCTTTTCGCGCTCTACCTCTTTATGGTCCACTTCCACGAACTTTTCGTCAGGGGTGATCTTGAAGAGCGGTTGCCCCTTCTGGACGATGGTGCCATCGGCCCCTTCCATGATGATCTTGTCGATGGTCCCGGAGAAGGTCGCGCGGATGGTGTTGAACATCTTCATGACTTCAATGATGTACAGAGGCTGATCCTTCTCGAAATGCATCCCTTCGCTCACGAAGGTCGGCAGACCAGGCGCTTCCTGGCCGTAGTACATCCCGCCGCACACGGAGACAATTTCGTCGGCCTTGGTAGCCGGCGGCGGTACCAGGATTTTTTTCATCCGGGCCTGCAGATCCAGGTCGGTCAGGTAATCCGGGATCACCACCTCCAGGTCGTCCTGGACCTTCATGTCCCAGAATTTGGTAGTATCGCCGATCAGGAACAACATGCCCAACAGTTCCAGTCCGGACTCATAGCCAAAGTGGGCGGAACGGATCTGCTCCCAGGTTTCGGCATCAAAGCCGGCCTGGGGCTTCTCCTTATTGACCAGTTCATTGAGCTTGAAATACTCATCCCGCTCCAGCCCGAGTTTTTCACGCAGGGTGCGGTAGAAGTGCAGCGATTGCTGCAGCAGCTCGTTGTCATGATCCCAGATGATCTCTGCCGCCGGTTTATGCGGTCGAAAATTCATATGCAGGTATTCATAGGTTTCGTTGAGTACTCCAAAAGGATTCCTCAGCCAGACAACCCGGCCCTTGTCGATACGAAAATTTATTGTGTTCATGCTCAGCCAGCCCGAGAGCAAGTGCGGATCACCGAGGAGGCGCTCCATGGGGCGGGTGATCAGGGTTCCCTTGCGGTCGAGCAGAGCCGACATGTTTTTCAGTTCTTTGGCGCACACATCCGGCTGGTCGCCAAACTGCTCGGAGATCCGCTTGGCATAGTGTTTCTTCATCTGAAAGAAGGCATACACTACATCCAGCTTGTTGGCCTCCTCTTTGAGGGTGCCGACCAGTGCCAGATAGGGGACCACGAAGCGGGTGGTCGGCTTGGCCATGACATTGCGACCCAGGAACCAGTTAACCAGTCCATAATGGAATTCAAGGTTGGTAGCCAACTCGCTGCCACGCAGCGTGGTGCTGCACAACACGTCGGAGAGCCGTTCGTAGCTGGCCAGACGGTCATCACCCTTGGTGAGCAGCAGAGCGATATTGGAATCGTAGGCTCCGGCTACTTTGTACTTCATGAAAATGCCGGTGTCCGGGTTGGTCATGCAGATGCCCTGGTCATCACGGACCTCACCCTTGATCGGCTTGGACCAGTAGCGAATCATGCCGCCGGCGTGGGGCGAAAGGGACGCGTCGGTTGCGTTGAGACGGGCCTCAACCGAGGCATTGAAGCGAACAACGCGCTCCGGTTTGGGCAGGCGTTCCTTGTGCTGTGACAGCAGGGCCATGGCCTCCACCAGTGATTCAACGATGAAGAAATCCTTCTTGTCCTTGGGATTGGTGAACTTGAGGCTGTAGCACAGTTCGGTAACGCGGTGTTCAACCTGGATGCGGGTATTGACCTCCATGAAGAAGTGACGGTCACGGTCGACAATGAACTCGAAGGTCGAGGCGGAATCAAGCCCCACGGCCTGGCCGAAACGGGCCGACTCCTCTTCCATCCGTGCCAGTACCTTCAGATCGCTTTCCAGGGCTTTGACTTCGCTCTTCCTGCCAGCGACCTGGGCCTTTTCAATGGCAGCCAGCAGCCCTTCCTGGGTAACAGACACCTCCAGGAGTTTCTGCTCGTGCATCTGCAGGGAACAGTCGCGACCACCAAGTGAGATGCACCACTCGCCGTTGCCCAGCAACTGGATCTCGTTGTGACGGGTCTGCTCAATGTTCAGCTCGATCAGGACATTCTTGTTGTCGCCAACACCGTTGGCCTTAACCTCGTTCAGAACCTCGCGCACCATGGCCGGAGCCTCGGCAGCTGCCTTGGCAATCGCCTTGTCATCAGCTTTTTTCAGTGCCAGCAGTGAGGCGCCAACTATACGCTGCCCCTTGCCGCCACCACCGCCGATAGCCTTGATACGGAAACGGCTCTGGGGGTATTTCCGGAACAGTTCCGTCACTTCAGCCTGCACCTGGGCAGAGAGCTCCTCGATGGAAATCAGGTCGATGCCCTTGCTGTATGAGGTCATCAAAATATGGTCGGCCAGGACCTCGTCAGCGATCTTCTTGTCCTCCAGAACCTTTTTATTGCAGGCCAGACCTTCGGCCGCGACCAGCCTGAGCAGCTTTTCGCGGGTGGGGTATTTTTTGAGCAGCGTCAGGGCAGTTACGTTGTTAATACCGGGGGTGACGCTGACATTCACCTGCAGGGCGGTACGCTTGGCCTCATCCTTTTTACCGGCCTTGGCCTGGGTGGCGGCACACGGTCCGATAAACTTGAGGCCGGCCTTTTCGATGGCGGCCACAAACTCTTCATCCTCGGCCATGAAACCGTACCCGGCGAAAATGGCATCGTAACCGTTATCCTGGGCCATCTGGATGATCTGGTTGATCCGCTCGACCCGCTCTTCCTTGCTGGCGCCGCTGTAGTCGGGCACGCGGTGCACCCGGCGGGAATCGGTCAGCTGACGCAGTTCAGGAGCCAGCGCGTTCGGGTAGATGATCGAGTCCTTTTCGGACAGCAAGATGCCATAGTGGGAAATTCCCATCTCTTCATAGACATCCATGGCCTCTTTACGAATCGGCCCGCGGCAGACGATCAGAGGCTTGAGGTCCTCGCAGGAAAAGGAACGTACCCACTCGGAGCTGGATTTGCTCAGTTTACGGTTCCGATGGATCAGGGGATTATGCTTGTAGTAATCGGACTGTGGCATGGTTTCTTTATCTCCAATCTAAAAATGAATGAAATTAGTGGAACTCGCGCTGAACGGCCTGCATCGGACCGGACTTGTAATGACGCAGGAAGAAGTTCATGTTCTCCCCCAGCACCTTGCGCAGGTCGGTGGGCATAACCAGGGAGGAGATAGAGCCCAGGGCCAGACCCTCTTTCGGGTTCATAAGTTCTTTTTCATAGCGCATGTTCAGAACGGTGTCCTCGATCTTCAGCCAGTCGGCAGCATCCTTTTCCGCATCCATTTTGGCCTCACCGGGCGACATACCTGCAGCAACGCGCTCCTGTACACCATGCTTGACCCGTTCAAGAACGGCAGCACGCATCTTACGCACCTCGTCCTTGTAGACGAACTCCTTGCCGGCCGGCCCCATAACCGCCAGGCGGGTGGTGGGGAGCGCCAGCACCAGATCGGCGCCGGTCGGGTAGTTGTTGTACGAGGCATAGGCCCCGCCGTAGGCGTTGCGGATAATCAGCAGGATGCGCGGCGTTCTGATATCAACGATAGAGTCCAGCATGGCGCGACCGGCCTGCACAATGCCGCGACCCTC
>JBBQXT010000153.1:0-4869 GCA_038209415.1 Geobacterales bacterium
GAGTACTGCGGCAGTGCCGTCAGCATCGTTGATCCGCCTTGGTTCTGCGTAGCAGGAGTCCATATGTATCGATTCTGCCAGCGGAGTGCCGTTGCGGTCAAGGATGCTGCCGCGGGCCGGGGTCAGCTCAACCCTGTGCTGATGCTGCCGGTCGGCTTTTTTTACTAGCTCCTCGTGCTGCAGAATCTGGAGGTAGAAGGCGCGCCCAACTACCGTCAGGAACATCAGGCCGAAAATTGATCCGACAATTACGATCCGGATACGGGCCCATTTTTCCCGATCGTCTTTCATTTGACGTGAATGACCTGCATCTCATTAGGCAGTGCCATTCCCAACTCGTTTTTGGCAATGGTTTCAATGCGAGCCGGGGTCTTCAGTGAAGCTGCTTCAAGTTTCAAACGCTTTTGCTCCTGCTCGGCTTCTCTCAGCTGGCGGCTGATATCGGTTATCTGCATGTTCAGTTCAACCAGCCTGAAGCGTGACCAGACGTGAAAGACCGACACCACCGTGAACAGGATCATGCAGATCATCAGGTATTTGAAAACATCTATGCGGTGGGCTGCCAGTTCCGCCCCGCCAAATGCGCGGGGTGCGACGACTTTGCCATAATCTGCTCGTGCTTGTGCCATATCAGTTACCTCGTATAAAGAGCGCCCTGAACTGTCTGTTCAAGGATGCCTGCTGTTACAGCTTTTCAATGGCCCGCAGCTTGGCGCTGCGGGACCTGGGGTTGTCGTTTATTTCCTCTGCTGTTGCGCTGACCGGCCTGCCGGTAAGGACTTTTACCCGCGGCTGCTTGCCGCATGCACAGATCGGCAGCTGGCGCGGACAGGTGCAGCCTCCGGCGTATTCCCGGAAGATATGTTTGACGATACGGTCTTCCAGCGAGTGAAAGGAGATGATCACGCCCCTTCCGCCCGGTTTCAGCAAATCCAGTGCGGCGCGCATGCCACGCTCCAAACTCTCCAGCTCATGATTCACGGCAATGCGCAGCGCCTGAAAGGTGCGGGTTGCCGGATGGATGCGTTCTTCCCACTTGGCTTTAGGAATAGCTCCTTTAATGATATCAACCAGTTGGAAGGTGGTGGATATCGGCGCTTCGTTCCTGGCGTTGACGATAAAGGCCGCAACTCTTTTGGCCCAGCGCTCTTCGCCGTATTCGGTAATAATACGTTCCAGTTCCTGCTCCGGCAGCTCATTGACCAGACCGGCGGCGGTTTCACCGCGGCTGGTGTCCATGCGCATATCCAGAGGTGCATCCTGCTGGAAGCTGAACCCCCGTTCGCCGGTGTCCAGTTGGTGCGAAGAAACTCCCAGATCAAGGATGAAGCCGTCAAGATCTGTTATGCCCAGAGTTTGCAGATGTTCCGCTACTTCGGCAAAATCGCCATGTACAGGACGAAAACGATCGCGGTATGCCGCCAGGCGTTCACCGGCGGCTATCAAGGCCGATTGGTCGCGGTCGATGCCAACCAATGTTGCTTGCGGCGCATTTTCAAGGATCAGGAGGCTGTGGCCGCCGCCCCCCAGGGTGCCGTCCAGGTAGGTTTTGGCGTCACCTGGAGCCAGGAAGCGGATGACTTCATCCGGCATAACCGATAGATGGCGAAAATCAGCCATTAGAGTCCCAGTTCGGCAGCAGCTTCAGTGCCGCTCGGGAAATTTTTGACATCCTGGGCCCGGACCTTGTCCCACTCGGTCATGCTCCAAATCTCGATTTTGTCCATGGTGCCTACAAATTGAACTTCCCGCTCAAGTGCAGCACTTTTGCGAAAAGTAGGCGGAATCAGAAAGCGTCCCAGTTTATCGGCACTGCACTCCTGTGCCGGTGAAATGATTGTACGCATGATGCTTTTACGTTGATCGGAGGTAAATCCTTTGCTGACACGGAAGTTCTCTTCAAAGACGAACCATTCCCGGTAAGGAAATATAAGGAGTCCGGAGCTGTAAGCGTCGTCGCCCAGATCGACCGGAACCGAGTTGGTCAGGAAAAAACGCTCATCTTCGTGCTTTTCGAGCATGACTTCCCGAAACCTGGCCGGCAGGCTGGTGCGCCCCTTGGCGTCTATGGTTGTCTCGAAAATTCCCCTGAACATAATCTTCTCTTAGGCATTATTTTCCACAATGTACCACTTTTTTCCACATTGTTGAAACTTATAGACGCCGTCAAGGGTTGTGTCAAGTTAAAATACGAATTTTGTAGGAGAAAATAGTACGTTTTGACGGGCTGGATTCTGCCGTAGTTGGGTCAAAAAGCCGAGCTGGGTGAACGATGTGCAAACTTCTTTGGACTCTGCACCGGAGCGGTCTTTGCGGGCTAGGTTTCCGTAGATATCTGCGAGCAAGGCATGCCTGAAGCATTTATTGTCTGAGCCGTTGACAGGTGGGGTCAGACGGGATAATGTGAATCAGATTTTATGGGAATTAATAAATAATTCGGGGTGCGGGGGCGTTGGACGTTTGACATCACGCGATTTTTAATGCCCTGCATCGCTAATCTGTAGGCACGTATTACCGCATTGGAGAAAAAGTCATGAAAGCAATTTTTGTTATCAGTACCTTTTTTATCTTGTTTTCAGTTTTGCAGGCATCTGCCGACAACTTTCGATGTCCCAATGGCCGGATTGTTTCCACCGGAGACAGTATCTCCAGCGTTGCGGCCAAATGTGACCCACCGGCAAGCTCGTTCAGGCGTGATGAACCGTTGGAGGTTGAATTCAGAAGAGAGGGCGACAAAACGGGGACAAAAATTATCTACATAGAAGTGCAGGAGTGGACTTACACTCAAGGTTCGACATTGTTGCACACATTGATATTCCGTAACGGTGTCCTCTCGGAGGTCCGAACCGGCGGTTTTATACAATGAATGTGAACTGGCTAAGTAAAATTGTTTTGTATATTATACTGATGTTTCTTAGAACTTGAGATTTTCAGTTTGTATGTCATAGTCATCAAACAGCAGGTATTTAACAATTGGGAGGTCCAGTCATGAGTCATGAAACATCGCAAAACTATCTTAAACTTAAAGAAAAACACGCGGACTTGATTGAGGCTGTTGAAGCAGTGGGAAAGGCTGCCCGCAACTCCGGGCCATTGGACGAGAAGACCGTTCAGCTGATCCAACTGGGTGCCGCGGCTGCAATCGGGTCAAAAGGTGCCTTGCGCAGCCATGCCTTGCGTGCATTGGAAGCAGGCGCTACTCCTGAAGAGGTTAGTCATGCCATTGTCGTTCTTACAAGCACGATTGGTTTCCCAACCGTTGCAGCCGCTCTTTCCAGGATAGACGAGGTTATTGATTGACCAGGATTTTACTTGAAAATTTATAACAATCAGCCCGTATGCTGATTTGAGCGCCGCTGTTCTGCTCTACTCGAATTGATCGGGCTGTTAAAATTGACGGCGGTATAACTACAGATTTGTAGCTGTACTGCCGGCTTTTTTTGTATATTAATGTCCGGATTTTCGGGAGCAGGAGAACAGAAGATGAGTATGAAAATATCTCCCTTGATTGCCGCCGTACACTTCCCACCGATTTCAGAGGTAAAGCGCTGGGTCGCGGAACGCCCCGATGACGGTCTGGAGTTGATTGACCTTTGCCAGGCGGTGCCCGATTACGCTCCGGCTCCCGAACTGACGGCTCATCTTGCCGGGCTGCTGCCCGATCCGCTACTGTCCAAATATTCGCCGGATGAGGGCTTACCGGAAGTGCGTGAGGCGCTTTGCGGTTATTACCAGCGGAAATACGGCGCCAACCTGTCTCTTGGCAATTTGTGCCTGACGATTGGTGCCAGCCAGGCCTTCTGGCTGGCGATCGTGACTCTCTGCCGCGCAGGGGACGAGGTCGTGCTGCAGGCACCCTGTTATTTCGATCATCCGATGGTGCTGGATATGCTAGGTATTGGCAAGGTCTGCGCACCTTTTGTTGAGGCTGACGGCGGCTTGCCTCGTCCGTCGACAATCGAGGGGCTGATCACCGACAAGACCAGGGCAATTCTGCTGGTTTCTCCCAGTAACCCGACCGGTGCCACTACTCCGCCGGCTGTTATCGGCGAGCTGCTGGAGGTGGCACGGCGTCACAATATTGCGTTGATTCTGGACGAGACTTACAACGAATTTATTCCCGGCGGTAGCCGGCCGCATGAGTTGTTTTGCGATCCGGCCTGGGGCAACAATTTTGTGCATGTCGCCTCCTTCGGCAAAACCTACGCTCTGACCGGCTACCGTGCCGGACTGCTGGCCGCTTCCGAAGCATTCATCCACCATGCCCTCAAAGCCCAGGATACGATGGCGGTCTGCCAACCGCGCATCACCCAGCAGGCCGTAAAATTCGGAGTGGAAAATCTGGATTGCTGGGTGGCGTCCAATCGCGATATGATGGCGCGGCGTCACGACCTGTTCCGTGCCGAATTCACGAAGCCTGGCAACCGCTTCCATTTGTCATCAAGTGGAACTTTTTTTGCCTGGGTGAGGCATCCGTTTAAAGGTCGCAGCGGGCGAGAAGCCGCCAAGCTGCTGGTGGACCGGGCCGGTATCATCTGTCTGCCGGGCGAGGTCTTCGGTCCCGGTCTGGAGGGTTATCTGCGACTTGCCTTCGGGAATATCCGCGAGGAGACCATTCCCGAGGCGGTGCGGCGTTTTCGGGAAATGGTGCGGTGATCTGAATTGATCGGGAAGGATAGGGCGGATTAATACTATTCAGGTAAGTTTTTGCGTTTGTTGCGATTCTCGAAGTATTTGAGTATGACATAGGTGATCCAGGCAACAATGAACAATCCGACCGTGAAAATCGCGTATGACAACGGCCAGGGAATGTGTTTGGTCATCATTGAAAACTCGGACATGCCGCCGATACCGGCAATTACATTGAGT
>JBBQXT010000154.1:0-4765 GCA_038209415.1 Geobacterales bacterium
GGATCTGAAAGCATATCTCAAGCAACAGTGCGCCCGGGTGGATGCCGCACTGGATGCATTTCTCCCCAAGGAAAACGAACTGCCCCACAGCCTGCACAAGGCCATGCGCTACTCGGTCTTTGCCGGCGGCAAGCGGGTCCGCCCGATCCTGATGCTGGCGGCCTGCCAGGCGGTGGGCGGCGATACGGAGCAGGCCCTGCCGTCCGCCTGCGCCATGGAGATGATCCACACCTATTCGCTGATCCATGACGACCTGCCGGCCATGGACGACGACGACTTCCGGCGCGGCAACCCGACCAACCACAAGGTGTTCGGCGAGGCGATCGCGATTCTGGCCGGCGACGCCCTGCTGACGGAAGCCTTCAAGCTGGTCAGTGACCTGCGCTTTGCCACCGGATGCGACCCGGCCGCGCGGCTGGCGGTGATCAACGAGATCGCACTGTGCGCCGGTTCCTACGGCATGGTCGGCGGCCAGGTGGTGGACATGGAGAGCGAGGGCAAACCGGACATCGACCTGCCGACGGTGCAGTATATCCACACTCACAAAACCGGCGCGCTGATCAAGGCCTCCGTCGTCGCCGGCGCACTGCTGGGCGCAGCCGACAGGGACAAGCTGGCCGCCATCACACGTTACGGCGAGGCAGCCGGTCTGGCCTTCCAGATAGCCGACGACATCCTCGATATCGAAGGAACCACCGAGCAGATCGGCAAGGATGCCGGCAGCGACGAGGCCCGCGGCAAGGCCACCTACCCGGCCGTAATGGGACTGGCAGCGGCCAAGGAGGAGGCCCGGACCATGATGGACGAGGCTTTCCGGGCACTGGAGATATTCGGAACGGAGGCCGATCCGCTGCGCGAGATCGCGACCTATATTGTGAAACGAAAAAACTGACGGACTGGACTTGATATGCCCATTCTTGAAACCATAAATTCACCCGATGACCTGAAGAGGCTGCCGGCCGCGCGACTGCCTGACGTTGCGTCGGAACTGCGCCGGATGATCATAGAAACCTGTGCCAGAAACGGCGGTCATCTCGCGCCCAGCCTGGGTGTGGTTGAACTGACCATCGCCTTGCACCGGGTCTTCAGCACCCCGGCCGACAAGATCGTCTGGGATGTGGGACACCAGGCTTATGCACACAAGATTCTCACCGGCCGTCGCGACCGGTTCGGCACCCTGCGCACGCTGAACGGCTTGAGCGGTTTCCCCAAGCGGGGAGAATCACCCCACGACGCCTTCGACGTCGGACACTCTTCCACCTCCATCTCGGCGGCCACCGGCTATGCGGCAGCCCGCGACCTGGACGGACGCACCAACAAGGTGCTGGCGGTCATCGGTGACGGCTCCATGACCGGCGGCAGCGCCTACGAAGCTATCAACCACGCCGGTCATCTGGACAAGAACCTGATCGTCGTCCTCAACGACAACGAGATGTCCATTGCCGAGAATGTCGGCGCACTCTCCAATTTCCTCAGCCGCACCTCTTCCAGCGAGTTTGTGCACCGCTTTAAAAAGAATACGGAATCATTTCTGAAACGGATGGATGTTGGCAAAGGTGTGCTGCACGTTGCCCGTAAAATGGAGGACTCCTTCAAGGGGTTTTTCACACCGGGCATGCTGTTCGGGGCCTTCGGTTTCGATTACATCGGGCCTATTGACGGCCACGACCTGCCTATGCTGATCGAGACCCTGGAGAGTGTCAAGAGTTTCAATGATGCCGTGCTGGTCCATGTCCTGACCAAGAAGGGCAAAGGCTACAAACCGGCTGAGGACAACCCCTCCCTGTTCCACGGTGTCGGTCCGTTCGATATCGCCACCGGCAAGGTCATCAAGAGCAAAGGGGGAACAGCTTCCTACACGGCGGTCTTCGGCTCGGCGCTGTGCAAGCTGGCGGCCGAGGATGAGCGGATTGTGGCCATAACGGCCGCCATGCCCGACGGCACCGGGCTGTCCACTTTTGCCAAGGATTTTCCGGGGCGCTTTTTTGATGTGGGCATCGCCGAACAGCACGGGGTAACTTTTGCCGCCGGATTGGCCGCCGAGGGATTGCGGCCGGTGTTTGCCGTCTATTCGACCTTCCTGCAGCGCGCCTACGACCAGATATTTCATGATGTCTGCCTGCAAAACCTGCCAGTCACCTTTGCCCTTGACCGGGGCGGGGTAGTGGGCAGCGACGGGCCGACCCACCACGGCGCCTTTGACCTCTCCTACCTGCGGCACCTGCCCAACATGACCCTGATGGCGCCCAAGGACGAGAATGAACTTCAGCACATGCTGGCGACCGCCATTGCCCTCGGGCAGCCGGCCGCTATCCGCTACCCGCGCGGCAGCGGCTACGGTGTGCCCCTCGACCAGAACCTGAAAGAGATGCCGGTCGGACGTGCCGAGTTGCTGCGCGAGGGGAGCGACGGAGTCATTCTGGCCCTGGGAACCATGGTCCACCCGGCGCTGGAGGCCGCGACACTGCTTGAAGAGCAGCATGGTATCCGCCTGACGGTTGTCAACGCCCGCTTCGTAAAGCCGCTGGATACCGTTCTGATCCTGGAACTGGCCGGGAAACACGACACACTGATCACGATCGAGGAAAATGCCCTGCAGGGTGGTTTCGGCACCGCCGTACTGGAACTGCTGGAGGAGCACAACCTGACCGGCACACGGGTGCTGCGTCTCGGCTATCCCGACAGCTACATCCCCCAGGGGGAGCAGCACGAACTGCGCGCCATAGTGGGCCTTGATTCGGCCGGCATAGCCGCCTCGGTTCGCGACTGCCTTTCAAAAACATGACCCATGCCGCGTTGAAAGCCCGCCTGCTGTTCTCCCTGCTGGTCGTCATCCTCCTGACAGCAGCCGCGCCAGCAGCGCCTCGTGCGGCACAGACCGCTAATGACCCCGCCCCCCACGGTGCCCCTGGTGACAACGAAAAGCGGCTGGAACGGCTGCGCTCTGCCTACGAGCTGTTTCCCCTTAATGAACCTCTCAAGCGGAGCCTGGCTGAAGCCTATGCAAACTCCGGCAACCTGCTTTTCAACCAGAGACAGTTTGAACAGGCCGACGGGAATTTTGTCAAGGCGATTGAGCTGTATCCCGATGATGCCTCCTTCAGCCTGCCACGCGGCATCTGCAACTATTACCTAAAAAGATACGATATCGCCCGCTACGAACTGGAACGCAGCCGCAATCTAAAACCGGACTCTGTCGACGTGCTCTACTTTCTCGGCCTGGTCCTGTATGAAACCGACAATCGCCAGCAGGCCATGGAGCTCTGGGAACAGGCACTGACGCTGGCACCCGAGCGCCACGAAATTGTCAATGTACTGAAAAAAGCCCGCCAGGAGACAGCTGTTGAAACCGGCATGGACCGTGGCAACAGTTCCCGCTTCAATCTGACCTATGATCCCGGTGTGAACACCTCATTTGCCCTGGCCGTCCTGGATGTTCTGGAAAGCGCCTCCAACCAGGTCGGCGCCGAGTTGGGGCACTTTCCCGAGGCACGTGTGCCGGTAACCATCTACAAGCGTGCTGACTATAAAAACGTCACCAATTCCCCCGACTGGTCGGGCGGCGTCTACGATGGGACCATCAGGCTGCCTTTCGGGGCCCTGGCCGAGATCACACCCCCCCTGCGGGCAATACTTTTTCATGAGTACGCTCATGTGGTGGTATACGACCTGACCCACGGCAACTGTCCGGTCTGGCTGAACGAGGGCATCGCCGAAATGTTCGGCCGCCGGCAGTTCAAATCTCCCCATTCCGAAGACAGCCAAACCTCCCCGAAGGAAACGCCGGTCGATATTCGCCGACTTGAGGGAAGTTTCACCAGCCTGTCCACTGGAGAAGCCGCCCTGGCCTATCAGCAAAGCTACTCCATGGTAAACTACCTGGTGACTACCTATGGCTGGCACCGGGTCAAGGCGATTCTGACCGCTCTCGGCAAGGGGATGAACATAACTGCAGCCATTGCATCCGCTCTGCAGGATTATAGCGTCACGTATGACGGGTTGATCAAGGAATGGCGCGAAGCGCAGCTCCGGGCAGCGGCCGGCGGCTGACCACCGACTATGCAGTGACCCGAAAAACAACTTGACTATTTTATATCGAGGTCGCATTAAATAGATTCTAATTATGTCAACTGCATCCGCACATACAATCAGACGCCCGTTTCGGCATGTAACCTCTGCTGTCATGACAGTGCTGTATCTGCTGGTCCTGCTCAGCCCGCTTGCCCCATCCGCTGCTCATTCCCTGGGTGCGGCAGGTGCGCTGGTTCGCCAATGTTCCGGCGACTGCAACAGTGACGGATGTTCTGCGGCGAGCCGGATAAACGGAACATGCTGCTGCAGCAAGAAGAAACAACAACTGGCTCACGCCCACGCGGATGCTGAAGATGGGCTGTCTGAATGCTGCAAGAAGGACCGGGCAGAAAAGAAAACCGTTATCGCCTGCGGCTGCCCCTGCGGCAACGAAAAACAAACCATTCTTTCTACATCCAGCGGCATATCGGAAGTACTCCCCTTTCATTTTTCAGAACGCTTTGACATACCCCACACAGACACCATTTTTCCAAACCATTCCCAACGCCTGACCTCCCGGGTCAGCGAACCGCCTGACCCGCCCCCTCAAAACACCAGCATCTGCTAAATCCAGCACGTTATCTCACCATTATTCTGTAAGCAGTAGCGTCTTCAACTGGCGTGCATACTTGCATACGTGCACATCTGCGAGACAATTGCGATTGTGCTGCCTTTTGCCTGCCGGTATTTTCTG
>JBBQXT010000155.1:0-4664 GCA_038209415.1 Geobacterales bacterium
GTTGTTCGGAACGGAGCGGATCATCGGCGGGGTGGCCTTTCTCTGCTCCAACCGCGGTGAACCGGGCACCGTGCATCACCTGGGTGCCGGCCGTGTGACCATCGGCGAATTCCTTCCGCACGACCGGGACCGACTGGTGTCCCTCGACGATGTGTTCAGGCGCTGCGGGATTGAGTGTCGCATGACAGGTGACCTGGAAAAGACGCGTTGGGAGAAACTGGTCTGGAATATCCCCTTTAACGGTCTGTGCGCCCTGCTTCAACAGTCGGTCGACCGGTTGCTGGCTGTCCCGGCAACCAGGGCGCTGGTGCGGGAGATCATGCTCGAAGTCATCCTGGCCGCCAATGCTCAGGGACTGTCTCGGCCGATACCGGAATCCTTTTCAGATGACATGCTGGTCTTCACCGACCAGATGGGGGTTTACAAGCCTTCCATGCAGATCGACCGGGAGGAGGGGCGCCCGTTGGAGATCGAGGCAATTTTCAGGGCCCCGCTGGCATGTGGCTGGCAGCAGGGCATTGACATGCCGCGGGTGGAAATGCTGGCAGCGCTGCTGGAGCAGAGAATCGGTTGATTGCACATCCGGCAGAGCATGGTAGTATTTGGTGTGAAGTGAATCCTGTAACAAAAGGAACAGGCGTGGTAGAAAACCAGAAGAAAAAGCCGGCTGCAAAGAAGCGCAAGAAAGCCGTCAAATCGGACATCGCGGCCCAGGCTCCGGGAAAGACCCGCGGCAGCAAGAAAAAAGGTGCAGCGGCTCCGACGGCGATGCCGGCAGATGCTGCGCCTGTCTTCGACCTGTCGGAAAGCCAGTGGTACCTGAACCGCGAACTGACCTGGCTGGAATTCAACAGCCGTGTCCTGCACGAAGCAGAGGACAGCCGCACGCCACTCCTGGAGCGGGTCAAATTTCTGGCGATCGTCAGCGCCAACCTGGACGAGTTTTTCATGAAGCGCATCGGCGGCCTCAAGCAGCAGATCGGCGCCGGCGTGAAGGAGTTGACCCTGGACGGACGCACGGCCCGACAGCAGGTGACCGAGTGCCATGCCGTTATCCGCGAGCTGGAGGCCCGCAAGGAGCTGACCTACCGGACAATTTCCGGACTTCTGGAGGAAAAGAACATCCTGATCGAGTCCTACAAGGGGATCAAGGCCAAGGAAAAAAAGTCCCTGCGTGAGTTTTACTATACGAACATCTTTCCACTGCTTACTCCCCAGTCCATTGACCCGGCCCACCCGTTCCCGTTCATCTCCAATCTGTCGCTCAACTTACTGGTTACCGTGCGCTACCCGCGCAGCAGCACGGTTTCCCTGGCGCGGGTCAAGGTGCCGGTCGGCCTGGGCACATCCCGTTTGATCAAGGTCGGGAAGGGCGATCATTTCGTCCGGCTGGAAGATGTGATGATGAACAATCTGGACATGCTCTTTCCGGGGATGGAGATCGTCTCCTGCGAACTGTTCCGCGTCACCCGCAACGCCAATACGGAAAAGGACGAGGAGGCCGCCGACGATCTGATGGCCATGATCGAGTCGGAACTGAAGGAGCGCAAGTTTGCACCGATCGTCCGCCTGGAGGTGGCGGAGGGAATGACGCCGCTGCACCGCGGCCGTCTGGCCTCCGAGCTGGAGCTGGATGAAGAAAACGATGTCTTCGAGGTGCCGGGCATGCTGGCCATGCGCGACCTGTTTGAACTGACCGGACTCGATTATGCCCGCCTGCACGACCCGCCCCATTATCCAATCGATCACCCCCAGCTGCAGTCGCAACGCAACATCTTCCATATCATTCGCGATGCCGGTTCGATCCTGCTGCAGCACCCCTACGATTCCTTCTCCACTTCGGTGGAACGCTTTCTGCGTGAAGCGGCCATCGATCCCAAGGTGCGCGGCATCAAGATGACCCTGTATCGTACCGCCAGTCAGGGACGCATTATCGAGGCCCTCGTTCTGGCGGCGCAAAACGGCAAGCAGGTGGCGGTGGTGGTGGAGTTGAAGGCCCGTTTCGACGAGGCCACCAACATCCGGCTGGCGGAACGCATGGAAGAGGTTGGTATCCATGTCACCTACGGTGTGGTTGGGCTGAAGACACACTGCAAGGTGATCATGGTGGTGCGTCAGGACTATTCCGGGTTGCAGCGCTATGTTCATATCGGCACCGGCAATTATCATACTGACACAGCCCGTATTTACAGTGATGTGGGCATCCTGACCTGCGACCAGACCATTGGGCAGGACGTAACCGAGTTGTTCAACTACCTGACGACCGGCTTCATGGCCAGGCGCAACTATAAAAAGATTTCGCCGGCGCCGCGAATGCTGAAAAAAGCGTTGCTGGCGTTTATCGAACGTGAAATGACCCAGCACACGGAAAGTGGCGGCGGCTTGATCCAGTTCAAGATGAATGCCCTGGAGGATGGCGATATTGTCAAGGCGCTCTACCGCGCCTCCCAGGCCGGGGTCACCGTTGATTTGGTCGTGCGCGACACCTGCCGACTGCGTCCCGGAATCCCCGGTCTGTCGGAAAACATTCGTGTCATCAGCGTCGTCGGCCGTTTTCTGGAACATGCCCGTATCTACTATTTCAGAAACGACGGAGCGGATGACTATTTTATCTCCTCGGCTGATGCCATGAAGCGCAACCTGGAAGCCAGGGTCGAGGTCATGTGCCCGGTGGAGCCTGCGGAATTGAAGAAGGAGCTGCGAGCGGTCTTCGATACCAACCTGTCGGATCAATGCTCGGCCTGGGACATGCAGCCCGACGGCGGCTATCTGCAGCGATTCCCGACCACCGAGCAAATGCCGTGCGGCAGCCACTACCGGATGATCGAACGTAGTGTAAAACGCTTGAAGGAGTCGCTCAAGCAGAAGAAACAAGCAAAAATAAAAATCAAGGTATGAGACTCGTTATAAGAACGTGATGGAGTGGTGCGGGTGAGTAGCGATAACGGCTGAGAGCTGACCGGCCGGGGTTTTATCCGGGTACATGGCCACCTCACAGTGGAGTAATTTTGTAGGGATTTTCTCCGGAAACAGCCAGCTCCCAATCGGCTTGCAACTCATTTCAATGAAGCTCAATCCACTCACGCACGCAACCGCCGACGAGATAGGCAATAAAGCCGTTGTCTCGCAGGCGGTAGAGGGCGCGCAGGGCGTTCGGGCTCAGGAGTTTGCGGGAGATGCCATGTTCCTGCCGGGCGATGATCACCAGTGTGTTCGTTTTACAGATATTCTTCACGAAGAATTCTCACTTGTTACGTAAGTTCTAATCTTTTTCCTTGAGCCCACGGTCAACCCTGGGGTACCAGTTGAACGCAATGTGCACTGGACTCGGCACGGCCTCTGGCCTCATCCGTGGAGGCCCCCTGCGTCAGGGCAACCCCCATGCGGCGGCCGGGACGGGTGTCCGGCTTGCCGAACAGGCGCAACTTGGCGGTGGGGACGTTCAGCGCCGCAGAAATCCCTTCGAAACGCACGTTCTCCTGGCTGTCTCCCGACAGAATCACATGGCTGGCTGAAGGGGCAAGGTTGAGGATCTCGGGTACCGGCAGGCCGAGTATGGCGCGCACATGGAGTTCGAACTGGCTCAGATTCTGTGAAATCATGGTAACCATGCCGGTGTCGTGGGGGCGGGGCGATACCTCGCTGAACAGGACCGCATCTCCCTTGATGAACAGTTCCACACCGAAGACGCCGTAGCCGCCCAAGGCTCCGGTAACCGCTTCCGCCTGCCGCCGCGCCTCCGCCAGTGCCGCGGGAGACATGGCCATCGGCTGCCATGATTCGTGATAATCCCCTTTGATCTGCACGTGGCCGATAGGAGGGCAGAATGATGTGCCACCGGCGTGGCGCACAGTCAGTTGGGTTATCTCGTAGTCAAAGTCGATAAACCCCTCGACGATGACGGTATCCGAAGCCCCGCGTGCGCCATCCATGGCATAGTTCCAGGCCTCATCCATTTCAGCGAATGTTTTCACCACGCTTTGCCCTTTGCCGGACGAACTCATGATCGGCTTGACCACACAGGGGAACCCGATGGCCGCGGCTGCGGAGCGCAACTCTTCCAGGCTTTGGGCAAAGGCATAGGGAGCCGTAGGCAGTCCCAGTTCTTCGGCCGCCAGGCGCCGGATCCCCTCGCGGTTCATGGTCAGGTTTGTCGCGCGGGCCGTAGGAATCACCCGCCGTCCACTCTGTTCCAGTTCCAGAAGGAATGCCGTATCAATGGCCTCGATCTCCGGCACGATCAGGTCGGGCCGCTCCGCCTCCACCACCCGCCGCAGCGCATCCCGGTCCAGCATGCTGAGAACATGACTCCTGTGGGCCACCTGCATGGCCGGGGCATGGGGATACCGGTCAACCGCGATTACCTCCACCCCGAGACGTTGCGCCTCGATGGCGACTTCCTTACCTAATTCTCCAGATCCCAACAGCAGCAGTTTGGTGGCGCCGGGTTTAAGCGGAGTTCCGATGTTCATGCGATTCAATCCTCCAAAGGTAGAAATTATGTGCTTAAAGTTTATAAGGTGACCTGAATCGTTCTAATTCACGGCTGCAGCCGTAAATGACTTATTGTGTCTCAAGTGTGGCGTATGCTCATGGTAACTACCTATAGGGGGAACTTACCATGAAAAAGCACAACATCCAATTACAGGCAGGCCTGAGTTTAA
>JBBQXT010000156.1:0-4510 GCA_038209415.1 Geobacterales bacterium
AAGGGACGCCGGAACATGCGCAGGAAGCTGCGGCCGGCAAGGGTAAAGTAACCTTGCAGCGCTGCGAAAAAACTCAACATTTTTTGGTCGACAATGGAAATATTCACTCGGAACCCGGAATCCCTGCATCGAATATCTACAGCGTAAATTGATGCTGTCCGCAGTGCGGCACTATATCAGCTAAGCAGGCGACTGTTCAATCGAAAACAGTTCCTGAATGTGGCAACATACCATCTTATACCAATAAATCCGGATGCTTGCGAAAATAACTGCTCAGGATGTCACCAGAACCACGCGCAGGCCAAAAGCCTTTTCCAGAAGGTCTTTTTTGGCAGTGGCCCCGAAGATCTCCACCGACATGTCTTCGCTCCCTTCCAGACGCACCGTGAAGAGCGTGCCGCCGAATGTGCAGACAATGGACTGAACCGCCGAACTCCGGCGCCGGTCAAGGCCGTCGGCCAGGCGCAGGATGCCGCCCAGCCGCTCCACCCGCTCCTTGTCAGCATCGCTTAGTGCCTGAAAGGTCTCATGTTTGCGCTTGGGCAGCGATTTGCGGTGGTAGCGGGCGATCTGGGCGATCAGCTCCCGTTCCCGGGGGTTGAAACCGAACAGCTCGGCATGACGGATGAGATGGTAGGAATGCTTGTGGTGGCTGCTGTAGGCGATGAAATAGCCGACGTCATGCAGCAGTGCGGCGGCCTCCAGCAGTTTGCGGTCTGATTTTTTCAGGTTGAAGGGCACCGAAAGCGCATCAAAGGCGGACAGAGCCAGTCGCGCCACGTGCAGCGAATGCGGCTCGTCAACGTGGCAGGATCTGACAAAATCCAGGGCCGACTCCCGCCAGGTGCGCGGTGCCGGCGCTGCCGGGATCAGGCCGTGTTTCTCCATGGCCCTGATGATCAGCCCCTCGCGGATGCCGCGCTCATTGACCAGAAGCTGATTGGCGCCAAAAAAACGCATGAGCTCTTCGACAACAGCGATACCGGCCACGATGATGTCGGCACGGTCGGCATTCAGGCCCGGCACCAGCCGCCGCTCCGGCAGGGGTTTGCGGGTCAGCATGGCCAACAGGTGGACAACCTTGGATCGGAGCACCTCGTACCCGTGGATAGATGCGTAGGGCCTGCTCAGGGCGTTCATGGCCATGGAACCGATGGCGGTAACCGTCCCGCCTGATCCGATCAGGGTGTGCAGCTGGGTCTTGGTTCTGTTGACCTGCCTTTTCAGCTGGGTACGTACATGGCTCTGCAGTTTTTCCAGGTCGCCGGTTCGGACGGGGTCGTGTTTGAGAAACTGATCCGTCATGACCACGGCCCCCAGATCCAGTGAGTAGCACTCTTCGATATGGTTTCCCAGGGCAGTGGTAATCTCCAGACTGCCTCCGCCCAGATCAAACACGGCATAGCGTTTGTACTCCATGTCAAAATGACGCTGGGCGGACACCATGGCCAGTTCGGCCTCCTCTACTCCCGAGATGACCCGGATCTCGTGGCCGAATTCCGCGGAAAGGGCATCCAGCAGCTCCTGGCCGTTACTGGCCCGGCGCATGGCACTGGTGGCAATCGCCTCAACGGCGCCGACCTTCAAGCCGGCGATCAACTTTCTGAAGTGACCGACCGCTGCATGTGCGCGGGCTGCCGCCTGGGGTGCTATGGCTCCGGTTAAGGCCAGCTGTTCTCCCAGCCTGACCGTACTCTTTTCATCATCCAGGACCTTGTAGCCCCCTGTATGGTCAGCTTCCACGATGATGCAACGGATCGAGTTCGTGCCGATATCCATGGCGGCCAGGCGTTTTGTGTTCACGGGTGGAAACTCCTTAGGAGTTGTTACGAAACAACTGTTACATTTTCGTTGGTTCGTTACGGCTCCTTATGCCGTTGTGGAACAATTTCAAGTAACAGTATTTCTACTCCAACGGTTCAGGTGATGAAGATGTACTGGGGTGGACGTGAGGCAACAGCCTCGATAAAACTTGCCAGATATTTCCCGGCGTCCCCTGCCAGGGCTGCGCTAACAGCTTCCTGCTCATCGCCGGGGATGTTCAGCGTATGGCACAGAGCACCAAATTCGATCAGGTCGTTCAGGCTGCCGAGCAGGGTCTGGAACTCTTTCAGGTTCTCCAGCGCGGCGCTGTAATCCTGCCGGCAGACCTGCCCGAGCGTTTCCAGCAGATAGCGCCATTTCTTGATCGCTATCCTCAGTGCGTGACGCGTCGCTACGTCCTCCGGGACCGTTGCCGGCAGCAGCAGGTCGTACACCGCCTGATAGCGCCGGATGGATGTTTCCGAAAGGTAAACCGGCAAGGTCGGGGCATCAGCCGGAATCACGGCAAGTGCTGCCACGGCCTCACGGACCATCCTGTCCAGGTCCTGAAGCGGAAACGACTTCAATACAGCCGCAACCGCCTTCACCTCCTGTCCCCTGGCCGTGCCGAGCATCCCGGTCAGCTTCGGTAGAGTCACCGGCAGTGCGCCGAAATAAACAAGAGCCTCATCCACGTTGCGTACGCGCCCCAGTTTACGGGTGATCCGCCGGAGTTCCTTTGAGAGCCGCCTGACGGCCTTGCCTGCTATAAACGAAGCAAACAGGCCAATCGTGGCCCGCAGCCGACGTGATGCCACCCGCAGGTCATGGATGGAATCGGTTTCACCCCGGCTGAGGACCAGCGTCCGCAAGCGGCAGAGCTCGTTCCACTGGGAAAAGAGTTCGGCGCCAGCCTGTTCGCCCATCCCGGCCGTATGTGCAGCTTTTCTTCTCACGTATGCCTGAAGAGCTTGTTTCGCATATGGATAACCACGGGAATTGCCTCCTCCGCTATGATATCTACCTGCAAGTATATGCCAAGGCGGTGACATTGCAAGAATTGTAACGGGCTTTTCAGGATTGTAACGCAGGGAGGGAGCTTTGGGGTTGAACAACGTCGGCAGGGTCACCGCAATGGGATGTGAATATCGCCCAGCAATCCGTGTGAAACCAGCCAGGAATTGGTTTCCAGAGCCGATTCAGTCGGTGTGCGGCAATAGGCCGCAAGATCACCCATCGTGTCTATATCCTGGCGGGGTTCAAGAAGGCCGTATGACAAGCCGGCTGCAGCGCACACAGCAAGCGTCATTTTCAGAACGCGGGAGGTGCTCCAGGGGATTCCGTTAAAAATGATCCGATTAAAGCGCTCCATACGTGCAGCAACCAGACAGTAGCCCCCGTCTTTGGCCGGGGAAAAAACCACGTCCCGGTTTTCGACCGCCGCAACGGCCGACTGCAGCTGCTCACCAACAAGACCGGGAATGTCGCTTCCTATTAGGACAACCTGCAGGGCCCCGGCAGCGAATGATTGCTCAAAAGCAGCGGCCATCCGGTCACCAAGCGAATCTCCCTCCTGCCGGAAGACTTCATCCGCAGCCGAAACCCACGCAGCCGGCAAACCATCGGCATCCTGCCCGTCGTGGAAGAGGAACAGCGGCAGGCCGCAGGCCCTGACATTGGCAATACTGTCAGCAACCATTGCCCGGTAGAGATCGCAGGCGGCAGCATCGCCCAGGTCCCGGGCCAAACGAGTCTTTACGCGCCCCGCTATCGGCTGGCGGACGAAGAGTGCTATGGCTGTGTTATCGCGCATGAGATCATTGCGTGGGTCATTTTGGACACCGATGTGAGGCTAACTTCAAAGCCGATTCACCGTCTTTGGTGAAAAACTTCCGCTCTCCATTCATCTTACTCACATACCGGTGATTTTACCACTGGCTGCTAGGCAAAGCAAGACGATAATTTGTATTTTTTCAATATTAGATCTAGTTATATATGAGTTGACTTTTTTCGAATGGATCAAGTAGTATTACAGTGTGTCGCTATTATTTGCTAATTCAATGTGCAATGATCGAGACGTGCTGTTTATTCTTGTTATTCAAATACTGCTGTTTCCTGTCAAGAAGACTAGGAGAGAAAACACATGACCAGATCAGAAAGCTACTCTAAACATTCACTATTGCTTATAGCCTTGCTGCTGACCGCTTTTATGGCCGGATGCGGAGGTGATAGCAAGGGCACCCCAGAAATCTCCTCAGCCGCAGTGAGTTCTACGGTCGCTGCTAATTTTGCCGCGGGTGTGCCGATCAACCAGAAAATCGCCGTAACCTTCAGTGAAGTAATGTCCCCATTAACAATTACCGCAACAACCTTTACCTTGAAGCAAGGGACAACACCTGTATCAGGCACAGTGGCCTATCTTGGCGTAACTGCGACCTTTACGCCATCAAGCAATCTCACACCCAACACCGCATATACTGCCACGATTACAACCGGGGCCAGGAACCTGGCAGGCAATGCACTGGCAAGCAACTTTGTCTGGAGCTTTACAACAGGTGCTTTCACAGACGCCACCGCACCCACAGTGAGTTCTACAGTTCCTGTGATTGCTGCCACAGGTGTGCCGATCAACCAGAAAATCGCTGCAATCTTCAGTAAGTCAATGGACCCTTTAACGATCACCGCAACAACAACCTTTATCCTAACG
>JBBQXT010000157.1:0-4441 GCA_038209415.1 Geobacterales bacterium
GTCGAACGCTCGGAAGCCACGGAAGAACGGAAGCTCAAACTGCGCCTGGCCTTCAAGAAGCTGATCATGCCCGAAGGCGGCATGGGCGATACCTTCCGGATACTGATCCAGTCCAGGGGCATGGAAAGCGTTCGGCTGCTCTGCCAGCGCAGGATCGGGGGCTGAATGCCGGAAACGCCAGGCCGCATCCGCGGAATTATTTTCGACCTTGACGGGACCCTGTATGTTTCAGCCGTTTTTGCCGCCACGATTCAGGATGCGGCGGCCGGGTATATTGCCCGGCTCAAGGGGGTCAGTCCGGCCGATGCGCGGCAGTTGATGGCCGCAGCCCGCAGCAGCCTGGCCGTGGAAACCGGCGCGGCACCCACCCTGTCGGCAGTCTGTACGGCGCTGGGTGGAACTGTTCCCGATCTGCACCTCTACTTTGAGGGGCAACTACGGCCGGAAGACCACCTGCTACGGGACAAACGCGTGATTGCCCTTCTGGAAGACCTGGCACAACACCTGCCTCTGTACCTCTTCACCAACAATAACCGCAACCTGACAACCAGGATCATCAATCTGCTCGGGCTGAACGGACTTTTCCGGCAGATCTATGCTATTGACGATCGCTGGATAGCCAAACCTGACGAAGGCCTGCTGGACCTGATACTTGCGGAAGCAGGACTGAAGCCGGCGCAAGCGCTGTTTGTCGGTGACCGTTACGATGTGGATCTGCGTCTGGCGGAGCAGCGCGGCTGCCCGGTCTATCTCAGCCAAAGCGTCGAACAGTTACTGCGACTGGAGGAAATTATAGGGAAAGGTTGGCCAGATAGTCACACAGGGAGCGCATGTCCTCCGGCATAGCGGTGGTAAACTCCAGATACTCTCCCGTTACCGGGTGGATGAAACCCAGCGTACGGGCATGCAGCGCCTGTCTGCCTAGAGATGTGATCATCTTTTTGAGGCGCGGATCGGCCAGGTTGTTGCTCCGGCCTCCGTCAGGGTAGAGCGGGTCACCCAGCAGGGGCCAGCCGGCCTCGGTCAGGTGTACGCGGATCTGGTGAGTGCGGCCGGTCTCCAGCCGAAGTTCCATCAGGGTTATCCGGCCGTAACGCTCTCTAGCCCGCCAGCGGGTGACGGCATGCTTACCGCTTCTGGCCTTGCCCGATTGGCGCAGACGCTCCGTGGGATGACGCCCGATGATCCCTTCGATCTTGCCGGTATCCTCCGGCGGGTTTCCGAAAACCAGAGCCTGATAGATGCGCTTAACGCTATGTACATGGAACTGGGCCGAAAGCGCCTGATGGGCACGATCGTTCTTGGCCGCCACCAGCACGCCGGAAGTGCCCTTGTCCAGCCGGTGGACAATACCGGGACGCAGTTCCCCACCGATCCCGGACAGGTCGGTGCAGTGTGCCAGCAGGGCATTTACCAGTGTTCCGCTGCTGTTCCCCGTCCCAGGGTGCACGACCAGGCCGGCCGGTTTGTTGATGACGATCAGATCGTGGTCTTCGTACAACACTTCCAGCGGAATGGATTCCGGCTTCGGCTGAGCTTCCCCAGGGGCCGGTATCTCGACGGTGACCTGTTCACCCCCCCTGAGCTTCATCGAAGACCGGGCCGTGTGGCCATCGACCAGGATATTGCCGGCTTCGATCAGGCGTTGAACGGCAGCCCGGCTTTCCCCCTCCAGCTGACTGATGATGAACAGGTCAAGTCGCATCGGCCCGCTCTCGGCAGGATATGTAAGGGTGGTAGTATTCATAATGGTTCTGCCCCAGTCCGGAAAAACAGGATACACACGGCATTGGAACTGTTTCCTGCCTGAAATGCCCGGTAAACATCCTTCAAGGTGCTAAAAACAAAGGCGCGCCCCTTCCGGGCACGCCTTCCGAAAACAGATCTACGTGAAGCGGAAACTACCAGATGGATGATTCGATCTTGCCGGCACGCTTGATGAGTACATCCACCACGGCAATGTCGTAGATGGTATCCCGGCTTAGATCCGGTGATACCCGTGAATAGAAATGCTGACGGCCTTCTTCCAGATCGTCCTTGAGCACTTCAAAGATGCTGTCGTTCTTGATGCCCTTCTCCACCTTGTCCGGGTTGTACATGGCAACATCGGATAAAATGGCCCGTGCCAACCGTTTTGCGAGAACAGGATTGTCTATAAGGCTCATGGTCGCTCTTTCCTTAATCGTAGTTATTTAATCCGCAAGGCAAAATATATACTTGCGTCAGCGCGTCGCGCCAGAATGGTCACAGTGCCACCGTGACCAGCCTGCTGAACAATGCGTTTATATTCTCCGCTGTTGGAAACCTTATTCCGGTTCACCGAAACAATGATGTCGCCACGCCGGATTCCCGCTTCGGCAGCGGCACTGCCATTGCTGATGTCAGCCACGACGACGCCCTCTTCGGAGTCTTCAACAACAAGACCGATCGGGTCTGCCGGACCCTGCTGTTCTCTGGCACCGCTCGATTCACGACGCTGGCGGGGCGCGCTGTCCGCGCTGGAAAGAGTCAGGCCCAGTTCCAGAGACTTTCCGTCGCGAAAGACCGTCACCCTGGCTGTCTTGCCAACCCCGTGCTCTGCAACGAGACGCTGCAGATGGGCGGCATCCTTGACCTCCGAGCCGTTGAAGGCAATGATCACATCACCCTGGCGGATACCCGCTTTTTCGGCCGGTCCACCTTTGAGAACATCATTGACCAGGGCGCCGCGCGACTGCTTCATGCCGAAAGAGCGAGCCAGGTCTTCGGTAAGCGGCTGGATCGTTACCCCCATGTAGCCGCGACTGACCGTGCCCTTTTGCAGGAGCTGCGTGACAACCGGTTTAGCCATGGAAATCGGGATGGCAAAGCCGATGCCCTTGCCGGCCGCCACGATAGCGGTGTTGATACCGATAACCTCGCCATAAATATTCAGCAGTGGGCCACCAGAATTGCCGGGGTTGATGGAGGCATCCGTCTGGATAAAGTTCTCGTAGGTTTCGATACCCATATTTGAGCGGCCGGTGGCAGAGACGACACCGACCGTCATGGAGCGCTCAAGCCCGAAGGGGTTGCCGATGGCAATGGCCCACTGGCCGACCTCCAATTTTTCGGAATCCCCCAGCACAGCTACCGGCAGGTCAGAGGCATTGATCTTGATCACCGCGATATCAGTTTTTTGATCGCCGCCAACAACCCTGGCGTCGTAGACCTTATCGTTGGAGAGCTTGACCTGGACACTCTCGGCGTCACGTACAACATGGTCATTGGTAACAATATAGCCGTCCTTGCTGATGATAAAGCCGGAACCAAGACTTTTGTCCCGCCTGGTCTGGGGGGCGCCGAAAAAATCCTCGAAAAGTGGATTCATCTCAAAGAGCGGCTGAACAATCTTCTTTTTACCGATAGTGGATATATTGACTACACAGGGAGTGACCTTGCTGGCGACCGCGCTGAAGGCCTTCTGGGTCAACAGGAGGTCTGCCGGCACGTCCTTGACCGGAGCTTCCGCCTCGCCGGCCTTGCGTTTCGATTCAAAGAATAGCGGCGATTCGTCTTTTTTGGAACAGCCCGCCAGGCAGGCAACAACCAGGTAACAGACGACAACCAACTGTACAGTGTGACGTTTTGCTTTCATAGGTATGCGTTACCGGAAACTGAGTACATAAAGTATCGTTAAAGAAGAAAAAGACTAGCTACATTTGCCCGTTATGTCAACGGAATTCCTGCTTCAGACGGTTGCCGGAATCTTCTGTTTTATCCAGCATACCAATGTGTTGATATTTCACTTCCATTCAATTCGTCACAGTCCCAGGTCTCCCGGTTTTCTTCCGGCATCCGGGAAAAACAACGGCGCGCCGAACGTGTCAACTCCGAAGCGGCCGATTATCTCCTGGGTCTTCTTTGCAACCATGAAATCGGCAAATGCTTTGCCGGCCTGGGCATGGACCTTGGGCCAGCGCTTTGAATTGAGCTCAATGACGTGATAGATGTTGAGCAGCTTGCTGTCGCGCTCAACCAGAATATCAAGACCAAGCCCCTTCTTGAGCGAAAGGTAGGTGGCACGGTCTGTCAAGGTATAACCTTTTTTCTCCGCAGCCACATTAAGGGTTTGCCCCATCCCCAAGCCGGTCTGCTGATACCATTTCTGGCCTTCCGGATTAATACCGGCAGCTTTCCAGAGCCCCTTTTCTTTGGCGTGGGTTCCGGAATTGTCGCCGCGAGAGGCAAAGATCGCATTTGCTTGGGCAACTCGTTTCAGTGCTTCAGCAGCACCAACCCCCTTGATTTTTGCCGGGTCCGCAGCGGGCCCAATGATAATAAAATCATTGTGCATAACCAGGCGACGACTGACGCCATGGCCCTCGGACATGAATTTCTTCTCGGCATCCGGGGAGTGCACGAGCAATACATCCGCCTCACCCTTCTCTCCCATCTTCATGGCCTGGCCGGAACCGACTGA
>JBBQXT010000158.1:0-4393 GCA_038209415.1 Geobacterales bacterium
ACGATTGACTCCACCGCAGCTGCGTAGCCTTCCTGCAGCGACCCGCAGTAATCGGGCGTCGAGGCGTGAATGACCGGAATGTGCGCCGATTCGGGATGTTCCTGACGGAACTGAACGATGGCACTCTGCACATCGTCGCCCATGGTCTCGGTCAGGCCGGAGGTCATCACCCCCACCACCTCGGGATCAAACTTCTCGATCACCCGCCCGATACCTTGTTTCAGGTTCTCCCAACCGCCGAAGATCGCGGAATCCTCGCTCATGGCAGTGGCATTCAGGGCGATGGACTCCTTGTAGTGCCGCGAAAGCTGCAGTCGGATAAAGGTCGAACAGCCCTGGGCGCCGTGCAGCAGCCCCAGCATGTTGTTGATCCCCAGGTAGGCCATAGTGGCCCCCAGGGCCGGGGAGTTTTTCTGCGGGTTGACGGTAGCGGCCTTGCTGGGGACCTTGACCCGCGAAGCCGATATGTCCTCGGCCAGAAACGCCTCGGCGTGCCCGGCTACGGCAGCAACATCGGCAGCCAGCTCTTCGGCACTCTTCTCCCAGGGCGCCGGTGCATTCAGCGACGGCCAGATCGGATTGTTAACCGTCATATCCAGCTGACTGGCAAAGGTCACCATTCCCTCAAAGCCTGCATAAGGATGGGAGCGGCCATGGTTGATATCCAGAAATGGGGTCTTGGTCTTCAGGGCCAGGAACTTGGTCTTGCCGCCAGCCACGATCAGGTCGGGCATCTTTTCGCGCATCACCGCCAGCAGCCCGGCCGTCGAGGTGTCCTCGATGATTGTGGCATCCGCGTGCATGAGAGCCTTCATGCGGTAGAAGTCCTCCAGGGTCGAGTTCTGCGTACCGGCCGCCAGGATTTCCACGCCCAGCTCACTCAGCGAGTTGACCATCGACCAGGTCTTGACCCCGCCGGTGAAGAGCACCGCCCGCTTGCCTTGCAGTCGGGCACGGAAGGGTGCGATCGCCGCGCGGCATTTGTCTTCTTCCTCCGCCAGCAACCGTTCCACCCGATCCTGCATGACCCGCTTCTCCAGACCGTTGACAATGTTGTCCAGTTCGCGGGCGATGTCGCGCAGCGCCTTGGCCGTGTCGGTCATGCCGTAAAAGGACTCCTCCAGATAGGGTATGCCGTAGGTTTTTTGCATCTTCTTGGCCAGATTGGTCAGCGACTTGGAACAGATAATTATATTCAGTTTGGCCCGGTGGGCGTAGCGCAGTTCCTCGAATCTGGCATCGCCGCTGAAGCAGGACAGGATCTGGATTCCCAGCCTGTCAAAGAGTGGCAGCATGCCCCACAGGTCACCGGCGATGTTGTATTCGCCGATCAGGTTGATCGGGTATTCTCCCAGCACAGCAGGTTCGGCGGTCCCGACCACATATTTGAACATGATCTCGCCAGCCAGGCGATTGCCGATGTTCTTGTCGCCGATGAAGCCGGGGGTGTTGATTGGGATGACGGGAATGGAAACCTTTTCCTGGGCAGCCGTACAGACCGCCTCCACGTCATCGCCGGTCATGGCGGTCACGCAGGTGGCATATACAAAAATAGCTTTAGCCCGCTCCTTGTAGCGTTCGGCCAGGTCGAGGATGGCCTTGTAAAGCTTTTTTTCTCCACCGAAGATGATGTCGTTCTCCAGCATCTCGGTGGTAAAGCCGCGCCGGTAAAGCTGTGATCCGCTGGAACGGGCGCCGCGGTTGTCCCAGGAGTTGCCGGCACAGGCGATCGGCCCGTGCACCAGATGGATTACGTCGGTGATCGGCATCAGTACAACGCGAGCACCGTCGTAGGCGCAGGAACGCTCGGTGCCTTCGCCCGGTTCGGATTTCTTGCAGAACTTGGGCGCACCCTTATCGTGGGTTTCGCAATTGTCGGTATCGTACCAGTCGGGCTTGGCCATGATCTATTCCTCGTCGGCTTCTCGTTTCTTCTGCCGGTAACGAAAAACGGCGCTCCATTTCATACCTGATGAAATTGGTGGCGCCGTTGCCATTGCAATGAAAACTATTTGTTACCTTTTTGATAGCAGGTGTTGTGCCAAGTCGATGTTAGTGCACAAAAGCCTTATATTATTGGATTTATTTTTAAGCTGGCACTTTTCTCAAACGGGTTATGCTCAAATAGTGTGCAGCATTTCGCCCGGTGACGCCATAACAGACTCGCACCGGGCAAAATTGCCATACAGACAAAAAAACAGGCAGCCTCGCAGAAGCTGCCTGATCACGACATACGAATAATTTTCCCGCGTCAGAAAGCGAGGGTAATCACACCGGAATTCTTTTCCATGCGCAGGTCCCATTCCCTTATGGTCTTTTTGACGATTTCCGCTATGGACATAAAGACATCCGGAGATTTGATGATGAAATCCATGGCGCCGGCATTGAGTGCGTCCAGCGCCACCTGCTTGCTTGCAGAACTGCTCATGACAATAAACGGGAAAGGAGGAGTCCCGCCGGGAGCTGTCAGCAGATCCATTATGCAGCCGTCCATCAGATTCAGATCCAGTAAAGCAACGGTCGGTGTGGCAACGGCAATGCTGTTTCGATAATCCTTGAGGCTGGTGACTACCTCGACCCGGGCATCCGGGCAGGTCTTCTCCAGCATGCGCCGCATGGCTATGGAATGGCTGATTTCATCTTCGGCTATCAGGATATGAAGGGCGGTTCTGTTCATGGATCAAGCTCCCGGGGATCGGTGCCGCAAATCATTGCCGATGGTACATGCGGACCAAGTATGCAGCGGTTGTATAAGAATTCGGGTCTCAGTTCAAGTGAAACATTAATAACCCGTCGTCTTTGTGATGCGCGATCATTTTTTCACGTCGGCTTGCAACTGCAACCATTCACGGCATGAGGCCGGAAGGGTGTCCTCCCCTCCGGCCTCATGCTTTACTTGACTGATAATCTCTTGTGATCAGATCAGCGCATCAATTCAAACTGCCGATCCTCACAGGTCTCATCCTTGATGTCGATAAACTTGTTACAGATCTCGGTCACCATGTTGACGACTCCCTGATACCCGATCAGCGGGTAGCGGTGCTTGTTGACCCGGTCGAAAACCGGGAAGCCGAAGCGGAACAACGGTATTTTGGCGTCGCGGGCTGCGAACTTGCCGTGGCTGTCGCCGATCACGGCATCAACCGGATCGGTCATCAGCAGACTGCGCAGGTGCCAGAGATCCTTGTTCATGTAGATTGTGCACCCTTTGCCGTACATCGAGCCGTCCAGCATCTCCTGCAACTCCTTCTCGACCTTTTTGTTGCCGCGGCTACAGAGAATGTGGTGCGGCCGTGCGCCCATCTCCAGCAGGAACGAAACGTACCCCATCAGGTAATCCGGATCGCCATAGACGGCAAACTTCTTGCCGTGCATGTACTGGTGCGAATCAGTCACGGCATCTACGGCTCGTCCGCGCTCGTTCTTCAGCGAGGCCGGTACTTCCTTGCCGAACAGCTCGGCCACCTTCATGATGAAGGCATCGCTCTTTACTATGCCGATCGGCATCGACATCGAGACATGCTTGCCGGAGAAGTTGTCCTTGATCCAGCCGAAGGTCTTGGGTGTTGCGTATGGTCCGAGGGTGATGGTGGCCTTGCCGTTGATCGAGTCGGCTGCGTCCTCCAGCTTGGTTCCCCCGGCGTAGATATTATACGTGCCGTCGCAGGGCGAATCAAAGGTGTCGGAAATGTCGGCCAGCATTGTGTAAGGGATGCCGAATTCTTTCAGGATCCGCTTGTACTCGCGATAGTCGCCGGTATTGAAGTCGCAGCCGGGTATCAGGTTCAGCTTGCCCGTGCAGCGCCCCTCGATCAGTTTCCCCTCGGTCAGGGTCTGCAGGATCGAAACCAGCATCGCGTCATAACCGGTGATATGGGTGCCGGTGAAGCTGGGGGTGTTGGCGTAGGGAATCGGCAGCTCCTTGGGAACAAGATTTTTCTGTTTGGCATTCTTGATGAAGGCGGTCAGGTCGTCGCCGATAACCTCCGGCATGCAGGAGGTGAAGACCGCGATCATCTTCGGCTTGTAGATGGCATTGGCATTTTCCAGCCCCTCATGCAGGTTGTTTTGGCCGCCGAACACGGCACCGTCTTCGGTCATCGAGTCGGATACCGCCGGGGCGGGCTCGCGGAAATGACGATTAAGGGTCGAGCGGTAGTAGGAAGCGCACCCCTGGGAACCGTGCACGAAGGGGAGTGTCCCTTCAAAACCGTGAGCGGCCAACTGGGCACCCAGCGGCTGGCAGGCGTGGACCGGGTTGATTACCAGCGCCTGGCGGGCGAAGTTCTTCTCTTTATATTCTTCGGTATTGATCCACTCTTTGACCCGCTCCACCTCTTCCGGCGTGGTCTCGACGATCTTTTTGACTTCAAGTCCCAGTAAGTTTGACATG
>JBBQXT010000159.1:0-4362 GCA_038209415.1 Geobacterales bacterium
CCCTGCGCCCGCAGGATGGAGGCCAGACGCTCGGTCTCGTCCAGCAGGCCGATACAGGTGGCCAGGCCAATTTTCTTGTAGCCCATCAGCTTGGCAAAGGCGATGGTATCCTCCACCCTCGTCCAGCGGGCATTGACCGCATCGCTGCCCGGCACCGGCTGGTAGCAGAGCCCCTCCACCCGTGCCGCCACAAAGGCGATCCGGGCATCCTCACTGTCGCCGTGATATTCCGCGAGGCTGTCCTTGACGGCATCCGCGTAATGCTCCGAGGGGCAGTTACCCGGCTTGGGCGGCGCTGTCAGAGGGTCTCCGCTCCAGCAATTGGTGGTACCGCATTTCTGCCAGACCGCACTGCATTTCGAACATGACACCGAGGGGTCTTCAGACATGGTAATCCTCCACGTGCAAAATTAGAATCTACTGCTCCATCATTGCTATAAATTCATCTTCCGTCAGCACCGTCACGCCCAGTTCCCTGGCCTTGGCCAGCTTGCTGCCGGCATCCGCCCCCGCAACAACAAAGCCGGTCTTCCGGGAGACCGAGCCCACCGCGCTGCCGCCTTCGGCCTCCACCATGCGTTGGGCCTCGTCGCGTGAAAAACGGGACAGGGCGCCGGTGAATACAAAGGTCTTTCCCGTGAAGCGTCCGCCAACCTGTTTCTGCTCGGCTGCCGGAGAGACCCCCGCCTCCAGCATGCGCCGGATGACCTCCAGGTTGTCCCTGTTTGCAAAAAAGGTGCAGATGCTCTGGGCCACCGTGGCACCGATATCACGGATGCTGATCAGTTCATCGAACGTGGCCTGTTGAAAATTTTCCAGGCTGCCGAAGGCCTGGGCCAGCGCCCGGGCGGTCCGTTCCCCCACGTGACGGATGCCGAGGGCAAAGATAAAACGCCCCAGTTCGCGCTGCTTGCTGTTCTCGATGGCTGTCAGCAGATTGCCCGCCAGCTTGTCACCCATGCGTTCAAAACGCATGAAATCCGCGCGCGTCAGGCGGTAGATGTCGGCGACACTCTGGACAAGGCCCAGGCTGTGCAGCTGTTCGACGAACTTCTCCCCCAGTCCCTCGATATCCATGGCATTGCGGGATGCAAAATGGATGATCGATTCACGGATCTGCGGCGGACAGGCCAGCCCCATGCAGCGCAGCGCCACCTCGTCGGCAATCCTGACCACGGCAGAGCCGCATTGCGGGCAGCTGGTCGGGGGTGGAAACTGCCGCTCCGAACCGGTGCGCTTTTCAACCAGAACCCGGACAACCGCCGGGATGACATCTCCGGCCCGTTCGACCAGCACCGTATCGCCGATGCGGATATCCTTTGCAGCGATCTCATCCCAATTGTGAAGCGTGGCGCGAGAAACCGTGACACCGGAAATCTCCACCGGCCTGAGCAGGGCGACCGGGGTAATGACACCGGTCCTGCCGACGGAGGGCAGGATATCCTCAACGACCGTTTCGGCCTGGCGCGGCGGGAACTTGCAGGCCACCGCCCAGCGAGGAGAGCGGCTCTTTTCGCCCAGTTCACGCTGCAGGGCAAAGGAATCGACCTTTATGACCGTGCCATCGATCTCGTAGGGCAGAGATTCTCGCTGCCGCTGCATTTCATCATAGAAGGCCACGGCGGCTTCGATACCAACAGCCGGACGAACCAGCGGATTGACCGGTAACCCCCAGCCGGCGATAGCGGCAAAAAACTCCTGCTGGGTCTGAAAATCAGCTCTCTCGACGACACCGGGGGCGTAACAGTAGATCGAAAGCGGGCGCCGGGCCGTGATGCGCGGGTCGAGCTGGCGGAGCGAGCCGGCCGCCGCGTTGCGGGGATTGGCAAAGGGCGCCTCACCGTTTTCCTCCTTCTCGGCGTTGATCTGGCGGAAGGCCGCCAGCGACAGGAACACCTCGCCGCGGACTTCCAGCAAAGGTGGAACCCGAGCCCCCGAAAGTCGCAGCGGCAGCGAACGGATGGTGCGTATATTTTCCGTCACATCCTCACCGCTAATGCCGTCGCCGCGCGTGGAAGCTGTCGTCAGCAGGCCGTCCGCATAGATCAGTTCGATCGCCAGACCATCCATTTTCGGTTCGCAGATGTAGGGGATCTGACCCTCCGCGGCCAATCCCAGATTTTTCCTGACCCGCAGGTCAAAGTCCAGGATTTCAGCGGCATTGGTTGCGTTTTCCAGGGAGAGCATGGGCAGGCGATGCGTAATGGTGGTAAATTTCCCCAGCGCAGCCCCGCCAACCCTCTGGGTCGGTGACTCCGGGCTGACCAATGCGGGGTAGAGTTCCTCCAGCCGTTGCAGCTCGCGAAACAGCGCATCGTACTCGGCATCGGAGATCGTCGGTGCGTCTAGGACATAGTACTGTCGATTGTGGTATTCGAGCTGACGACGAAGCTCATCAGCTCGTATCCTGGCTGTATCTTCAGGGCTGGCGGCATCCAGAAGCGATAACTGCATCGGTTTCCTCACGGGATTGATTGACTTCACGGCAGGGTACAGTATTATGCTCATGATTTCAATGAATCCGCTCGCCGCGAGACCAAAATGGAACAGGCACAACTGGACAAACTCCACCAATGGTTTGAGTCGTATGTCCAGACCTACAACGACATAGATGAGGAAGGCTCTCGCAACATCCTGCTTAAGGTCGAGCATACCCGCAAGGTGTGTGAGATCATGGCAACTCTGGTAGAAGGAGAAGGGCTGACAGCGGCAGAGGCCCGGATTGCCGGGGCGATAGCCCTGCTGCACGATGTAGGTCGTTTTCCCCAATTCCGCCGCTGGCGGACATTCCGGGACAGCGACTCCGACAATCACGCCCGTCTGGGCATCGAGGTCATCCGTCAGCAGGGTCTGCTTGAGGGGCTCCCGGATGCGGAACGCACCCTGATCGAAGAGGCGGTACGATTCCACAACCTGCTGGCGCTGCCTCTCCGATACAAGTCGCCGACAACGCTGTTCATCCGCCTGATCCGTGATGCAGACAAACTGGACATCTGGCGGGTGTTCTTCGATTACTTCCGACTCCCGGATGACCTGCGCCCTTCGGCGGTGACCCTCGGCTTTCCCGACCTGCCCGAGGTGACCCCGGCCTGCATCGGGGAGTTGGCCGCCGGCCGCATCATCCACCTGGAGCATGTCCGGGTGCTGAACGATTTCAAGCTGCTGCAGATTTCCTGGGTGTATGATCTGAACTTCCGTTCGTCATACCGACTGCTGCAGCAGCGCAGCCATATTCCGGCCCTGGCGGCAACGATTGTGCCCGATGAGGCTGTCAGGTGGGCTGTGGCACTGGCCGTGGCGGCCATCGACAGGAACGTGCGCGACTTTCCGCTACGAACAGCTTCCATGTAATACCAATTTCAAATCAAGGATGAAATCAAGGCGGCGAGGACTGAAACGACGAAGACGTACAAATAGTACGTTGAGGAGCTGAAGACGAGCCAACGAAGATAGCGCCTTGATTTGGAATTGGAATAAAGGAGAATACATGACATCCCGCAACCACCGCCTTGAGCTGGAAAAACTCCGCTGGACCTGTGACCCGGCACTGTTCGATTTTGAAACAACTGCGGAACTGCCCGACCTGGACTACGCCATCGGGCAGAAACGGGCGCTGCGCTCGATCGAATTCGGACTTGGCATGGAGGAGACCGGCTTCAACCTGTTTATCTCGGGCGAGACTGGCACCAGCCGCACCTCCACCATCCGCAATATCCTCAAAAAACGCGCAAAGGCTGAAGCACAGCCCAGAGACTGGGTCTATGTCAACAATTTCAAGGACAGTGATTCCGCCGTTTCCCTGGCGCTGCCGGCCGGAAAGGGGAGTGAACTGGCGGCTGACATGAAAGAGCTGGTGGATGCCTTCAGGACCGACATCCCCAAGGCGCTGGAAAGCCCGGAGTATGAAGCTCGCCGGGCAGAAGTTCTGAACCAGTACCAGAAAAGCAACAATGACCTTTTCCAGACATTGGAAAAAGAATCCGCTAAACACGGCTTTGCCCTGCAGCGGACCGTCTCCGGTCTGGTGATCGTCCCTCAGAAGCAGGGGCGCAACTACACCCAGGATGAATATGAGGGACTGACCGACAAAAAACGCGAGAAGCTCGATCAGACCGGAAAAAAGCTGACCGAAAAGCTGAATGAGGTGCTGCGGCGAGTGCGTGATAACGAGAAACTGACCAAGGATGCCCTGGCGCAGGCTGACCGCGATCTCGGCATGTCCTGCCTGGGGCACCGCCTCGGGCCGCTCAGGGAAAAATACGACGGTCTGGAAAAGGTACTGACCTATCTCGATGCGGTACAGGAGGATATCCTTAACAATCTTGATGATTTCAAGCCCCAGTCACCCCAGCCGCAAATCCC
>JBBQXT010000160.1:0-4334 GCA_038209415.1 Geobacterales bacterium
TCAATCCCCCCCTAAACTAGGGGGGGAGGCTAAACTCCCCACCCTGTTTCAGGGGGGGATTGAGGGGGGGTATGGCCAGGTGGACGATCTGCTGCACGAGGTGCGCCGGACCGTGGCCAAGGGCGAGCGGGTGTTGGTGACTACCCTGACCAAGCGCATGGCCGAGGAGTTGACCAATTACTACCGCGAGCTGGGGGTGCGGGTGAAATACCTGCATTCCGACATCGTTACCATCGAGCGCATGCAGATTCTGCGTGACCTGCGCATGGGAGAGTTTGACGTGCTGGTGGGGATCAACCTGCTGCGAGAAGGGTTGGACCTGCCGGAAGTCTCGCTGGTGGCGATACTGGATGCCGACAAGGAAGGCTTCCTCCGTTCGGCCCGCTCCCTGATCCAGACCTGTGGCCGGGCCGCCCGGAATATCAACGGCCGGGTATTGATGTACGCCGACCAAGTGACCCGCTCCATGCAGGCCTGCATCGATGAGACCGGGCGCCGCCGCGTCAGGCAGCTGGCTTATAACGAGGAACACAGTATTACGCCCGAAACGGTCAAAAAGGGAATGCGCAGCATCCTGGATTCCATCGAGGAAAAGGACTATTACAGCCTGCCGGGAGTCATTGCCGAATCGGACGAGGAGTATGTTGCACCCAAAGAGATTCCGAAATTGGTCAAGAAGCTGCGCAAGGAGATGCTGACGGCGGCCAAGGCCCTGGATTTCGAGAGCGCTGCCCGGCTGAGGGATCGGGTTAAAAAGCTGGAAGTGATGGAACTGGCCCTGCGCTGAGGTGGATTCCGGGGGTCGGTGATTTCGGTTGAGAAATAGCTGCTGTTTGTTTACTCTTTTACAAACGGATGTAGATTCCGCAAGCCTGAACCGCGAAGGGGATTAGATGTCAGATGCCACCATGGACCCGCTCAAAAGGGTTGAAGATCAATTGAAAAAATGCGTCAAGTGCGGCGCCTGCCGCGCCAACTGTCCAGCTTTCACCGCCTTCGGCCGTGAGCCAGCCGTGGCCCGCGGCAAGATTGCCCTAGCACAGCATATTCTGAAAGCAGACATCGAACTGGATGACCAGACCTACCTGGCCATGTCGAAATGCCTGCTGTGCGGCAGCTGCGTTGAGAAGTGTCCCAACGATGTGCCCACCGACGAGATCGTGATTGCCGCCCGTGAGTCCCTGGCGCAAAAACGGGGCCTGACCACGTTCCATGCGGCTGTCGGCCAGGTGATCAAGAACCGCTCCCGCATGAAGCTGGGGGTAAAGGCTGCCGCCCTGCTGGGGCCGTTGTTTTTCAAGAAAGTCCCCGAGACATCCGGCTTGCGGTTGCGCTTTCCGATGCCCTTTATTGGGGGGACTCGCCATATCCCGGCCATTGCCAAGAAACCTTTTATGGATCGCCACCCTGAAGTCATCCCCGGAGAACCGGGCAAGCCACGCATCGTCTTCTTCGTCGGCTGCATGACCAACTTCGTGTATACGGAGGTCGGCGAAGCCGCGCTGGCCCTGTTCCGTCACCTGGGCTGCACGGTGATCATCCCCAAGGGACAGCAATGTTGCGGCCTGCCGGGCATGTCCGGCGGCGATATTGCCACCGTGCGCGATCTGGCGGAGCGGAACCTGGAAGAGATGGAACGCTACGAAGCCGATTACGTCATGAGCGCCTGTGCCACCTGCGGCGGGGCGCTGCACCGGCTCTACCCCCTGGTGATCGGCAAGCGCAATCCGGAGTTAAAGGCCCGCCTTGAGGCCCTGGCGGCCAAGACCGTCGATGCGTCGCAGCTACTGCACAAACTGGGATTGAACCCGGCCGAGACCGGGGCGGGAGAGGCGATCCGGGTCACCTATCACGACCCCTGCCACCTGCGCACCCGCGGCCTGACCAAACAGCCCCGTGAACTGCTGAATGGAACCCCGGGTGTCGAGCTGGTCGAGATGGAAGGGGCCGACCGCTGCTGCGGCCTGGGCGGCACCTTTAATGTCTATCACTACGGCTCATCCATGACGATCAACGAGGCCAAGAGCCAGGCGATCATCGCTACCGGGGCGCGGGCTGTTGCCACCGGCTGTCCGGGCTGCATGATGCAGCTTTCGGACGGCCTCAAACAGCACGGCTCAAAGGTCGAGGTGCTGCACACCCTGCAGCTGCTGGCTCGCCGGTTGAAACTCGTAAAATGAGCAGACCTCACAGCTCTTATTCCCTGCCTGCCGGGAGTTTTCTGAACGGGGTTTTCAAACGTGTAATCATCGTTAATCCCACTGTTTTCCTTTACCCGGAATAAAATTTTTTTATTGACATTAACGGTCAAATTGTATACAAACCGCCGCATAAAAACTGGTTTTATTCTTGGCAGGAGTATTGAATGAGCGACTACAATATCGGGGCAAAGATCAAGAAGCTCCGTCTTGCAAAAAAGCTGACTCTTCAGGCCGTGGCCAGGGAAACCGGTTTCTCACCCGCGCTTATCTCGCAGATAGAAAACAATAACGTTTCACCGCCCATAGCCACTCTTTCCCGGATTGCCAAGTTCTTTGATGTCAAGATCGGCCTGTTCTTTGCGGATGATGAAGAGGAATGCCGCTACGAAATCGTACGCGCCCAAGAGCGCAAGGCCATTCCACGGGTTATCTCCCGCGCCGGCACCAGCCAGGGCTACTCCTACGAATCGCTCTCCTTTCGCAAGCAGAATAAGAAGATGGAACCGTTCCTGCTTTCCATAACCGAAAAAGCCCTGGAAGAGAATACCTACAGCCACGACGGCGAGGAATTCCTCTTCATCATGAAGGGGACGGCCGAACTGCTGCTTGATGACCGTCGTATTGCCCTGTATGAAGGAGATTGCGTCTATTTCGACTCGGCCCTCAAACACCGCCTGCTCTCGAAAGATGGCGACGAGGTCAAGGTGCTGGCTGTCGTCACCCGCTAATACTCTTTCAACACGTTTTCTTTATAGTTTGAGCCAGTTGAGTTCCATATCAAGAAGAGGAAGGATGGTTGAGATGCCCCCAAAAGCGATTAAGCCCTCACTGAAAAACCCGTTTGCGCCCACTGAAACTGTTGAATTTACCATTCCCGGCGAGATTCCCGGCAAGAAGGGCGGCTACGAAGAGGCCATGAAGGAAGGCTATGACCTGATCCAGCGCCCGGTCAAGTCGGTCAGCATTGCCCAGATTGAAAAACAGCACTTCAAAAAGCGCATGACGGTCTGGGAGCGGATCCGTGTACTGACGGAAAACGAACCCAATATCCTCTTTCAGAACTGGGGCAAGAACCTGGACGGCGCCTCTCTGGTGACCGGCATCCTCAATATCAACGGACGTGACGTGGCGCTCTATGGCCATGATTTCACCGTCCGGGCCGGTTCCATCGATGCCACCAACGGCCGCAAACTGGCTCTGCTGTTTCAGATGGCCGGTGAAAAGGGCATTCCGCTGATCGGTATGAACGACAGCGCCGGCGCCTTCGTACCGGCCGGGGTGGGTGGTCTGGACGGTTATGCCGAGGCTTTTACGGCTCTGCGCAAGATCAGCGGTGTTGTCCCTTCGATCATGTGCATGTTCGGCTTCAACGCCGGCGGCGGCAGTTATCTCCCGCGCCAGGGCAGCTTTCTGATTCAGCCCCAGGACACCTTCTTCGGTCTGACCGGCCCGGGAGTCGTCAAGTCCGTGCTGGGTGAGGACGTGACCCCTGAGGAGTTGGGCGGTCCCAATGTGCATGGGCTGTCAGGGGTTGCCGACATAACGGTCGAGGACGAGGTGGCAGCTCTGCGTACCGCACTGCAGCTGCTGTCCTATCTCCCCGACAATAACAGTGTCATGGCCCGTTTCCGCGAGACCAGCGACCCACTGGACCGTAAAACCTGGGAGATCAACACCCTCTTGAAAAAGGCCTTCAACTCTCCCACCGGCTTTAACACCCCCTTTGATGTCTCGATCATGATCCAGCAGATCTGCGACCATGGCGACTACTTTGAGCTACAGCGTGACCGGGCCCGCGAGGCCGTGACCGCCCTGGGTCGCCTGGGGGGCAATGTGGTCGGTTTTGTTGCCAACAACAGCGCGGTCGCCTCCGGACAGATTTCGGTGGATTCCGCCTACAAGATTGCCCGTTTCAATCGCTTCTGCAATATCTACAACATCCCGATGATCTTCATGGAAGACACCACCGGTTTCCTGCCGGGACGCGAGCAAGAGGGTCGCGGCATTGTGCAGGCCGGTCGCGCCATGCTGGACTCTATCGTTGATATCAGAACGCCGCGCATCCTGCTGATTATCCGCAACGCCTACGGCGGGGCCTATGCCTCGTACAACAACTACCCGACCGGCGCCGAT
>JBBQXT010000161.1:0-4268 GCA_038209415.1 Geobacterales bacterium
AACCTGCCTGTTTGTCAGGGTGCCGGTCAAACCAAAGGAGATATGGCATGATGCCCACTTTCAAAAAAATCATCATAGCTGATGATCATGTGATTTTCCGCGAAGGGCTCAAGCAGGTCATTGCCACAACCTCGAATATGGTTGTAGCCGCCGAGGCCGGCACGGGGCAGGAGTTGCTGCAAAAAGTGCAGGAGAACGACTATGACCTGGCTGTTCTGGATATCTCCATGCCCGGTCGGAGCGGGCTCGACACCCTGGTAGAATTGAAAAGAATTCGACCCAAACTGCCGGTACTCGTCCTGAGTATGCACCCCGAAGAGCAGTATGCGCTGCGGGCCTACAAATCAGGAGCTTTCGGTTACATGACCAAGGGCAGCCCCACCAGCGAACTCATTGAAGCATTGCAGAAGCTGGCGCTGGGCAAGAAATATGTCAGTGCCGATCTGGCGGAATCCATGGTAAGCGGCCTTGGGGAACCATCCCCGATCGAGGTCCAGCACAGTCTCTCCAATCGGGAATACCAGGTGTTGTGTATGATCGCCTCCGGCAAACCGGTCGGGAAGATCGCCACGGAATTGTCCCTGAGTGTCAAGACGATCAGTACCTATCGCAGCCATATCCTTCGCAAACTCAATATGCAGAACAACAGTGAACTGACCCGTTTCGCCATTGAGAACGGCCTGGTGTAACAGGGAGGACAAGCGCGGTTGCCGATGTACTGAAGGATGTGTTGATTCATGAGCACAAGAAAAGGCTACCGGGATTCGGCAGCCTTTTCTTTTCAAAATTTCGGGGTGGATGGTGTCACTAATTGGTATCAGGGTAGGGCGCTGCGGAGCTCTTCCAGCAATGTCACGGTTTCCGCGGGGGTCATCGGACCATAGAGGCGGTCAGCGACCATGACTGCCGGGGCGTTGCCACAATTGCCCAGACAGCAACAGGGCAGCAGGGTGAACAGGCCGTCTCCGGTGGTTGCGCCGGCCCTGATCCCCAACAGATTTTCAAGCTGTTTCAGCAGGGTCTCGCCGCCCATGCTCCAGCAGGAGATGGAGTCGCAGACATGGATCACATGCCGGCCGACCGGCCGACGATAGATCATCTCGTAGAATGTTGCCAGCTCATCCACCTGCAGCGCGGACAGACCCAGCAGCTGGGCAGCTTCCCCCACGGCTTCGTCGGTCAGCCAGCCGTAATGCCGCTGTAGCTCCTTCATCACATCCACTGCTGCTTCGCGGGGGGTGACGGCCTGTTGGATGCGCTTTTCAAGTTCCATTCGGAGCGGTTCTGGGATCATAGAAGCATTATAATGGCTTTGCGCCGCGTGGCAAGCGTAATCTGACCAGCCTTCATCCGCTGTATTCACCGGCGAACCAGCAGTTTTCCATCCTCCACATCAATAAGCAATTTCCCACCTTCTGTTACATCACCTGCGATAATTGATCGCGCCACACGGGTCTCCACCTCCCGCTGCATGTAGCGTTTGAGCGGCCGGGCACCGTAGACCGGGTCATACCCGGCCCGTGCAATGAAGCGCTTGGCTTCGTCGGAAATTTCAAGTGTTATCTGCTGTTCCTTCAACCTTAACTTGAGCTGTTCCGCCAGCAGATCGGTAATTTTTATGACCTCGTTAAGATGCAGCGGTTTGAAAAGAACGATGTCATCGACCCGGTTGAGGAATTCGGGACGGAAGCCGGTCTTCAACTCGTTCATGACCGCGATGCGGGCGCTTTCGCGGATGTCGCCGTCCGGTGTGATGCCCTCCAGCAGGTGCGCGGCGCCGATATTGGAGGTCATGATAATGACCGTGTTCTTGAAGCTGACCGTACGGCCGTGGCTGTCAGTGACTCGGCCGTCGTCCAGGATCTGCAGCAGGACGTTGAAGACGTCCGGGTGGGCCTTTTCGATCTCGTCGAACAGCAGCACGCAGTAGGGCTTGCGCCGCACGGCCTCGGTCAGTTGTCCACCCTCTTCGTAGCCCACATAACCGGGCGGCGCTCCGATCAGTCGCGACACGGCAAACTTCTCCATGTATTCCGACATGTCGATGCGTACCATGTTCTCTTCCGAGTCGAACAGCGCCTCGGCCAGGGTGCGGGCCAGTTCAGTCTTGCCGACTCCAGTGGGGCCCAGGAAGATGAACGAGCCGATCGGGCGCTTGGGATCCTTGATGCCGGAACGGGCCCTGAGCACGGCATCGGCAACCAGCTGCACCGCCTCGTCCTGGCCGATTACCCGCTGGTGCAGAATATCCTCCAGCCGCAACAGCTTCTCCCGTTCCCCCTCCACCAGCCGCTGGACGGGGATGCCGGTCCAGTGGGCGACGATCTCGGCGATCTCGTCTTCGGTGACCTCTTCACGCAGCAGCTTTTTGCCACCCTGTTTCTGATTGAGGGTTGATTCCTCTTTTTTTAGGGCCTTCTCCAGGCCGGGCAGTTCCGAGTATTTAAGCTTCGATGCCAGTTCCAGATTGCCGACCCGTTCGGCCTGCTCGATTTCGCGACGAGTCTTATCGATCTGTTCACGCAAACCCTTTATCAGCTCGATAGCGCTTTTTTCGGAGTCATACTGGGCCTGTAGGGCGTTGGCCTTCTCGCGATCATCGGCCAGTGCCTTGCGCAGCGCCACCAGTCGCTCCTTGCTGGCTGGGTCCTTCTCCCTCTTGAGAGCCAGTTCCTCGATCTCCAGCTGCATCACCCGGCGGCTGATAGCGTCCAATTCGGATGGTTTAGAGTCGATCTCGGTGCGCAGCATGGCACAAGCCTCGTCCACCAGATCGATGGCCTTGTCCGGCAGGAAGCGCTCGGTGATATAGCGGTTGGAAAGAGTGGCGGCTGCCACCAGGGCGGCATCCTGAATTTTGATGCCGTGGTGCACCTCGAAGCGCTCGCGCAGTCCGCGCAGGATCGAGATCGTATCCTCCACCGTGGGCTGCTCCACCAGCACCGGCTGAAAACGACGCTCCAGTGCTGCATCCTTCTCGATATACTGGCGGTACTCGTCCAGGGTCGTTGCTCCGATACAGTGCAGCTCGCCCCTGGCCAGCATCGGCTTGAGCATGTTGCCGGCATCCATGGAACCCTCGGCCTTGCCGGCCCCCACGATGGTATGCAGCTCGTCGATAAAGAGAATGATGCGCCCTTCGGCCTCCTTGATCTCGTTCAAAACAGCCTTGAGCCGTTCCTCGAACTCGCCGCGAAATTTGGCCCCGGCCACCAGAGAGCCCATGTCCAGGGCAAAGACAGTCTTGTCCTTGAGCCCCTCGGGTACGTCGCCCCGCACGATACGCTGGGCCAATCCCTCGACGATGGCAGTCTTGCCGACTCCCGGCTCACCGATCAGCACCGGGTTGTTCTTGGTTTTGCGGGACAGCACCCGGATAACCCGGCGGACCTCTTCATCGCGGCCGATGACCGGGTCCAGTTTGCCGCTGCGGGCCATCTTGACCAGATCGCGGCCGTATTTCTCCAAGGCCTCGTAACTGGCTTCAGGGTCGCTGGAGGTTACGCGCTGGTTGCCGCGCACGTCGGTCAGGGCGGTGAGGAATTTCTCCCGGTCCATGCCGGACTGTTTCAGCAGCTTGCCGGACGGCGTCTTGTCTCCCTCGGCCAGCAGTGTCATAAAGAGATGCTCCACCGAGACGTACTCATCCTTGAGGCGTTTGGCCTCTTGCTCGGCTGCCACCAGGATGCGCGAGAGACGCTGGGAAATGATAATCTTACCCGATTCCACGCCCGGTCCCGAGACGTGCGGTCGCCGGTTCAGCTCATCCGCAACCGCTTTCTTGATGGTTTCGGGCTGCAGGCCCATCCGCTGCAGCAGGCGGTTGACAAGTCCTTCCGGCTGATCCAGCAGAGCCCACAACAGATGCTCTCCGTCCACCTCCACATGTCCCAGGGTAACCGCCATATTCTGTGCCTCTGCAAATGCTTCCTGCGACTTTTGGGTAAGTTTGTTGAAGTCCATATCAGTTCTTCTTTCCTGTGCTTGAATTTGTACTTCCTTCTGTATTGAGTTAATCATGCCAAGCTGCAAAGTCAAGTGCAGGTTAGGGCGTGGACGAGTCAGCGTCTGGCGAGTATTGGCGATGTTGAATACATTTGCAAAGCCGTGGGGATTATGATTAATTCATCACTTCTGAACGGAACAGTTATGGGAGGCGTGAGATGAGGAAAGACAGGAGTTGCGGTGTTTTGCTGCACCCCACATCACTTCCCGGTCCCGGCGGCATCGGGACGCTGGGCTACGATGCCCGGCTTTTTATTGATCTG
>JBBQXT010000162.1:0-4188 GCA_038209415.1 Geobacterales bacterium
TATATCAAGAACACCAAGGGCAAGCAGATCATCTCCGTAGCGGTCGAGCCGAAAGAGAGCCCGGTCATCAGCCAGCAGCTGGCCGGGCAGCCGATTCAGCCGGCCCCGCACAAGATCCAGGGCATCGGCGCCGGTTTTATCCCCGACACGCTCGACCTGTCCCTTATCGACCGGGTCGAACTGGTGGATAGCAACGAGGCCATAGAATTTGCCAAACGGCTAGCCAAAGAGGAAGGCATGCTGGTCGGCATCTCCTGCGGTGCAGCCGCCGCCGCTGCTGTCCGGCTGGCCAGACTGGACGAATTTGCCGGCAAGACGATTGTGGTGATCCTGCCGGACTGTGCCGAACGCTATCTCTCTACCACTCTTTTCGAAGGGATCTGATCTTTTCAGGGTTCTGTAGCACACTTTTCCGCGAAAGGTTTTTTTCTATTATGTCCGAAAACATCAAAGAGTCCCGGCTGGACGGCATCTACCGTCAGCGACAGGATGGTTTTTTCATGCAGCGGGTCAAACTGGCGGCCGGGGTTATCCCGGCGGTACAGGCGCGGGCTGTTGCCGCGGTTTCCACCCGCTTCGGCCAGGGTACAATCCACCTGACGACCCGCGGCAGCCTGGAAATACATTGGCTGCAGGAGGCTGACCTGCCCGAGGTCAAAAGGACGCTGGCGGCGGTCGGCCTGACCTCGCGCGGCGCCTGCGGAGGGGCTGTCAGGTGTGTGACCTGCTCCAGCCAGGGCGCGCTGGGCTTTCCGGCGTTAGAGACCATGGCCCGCCGCCTTCATCGCCACTTTACCGCCAACCCGCGTTTCGAACGACTGCCCAAGAAATTCAAGATCGGGGTCGAGGCCGATGCTGCCGGTCGACGCCACCTGATTCAGGATGTTGGTTTGGTGTTGTCCGGCAGTGATGGAGACGGCAGCCGCTACGACATCTTCGTCGCCGGTGGATTGGGACGGGAGCCGCAGCCCGGTTTCCTGTTTGAAGCGGGCGTCAGCGAGAACCGCATCATCCCTGTGATCGAGGCCATTGCCCGCGTCTATGCCGCCCACACCCCGGCCGGGAAGCGCCTCAAACACCTGATCCGCGAGAAGGGGGAAAGTGAATTCCGCCGGTTGGTCGCCCTTGAGCCTTCTGCAGCGGAAGAGCTGCCGGCGGTTAGCGGCCTGCAGGAGAACCTGGTGCAGATTTCCGGCGAACGCCGCGTGTGTGCCCAGCTGTTCGCCGGAGACGTGACCAGCAACCAGCTGATCGAACTGGCCGACTTTGCCGACCGGTGGGCCGATGGTGTCATGATGGCAACCACGGATCAAGACATTGCCTTCCACGTCACGACCGCGCACAACCTGGCAGAAGCCTCGGTGGCCCTTGCGCGCTGCTCTTTCAGCTCCAGCCCGGTAACCTTCCGCATCTATCCGGGTAGTCACAAGTGCCGGATGGGCTTATCCGCGACCCGGGATGTGGCCCGGACTCAATACGTTTTGCAGCGCTTTCAAAGTTGAATTTATAAGCTTGAAACAAGCATAACAAATATGTTATGAGGTGGTTATGTCATGGACCATCGGGTATTATAGTGAACAGGTAAGGCTTGAAATTAACGATCTACCTGTCGGGATTCGAGCTTCATATGCCAAACTGACTTGCTTGCTTGAGGACTTTGGCCTTGAGTTGCGAATGCCTCATTCTCGGGCAATGGGAGATGGTTTATTCGAATTGCGGCCACGAGGGCGCGAAGGTATTGCCAGAGTTTTTTACTGCATGAGGGTTGGCAGGGAAATTATTATGCTTCACTCGTTCATTAAAAAAACGAACGGAACACCAAAACGGGAACTTGAAACTGCCCGTCGCAGGCAAAGAGAGGTAATAAACAATGGATAAAATGTCACCAACGAAAACGCATCGCCAAATGCTGGATGAATGGAAGCAAGATCCAGGATTCATCGTGGAATACAATGAACTTGAAACTGAGTTTACGTTGTTGCGCGAACTTCTGCTTGCAAGGCAGCACGCTGGCCTTACCCAAGCAGAAGTTGCAGAAAAAATGGGTACCAAGCCGCCATCTGTGACACGACTGGAAACATCTCTATCAGATAACAGGCACTCTCCTACGATTGCCACACTGAAAAAATATGCTCAGGCCGTTGGCTGCAAGCTGGAAGTCCATCTTGTTCCATCCAAAGTAATGTAGCTGCAATATATCAGTAAATATTTTAGACAAATGAAACATTCTTTATCCAATCTTATTGAGGCAATTGCTCTGGAGGAAACTCAGCTTTCTCGGCTCGATTTTGAGCGACAGACAATCCTTAATCGCATTCATGACCTACGGCAGCAGTTATCAGTCGTTGATGCAGCCCCTTTCCCTGTCCAAGAAACCTCCATCTTATCCTCAACAGCAAAGATTGCCATCTTCAGGTCTCTTTTTAGGGGTCGTGAAGATGTCTACCCAAAACTCTGGATCAGCAAAAATGGTGACCGTAAAGGTTACATGCCGGCCTGTGCCAATGACGGCAACTATTCTCTCTGCGGAAAACGCAAATTCCCCCGAGTCAAGTGTAGTGACTGCAATCACCAGTCATACCTGCCAGTAAGTGACGAGGTGATTCGGGAGCACCTCCAGGGCAAGCAGACCATCGGTGTTTATCCACTGCTGCCGGACGATACCTGTCGATTCCTGGCTGTTGACTTTGACAAGACAACCTGGCAGGAGGATGTAGCCGCCTTCAGGGAAACCTGTTCTTCTCTTGACATCCCTGTTTCAGTGGAACGCTCACGTTCCGGAAACGGTGCTCACGCCTGGTTTTTCTTCACCGAGCCGGTCATGGCGACGGTCGCCAGGGTCATGGGCTGTTTTCTGATCACCGAGACCATGTCGCGGCGTCATCAACTCAGCATGGGATCTTACGACCGGCTCTTTCCCAGTCAGGACACCATGCCCCGTGGCGGTTTCGGTAACTTGATAGCTCTTCCGTTGCAATTGGAACCCCGTAAGAAGGAAAACTCGATCTTTATTGATGAAGCCTTCCTTCCATATTCGGATCAGTGGGACTATCTGATCTCTCTCAAGCGTATCTCTCCGCAAGAAGTCCAAGCGATTGCCAACCGGGCTGCGCGTAAGGGCCAGGTGATCGGGTTGAAACTGCCGTCTGATCATGATGAAGACCAGGCTCCGTGGGAACGTCCACCTTCAGGTCATTTACCGGAACAGCGGATAAAAGAGAAACTACCGAAAAAGATCAAGGCCGTTCTCGCTCAACGGATCTTTATTGAGAAAAACGGTATTCCATCGTCACTGCTGAATCGTATCAAGCGGCTGGCTGCCTTCCAGAATCCGGAGTTTTTCAAAAAACAGAAGATGCGCCTCTCCACTCACAATACCCCACGAGTGATTGCCTGTTTCGAGGAATTGCCGGAGCATGTGGCGCTGCCAAGAGGTTGCCGTGATGCGCTCGCAGTTCTTCTGAACGAATATGGCATCTCGTTGCAGCTAGATGATAAACGGCAAGCCGGAATTCCAACGAATTTCACCTTTCACGGAACACTTTCTGACATCCAGCAGCAGACGGTTGCTGAGCTTATGCTGCATGACATCGGCATCTTCGTTGCCCCACCCGGTTCCGGCAAGACAGTCGTCGGAGCATGGCTGACAGCGGCGCGGAACTGCTCAACTCTTATCTTGGTGCACCGAAAACCGCTTCTCGATCAGTGGGTGGCGCAACTCTCCCGCTTTCTTGATTTGCCGAAAAAAGAGATCGGTACCATCGGCTCCGGCAAAAGCAAGGCTAATGGAAACCTGGACGTAGCCATGATGCAGAGCCTTGTCAGGAAAGATGAAGTCGCCAACCTGGTGGCCAACTATGGTCAGATCATCGTGGATGAATGTCATCACCTGCCGGCATTTTCATTTGAGCGAGTGCTGGCCGAGGTCAAGGCAAAATACGTGGTAGGGCTCACCGCCACCCCGTACCGGAGGGACGGTCATCAGCCGATCATTCATCTGCAGTGTGGCCCGACCAGATTTTCACTGAACCGCAAACAGCAGGCAACAAATGAAGATTTTACCCGCAGACTGATCCTGCGGGAAACCGGCTTCAGTCTTTCGGAAACAGATAGCGAAAAGACAATCCAGGAGATCTATGCCCGGTTGACAGCCGACCGGCAGCGGAACAGACTTCTCCTGGATGATAT
>JBBQXT010000163.1:0-4186 GCA_038209415.1 Geobacterales bacterium
GCCTTCAACGGCGTTTTCTAAAAACCTATTTTCATAAATTTCAGCGGCTTGCAATAGCAGGCATAAGCAACTCCAAAAACATGAACCCCCAGAAAATAACCGGAACCAGCCTGGCAAAAATCTTCTCGCACGACGTTGCACACTCCCTGATGCTCGGTTTAAAGTCCAAGTATCCGAATTACGATCTCTTCACCCTAACGTGGGCTGTCAATGTGCGGTAAAGGCCTGAACACTGTTTTCATAGGTATCGAGGACCCAGACGAAGAATACAGGAACAAGGTATTCAACAAAGGACTCACAGACAATGACGTATTCAGGGCCGTGAGAATGCTGCACAAGCGGGGAGTCAGAACCGAATTGACTCGTATTATCGGCAGGATGTGTGACACAGAAGGGGATGCTCGCAAACATCAACGCTGGCGCCAGTAAACAAGAGGTAATTCAGAAGCTAGGCGAACCGGAAAGCGCGTCCATGGAAAACGGATTTGATCACCTGTATTTCAACCTGCACGATCATGCTTTTGACCATGACGAGAATCATTATACTTTCACCTTCAAAGACAAAAAGCTCTTTTAATTTAAACACATACCAGAGGGGGCTTGTGCGGCCTGATTGACTCGGCCACCAAGCGGTTAAGAGATACAACCCGTCCGAATAGTGGATTAATCTCGTAAAAGAAATAAGGGATAATCATGGGAAAGATTGTATTGCTAACGTCAAATAATGCTGTCCGGTTGTGTTCAGGACATTAACACCACCGACCTTGTGCCGGGTATGATCAGCCAAGAAGTCACACAGTTGCTTGTAAACCGGCAAGTGCTGGACTGTCCAGCGACACCAGATACCTATGTTGCGTTTAAGATCCATGATGATGCCTTTGGCCGTAGCGAAAATCCGTACGCCGTGGGCTTCAAGGACGATAAGCTTATAAGTATAGCTCCCCTCCCGGCAGATCAGCAGGAAATGGGGCCAATTGACCGGCTCATGTACCGCCGCCGTCAATAAATGTTCATTGAGTGCCATCCCACAAACAGGCCGGGAACCCATAACAGGGAACCCAGTTTTTTGATTGCTGTCCTAGAGAGTGAGTGATAGTTTCCCCTTATTATTACGGCGCAAAAACAACCCGGATACTGCTTATATCCTGCTTATTAAGATACACAACAAGTTAACGTTATTTAAAACAGTATGTTAAAAACATGTGTTTTGTATTTTCTCTACAAGACCGTCAGTCTCTGAGCTAACGCTAAGCCTGCTTAGCCGGGACCAAAGAGAAAAAACTGGTTTCGCGCGACGACACAACGGAAAATAAAGCAATTGACAAAGAATTACCAATCAGCGAATTGGTCAGGTTTGATAACTTGAAAATACCGCCAGTGCCATAGAGTAGATTCCGCAGTATACAACGCACTTGAACCCCCGGAGGCCACTATGGACAGACGAACCTTTCTGAAAGCAAGCGGTGCCGCATCACTGCTGGCACCGGTACTGATCAGGGAAGCGCTGGCAGCCAAACCGCAGTCGCTGGTGGTGGTGGCGGAAGGCAGTGACTACCCGGCCATCACCCGCAAGGCCATCAACGCCCTGGGCGGCATGAAGCGCTTCGTCAAGCCGGGGGATGTGGTGGTGGTCAAACCCAACATGGGCTGGGACCGCTCCACGGAACTGGCCGCCAATACCCATCCCAAGGTGGTGCGGGCGGTGGTGGAGGAGTGCCTGGCGGCCGGAGCCAGGAAGATCAAGGTCTTCGACTACACCTGCAACGATGGCCGGCGCTGCTATGTCAACAGCGGTATCGAAAGCGCCCTGAAGGGGATGAAAAACGTTGAGTGCAAGCAGATCGAGCCGGAACGCTTCAAAAAAGTAGCCCTCAACGGCCGGTTCCTCAAGGAGTGGGAGCTGTACGATGAGGCCCTGGCGGCCGATGTGTATATCAACGTACCGATTGCCAAGCATCACGGCCTGACCAAACTGACCCTCGGGCTCAAGAATGTCATGGGTATCATGGGTGGCAACCGCGGCTACATCCACCGCAACATCGATGTGGCCCTGGCTGATGTGAATGCGCATTTCCGCAGCCATCTGACGATCATCGACGCCACCCGCATCCTGACCGCCCACGGCCCGCAGGGGGGCAACATCGCCGACGTGAAGGTGCTCAACAAAGTGATCGCATCGGTCGATATCGTTGCCGCCGACGCCTTCGCCACCACCCTTTTCGGCATGAAGCCGGCCGATATCCCCGTGACCGTGGCGGCCTACAAGCGTGGATTGGGAGAGATGGATCTTGGCAAGATAAAAGTAGTGAAGGTCTAGCCGTTTGAAACGGACCCCGGCCCGCATCAGCCAGCTTGTATTCTTGGCGCTGTTCCTGATTCTGTTCGTCCAGACCGAGTACCGCGGACGTGATGAGATCAACGCGGCTGTGAATACCTTCTTCCGGGTCGATCCCCTGGTGCTGTTCAGTTATCTTCTGGCAGCAAAAGCATGGACCTGGCTGCTGCTTCCGGCGCTGCTGATGACCTTGGCCACGCTGGCCTTGGGGCGTTTTTTCTGCGGCTGGATCTGCCCACTGGGGACGATCCTCGATCTGCTGACATCCCGAATCCGCAAAACCGTACCACTGGCGATCCTCAGGGGGAACACCAAATACTGGCTGCTGCTGCCGCTCCTGTCGGCATCGCTGTTCAATCTCAACCTGAGCGGTCTGCTCGACCCGATCGCCATCCTGCTGCGGGGGTTGACGTTTCTGCTTCACCCACTGCTGGGACTGGCGGCCCGGGAAGGGTGGGTCGGGCTCTATCGCCTGATCGGCGAGCGTCGCGACACCCTGGCACCGGCCTATAACCTGCTCCGCGACAACCTGCTCCCCTTCCGCGATACAATCTATCCACTGGCCCTGTTCTCAGCCGGCCTGCTCCTGGCCATTATTGCACTGGAGCGTTTCGAGACCCGCAACTGGTGCCGCAATCTCTGCCCCCTGGGTACCCTGCTGGGATGGCTGGGGCGCTGCGCACCCTTCAAACGCTCGCCGAGCGAGCTTTGTGCTGATTGCGGGGCCTGTCGCGAGCTCTGCCCGACCAGCTTCGCTCAGGGGCACCTGCTTCAGGAGGAGTGCATCCTCTGCATGGATTGTCAGCAGGGCTGTCCGTATGAAAGGATCGTCTTCCGTCCTGCACTAGCTGTGAAGGGGGCCGGTCCGCTGCTGCCGCAACGGAGGGTGCTGCTGGGGGGGCTGGCGGCCGGGCTGATGCTGGCAGTCCCGGCTCGCTTTCGCTCCCCCGAGCGGGTGTCGCGCGTGCTGCGGCCGCCCGGTGTGCGCAGCGAAGACGAGTTCCTGAAGAAGTGTGTGCGCTGCGGGGAGTGCATGAAGGTCTGCCTGAAGAGCGCGCTCTACCCGGCGGCGTATCAGGCCGGTATCGAGAGTTTCTATACTCCGTTGCTGATTCCGAGGCTGGGTTACTGCGAATACAACTGCACCCTCTGCGGCCAGGTCTGCCCGACCGGGGCGATCCCCGCCCTTGAGGTGGAGCCCAAGCGCCGCGAGGTAATCGGCAAGGCGGTCTTCGATAAAAACCACTGCCTGCCCTTTGCCCGCAAGATCGACTGCATCGTCTGTGAGGAGCACTGCCCGATACCCGAGAAGGCCATCCGCTCGCGCGAGGTCACAGTCATCGGGCTCGACGGCCTTTCAAGGACCGTCAAGGAACCGTATCTGGTGGAAGAGATCTGCAACGGCTGCGGCATCTGCGAGAACGTCTGTCCCCTGGAGACCAAGGCCGGCATCGAGGTGTTTGCCGTGAAGAACCGGGCACCGATCAGCCAGAAGCCCGAGGAGTCGCCCGCAAATCCGTACCCATCGTAACAAAAAAGGGTTCCGGCTAATGCCGTGAACCCTTGATTTGTATGGTCGGGATGACAAGAATTGAACTTGCGACCCCCTGCTCCCGAAGATGTGCATAGTCTCCCTCACCCAATTTCTCTGCATTTCTTTTGTCAAAACAATACAATCATGATGCCATCGCAAATTCGACCGACCAACTTGCGGGTTTAATCGGCCATCCGAAGGCAATTTATTGCAACACCAAAGGCAGTGATCCGGAAATTATCCTATTCACGGCGCAACAGCTCTTTGACAACACTAAAAAGTCGGCTCCCCGAGGGTTCTGGCCGCCTTTGTGCCTT
>JBBQXT010000164.1:0-4176 GCA_038209415.1 Geobacterales bacterium
TCATCCAGCCCCGCGCCGGTCCGCGCAGAGACCGCTACAATCGGCGCACCTTCCAGGAAACTGCCGGCCACGAAATCCCGCACCTCTTCGGTCACCAGCTCCAGCCAGTCCCTGTCGACCGTATCGCGCTTGGTCAGGGCCACCAGCCCGCTCTTGACCCCCAGCAGCCGTAGAATATCCAGGTGTTCACGGGTCTGGGGCATGATGCCCGCGTCGGCGGCAACCGTCAACATGACCAGGTCCATGCCGCCCACGCCTGCCACCATGGCCCGCACGAACCGCTCATGTCCCGGCACATCCACGATGCCGAACTGGATGCCTCCCGGCAATTCCAAATGGGCAAAACCCAGTTCGATGGTAATGCCGCGAGCCTTTTCCTCCTTGAGCCGGTCGGTATCGATGCCGGTCAACGCCTTGACCAGCGAGGTCTTGCCGTGGTCGATGTGGCCGGCGGTGCCGAGGATCAGGTGCTTCACGGTTACCCCTTCCTGCTGAAGCGGTAGCCGACACCGCGTACGGTCTGGAAGTGTACCGGGTGAGTCGGGTCCGGCTCGAAATATTTGCGCAGCCTGACCAGAAAGTTGTCCAGGGTTCTGGTCTCGGTGTCGTTGGTATAGCCCCACACCGACTGGAGCAGTTCGCCGCGCGGGATGATCGCCCCTTCCTTCTGAAAGAACAGCGACAGGACGCGCACCTCCATCTCGGTCAAGTCGATTTCGCCCTGGGCGGTCCGGGCACGGTAAGAGAGCGGAAAAATCTCGTTGTTGCCGAAGCGGTAGCCCTCTTCCACCGGATCGGGACGATACCATGACGAGCGCCTGAGCATGCCCTTGACCCGCAGCAGGAATTCCACCAGATTGAACGGTTTGGTCAGGTAGTCATCGGCGCCGTTCTCCAGCCCCTCCACCCGGTCGCCATCCTCGGAGCGGGCGGTCAGCATCAGTATCGGTACACGCGGGTCGAGTTTTCGAATGGCACGGCAGACCTGGAAGCCATCCATGCCGGGCAGCATGACATCCAGAATGATCAGCTCGAAATGCTCCACCTCCAGGGCGGTCAGAGCCTTTTCCCCGGATTCGAAATGGCTGATACGGCAGCCTTCCTCTTCCAGGTTGAAACAGATGCCCCGCGCCAGATGGATCTCGTCCTCGACCAGCATAATGTGTGGTTTTTCAGTTTGCATAGCGTTTACACCGGAAGAGTTATGATAAAGGTGCAGCCCTGGCCGGGACCGGGACTTTCCACCGCCAATTTTCCGCCATAGCCGCGAATGATGGTGTTGACAATGTACAGTCCCAATCCGGTTCCGCGCACGTTTTCACCGCTCGTATGGACACGGTAGAACATGTCGAAGACCTTCTTCAACTCGTTTCTGTCCAACCCCCGGCCCTTGTCCTGGATCGACAGGCAAACCGAGTTGCCGGTTCGTGCAAGCCGTACGGCGATCTCCGGGCTTCCGGGCGAATAGAGCACGGCATTTTCGAACAGGTTACGCAGCACCATACCCATCTCTTCCGGGTCAACCAGCAGCTTGATGGCCGGTTCCGCCTCCAGTGAGATGCTGCCCCCCTGCGACAGGTTGGCCCGTTCCCGTTCGACATACTCCGCCAGCATGCCGGAGACATCCGTCAGCCGGCGCTCGGCCGGCTTGCGGCGCTGTTCCAGGCGGGCCGCCATGAGCAGGTTATTGATCAGGTAATGCAGCCGGTCGGTATCCGCCAACATGGTGCCGACAAAGGCATCCAGCTTCTCCCCGGCCGGCTTGCGCAGGCGGATGGTTTCCAGGTGCAGCTGAATCGAGGCCAGCGGTGATTTCAGCTCGTGGGTAACCTGCGAGATGATGTCGCGCTGTTTGGCATACAGGTTGGACTGGCGGTTCCAGTAGACAAAGATGACATACACACCCACCAGTATGATCACCAGCAGCAGCAGTCCCTCGACCATCACCGGCCAGTTGAAGCCCGTGCCGAGCAGGTCGGGACGATACTTTTCCGCCATTTGGCGAAATTCACGATGTTTGCCGACAAACCAGGTGATCCATAACACCACCAGGGTGATCCAGACCAGCTGTACGGCAATCAGCGCCATGACCGGATGAAAGATTTTACGCAGCAGCTTCATTTGGTGCCTCATCCTGCGGGGTAACCTGCGCGACCAGCCAGAGTGTTCTGCAGGGGAACGACAGCCTGTTATCAGTACTTGCCTATAACCCTGCCCTTCTGTTATAACCGCTGGGCGCTTGCGGCGCAATCAGAGAGTGCATCGGAGAGAATATATCATGGCTAGTTTTGACTTCAAACGCCTCAACCGTACCATGACCATCTACCGCGTTGTCCAGGCCCTGCTGGTGTGTCTGTTGATCTATGTGGCGTTTTTGTTCCAGAACAATTTTGCCCTGCTGGGAAAACCGGAAAAGTTTGTATCCAGCATAGTTGCATCCATCGTAATCCAGTTGCTGCTGCTCTACCCGATCTACCGGCTGGCCTGGCGTGATGCCGGTGTTGAAATCGAAGGCAGCGCGGTCGGTCTGACCAAGGAAGCCCTGGCCGCCCTGCGCAAGAAGCGTCTGCTGGGCGATCTCTGGAAATTCAGCGCCGTGGCCTTTTTCCTGGCCTTTGTCACCATGGTGCCGGATGCAAAAAAAGCTGCCGGTGCGCCTCACGTGCTGGCCGTCATCCTGTTCGCGTTTCTGCTGATGTGCCTGAGCTATTATCAGTGTTTCAACTTCAGCGCCAAGAAACGGATGAAGCAGGCAAGCTAAATCAAACCCCTCTAAATCTCCCCTTGTCAGGGGAGACTTCAAACCTTCCCCCCGAAAAACCCCGCCATCCTCGTGAAGACCGTGTCCGAATCCCCCCTGATCAGTTCCGTATCCGGCAAAGAGCGCAGAAATACCTTGCCATATCCTTTGGTGGTTATGCGCCGGTCCAGGATCAGTACCGCCCCGCGGTCATCCCGGCTGCGGATCAGCCGGCCAAAGCCCTGGCGGAACTTGATCACCGCCTGGGGGATGGCGAACTCCCGGAAAGAGTCGCCGCCACTGGCATCGATCTGCTCGGAGCGGGCCTGCTGCACCGGCTCGGTCGGCACCTGGAACGGCAGGCGGGCGATAATCACCAGCCTGAGAGCCTCGCCTTTCACATCCACCCCTTCCCAGAAAGAATCTGTACCGAACAGCACGGCATTACCCTCCTTGCGGAAATGAGCCAGCAGGGCGTGCCGCCCGCTTTCACCCTGCTTGAGCGCCGTCAGCCCCATCTTGGCCAGATCTGGAGCCAGGGAGGCATGCACCTTGTTCAGCAGGTCATAGGAGGTGAACAGGATGAAGGCGCCCCCGCCAGAGACCGTCACGGCCCGCAGGATGCGTTCCTCCAGCGCCTGGCGGAATCCGGGCGCGGTCGGCTCGGGCATGTCATCCGGCACCGCCACGAAGACCTGACGGGCGTAGTCGAAAGGCGAGGCCAGTTGCAGTTCCTTCAGCCGTTCCTTGGGCAGCAGACCAAAGCCGGTGCGCTTCTTGAGGTACTTGAAATCACCGCCCACGGTCAGGGTGGCCGAGGTAACAATGATCGTTTTCAGGCGGTCGAGGATGGTTTCCTTGACCTGGCCGGAGATGTCCAGCGGTGCGGCACACAACCTGGCCTGCACGCCGCGATGACCCGACGAAGTCTCTATCCAGCTGCAATACCCTTCAGGTGCACTGATGAAGAACAGCAGTCCGTCGACCATGGCCTGCAGGCGGCCTTCAATGCCGGCGGTATCCAGCAGCTGGTCGGACAGTTTCTCCTTCAATTTATCAGGCAGGTCACCGCAGCGGCGCACAAGGGTCCGCAGGGCCGAGGTGTAGTCACCCAGGGCATCGGCCAGGGTCCGTACCCGCAGGCGGCACTCCTGCCAGAACTGGGTGCGCTCGACCTCGGGAGTGATCCGCAGTTTGCGTTCGCGCCCCCCATCTCCTCCGGCCTCGCGCGTAACAGCCAGCGCCAGCCAGTCCATGCTCGATTCGATCAGGGCGCCAACATCGTGGCTCTTGGGCAGCAGGTGGATTTCCAGCAGGGCCGAGAGTTCAGTGTAGAGCGCCTCCATGCTTTCGGGCAGGTCGTGGGTCAGGCGATTGGAGATGATCGTCAGCAGCCCGGAGCGGGCCGCTTTCTGGGGCACGAGACGGTGCAGCTG
>JBBQXT010000165.1:0-4107 GCA_038209415.1 Geobacterales bacterium
ATATCAGTTCTTCTTTCCTGTGCTTGAATTTGTACTTTCTTCTATATTGAGTTAATCATGCCAAGCTGCAAAGTCAAGTGCAGATTAGGGCGTGGGCGAGTCAGCGTCTGGCGAGTATCGGTGATGTTGAATACATTTGCAAAGCCGTGGGGATTATGATTAATTCATCGCTTCAAAACGGAACGATTATGGGAGGCGTGAGATGAGAAAAGACAGGAGTTGCGGTGTTCTGCTGCACCCCACATCACTTCCCGGTCCCAGCGGCATCGGGACGCTGGGCTACGATGCCCGGCTTTTTATTGATCTGCTGGCCGGAATGGGTATGTCCTGGTGGCAGGTTCTGCCCCTCAACCCTGCCGCGTGTGGCAATTCGCCCTATTCAGCCTTTTCCGCATTTGCCGGCAATCCGCTGCTGATTGACCTGGAGACACTGGTCCGTGAGGGTGACTTGTCCAAACAGGATAGTACTCTTGCAGACAGTGCGGAACGGGTTGATTTTGGTGCCCTGCTGCCTGCCAGAAACGATGTCTTTCACAAGGCTGCCGCGGCCTTTTTCGCCTCTGGCCGGACAGCGCGCATGGACGATTTCTGGCACTTCTGTGACAGCACCCCCTGGCTGCACAATTACGCCCTCTTTATGGCGCTGAAACAGCGCTATAAGGGCAAAAGCTGGTGCCACTGGCCGAAATCCGCCGCTCTGCTGGATGCGGAGCTGTTTGAAAAGGCCTCGCTGGAGCTGGGACCCGAAATCGGTGTACAGAAATACCTGCAGTGGCAGTTCTCCAGGCAGTGGAGTCACCTGCGTGCTTACGCAGCAGCCCAGGGTGTCTCCCTCATCGGAGATATCCCGATCTTTGTTGCCTATGACTCTGCCGATGTCTGGGCAAACCGGGACATCTTCCTGCTGGACGATCAGGGGAAACCAACCGTCGTGGCCGGTGTTCCACCTGATTATTTCAGTGATACCGGCCAGTTGTGGGGCAATCCGCTCTATGACTGGGACGTGCTGAAGGCGCGCGGGTATGACTGGTGGATAGAGCGCTTCAGGTACCTGTTTACCCAGTTCGACTGCATCCGCGTTGACCACTTTCGCGGCTTCGAGGCAGCCTGGCATGTCCCGGCCGGTCACAAGACTGCGGTCAAGGGCACCTGGACCGCCGGGCCCGGCAGACAGCTGTTCGATGCCCTGTTTTCGGCCTTGGGATCGCTTCCGATTATTGCCGAGGACCTGGGAGTGATCACGCCGGCGGTTGAAGCCCTCCGTGACAGCTGCGGGTTCCCGGGCATGAAGATCCTCCAGTTCGCTTTCGGATCCGGCCCGGCCAATGCTTATCTTCCTCATAACCATATCAAGCGCAGTGTGGTCTATACCGGTACCCACGATAACGACACCACTGCTGGCTGGTATGCGGGTTTGAATGAAAAGGAACGCTGTGAGGTGCGGGATTACCTCGGCTCATCCGGCGAACATCCGTCAGAGGATCTCACCCAGGTGGCGCTCATGTCAGTGGCTGACACGGCCATAATTCCTTTCCAGGATATGCTTGGACTTCCGTCAGCGGCGCGCATGAACATACCGGGCACGGCCGACGGAAACTGGGATTGGCGTTTCAGCTGGGACATGGTTGATAAAAACCTGATGGAAAGATTCCGCCGCAAACTGGAGCTTTTCGGCAGGTACCGACATCAGCCGGTTTGAATTTCCTTGACAACAAAGCCCGATTGAATATACTTGCTTGCTTTGTACTTTGGCGTTTCTATGCCTAACCCCCTGGACCGGCTAAGTGAAGATACGAATTGACCACATCAAAAATAAGCCCTATGAACTGAAGGTGGATGAGCCGGTGGAAAGCTTCCCTGTCCTTGTGCAGATGCAGGTTGATGGCGAGTGTGTATTCCGCGGCAATCTTGCTGCTGATATATCGGTAGAACGCGAGTTCGATCACCTGAAGGCAACCGGCAGGATGCAGGTGCCGGTCGATCTGGTCTGCGGCCGCTGTCTGGCGACCTATCCATCTGTTATTGATTCAAGTTTCAGAATCATTTTTCGCAAGGAATCCGCACGGCAGAGCGAGGTTGAAGACGAAACCGAATTGTGCGATGATGATCTCGTTGCCTCTACCTACAGTGGTGACGAGATCGACCTTACCCATGAACTTGAGGAACAGGTTGCCATGAGCATTCCCTTTAAGCCCCTGTGCGGCGATGAATGCAAGGGCCTTTGTCCCGAATGCGGGGCTGATCTGAATATATCCGTTTGCTCATGCTCCAAAGAGCCGGTCAGTCTTAAATTCAGTGCGTTGAAAAATTTCAAGGTGTCTCGATAAAAAATGGTGGTTTCACTGTAACACCACCGAAAAAAGGAGAATCAACATGGCAGTACCTAAGAAAAAAACTTCCAAATCCCGCAAGAACATGAGGCGTGCTCACGACTTTCTGACACCCATTACCGTATCGGTCTGTCCCCAGTGCAAGGCCCCCAAACTCCCCCACCGCGTCTGTCCGAGTTGCGGTACGTATAAGGGTAAAGTGGTAATCGACCTTTCCAAAGCGCAGTAACATTATACATCTGTGTCATTCCCGGGATTGATGAGAGTTGCGCTCGACGCAATGGGTGGCGATAATGCACCCGCCATTGAGGTGGAAGGGGCCGTGATGGCCTGCCGTGAGTTCGGTATCCCGGTTACACTGGTCGGAGACCGGACGTGCCTGGCGACCGAGCTGGCCAAGCATGCTGTTACGGGCCTTGACATCGACATTTTCCACGCCAGTGAGGTGGTGGGAATGCATGACTCCGCCTCCGATGCGGTGCGCAAGAAACGCAATTCTTCCGTGCGGCTGGCCTTCGATCTTGTAAAGGACGGCAAGGCCTGTGCCGCGGTCAGCGCCGGCAACTCTGGAGCCACCATGGCTGCCGGCATGTTCGTGCTCAAACGCATCAGCGGTATTGAACGTCCTGCCATCGCCCAGATATTCCCAACCCTTAAAAGCCAGACCCTCGTGCTTGATGTCGGCGGCAACGTCGATTGCAAGCCGATTCACCTGGCCCAGTTCGCCATCCTGGGCGAGGTGTATGCCCGTTATGCCATGGGTATTTCCAATCCTTCCGTCGGTCTTCTCTCCAATGGCGAGGAGGATTCCAAGGGCAACGAACTTACCCGCGAAACCAATGCCCTGCTGCGGGCTACTTCCCTCAATTATTCCGGTTACATCGAAGGGCGCGACATCTTTAACGGCAGAGTCGATGTGGTTGTCTGTGACGGTTTTGTGGGGAACGTGGTGCTCAAGCTGTCCGAGGGCCTGGCCGATGCCGCCGGTAAAATGCTGAAGACGGAGATCCTCAAAAGCTGGATTTCCAAACTGGGCTATCTGTTCGTCAGTGGTGCTTTCAAACGCTTCAAAAAGATCGTTGATTATGCCGAGTACGGCGGTGCTCCGCTTCTGGGCATCAACGGTGTCGGCATGATCTGTCACGGAGGATCAAACGTCAAGGCCATCAAAAACGCCATCCGCTTTGCCCATGAATACGCCAGAAGCGGCGTTACCGAACACGTCTCGGAAAAGCTTTCGGAGAATGCTGTCGTCAATGCCCAGCGTGACGATCTGAAAGTACAGGCACTAGCATAATGGAGAAATTGTGCTGAGGTCCAGAATAACGGGAACCGGTTCCGCTCTGCCGGAAAAAATACTCACCAATCTTGAGCTGGAACGGATGGTTGACACCAGCGACGAGTGGATCACCAGCAGAACCGGCATCAAAGAGCGGCGGATTGCCGCTGAAGGCCAGTTTACCTCCACGTTTGCCGCTGAGGCTTCACGGCGGGCAATGGAAATGGCCGGCGTCAAGGCCGAAGAGCTTGACCTGATCATCCTCGGCACCGTTACACCCGATTTCCCCTTTCCGGCCACCGCCTGTATCGTCCAGCATGAGATCGGGGCGGTTAACGCCGCCGCGTTTGACCTGTCCGCGGCCTGTTCCGGCTTCATCTACGGCCTTTCCATTGCCGACAAGTATATCCGTACCGGTGAAGCAAAAAAGGTACTCGTTATCGGCGCCGAGGTTCTGTCACGGGTTGTTGACTGGACCGACCGCAACACCTGTATCCT
>JBBQXT010000166.1:0-3955 GCA_038209415.1 Geobacterales bacterium
CATCATCACCAGGCCGGAGACAACCACGACTGCGCTGGGTATGTCCCTGGAATGCCTGAAACCGGGCGGCATCCTGGCGGTGACGATCTATCCCGGCCACAACGGTGGTGAGCGGGAGCGGCACAGCGTAGAGGACTGGGCGACCCGGCTTGATGCACGCGCCTTCCACGTCTGGCGCATGGCACAGGTGAACGTACCCCCCGAGGCTCCCTATTTCATGCTGATCCAGAAGGCGGCCTGACATGCTGCGTGCCCTGCTCCCCTTCATAGCCGTCCTGCCGTCAACCATCTACAGCCTGATTTCCTTGGCATGTGCCCGCCGTTTCTTCAGGAACGATCTTCACCTTTCACCCTTCACCCTTCACACTTTGCCTCCCCCCGTCACCATCCTCAAACCGGTCAAGGGCATGGATGCCGGCAGTTACGACAACTTCGCCTCCTTCTGCCGGCAGACATACACCGGTAACGTCCAGCTCCTGTTTGCAGCGGCATCTGGCGATGATCCGGTTATTGCGGTCATACAGCAGCTCATGCGGGACTTTCCGGGTATGGATATACAGTTGACGGTCAACCCGGCCATCCATGGTCCCAACTACAAGGTTTCCAACCTGATCAGCGCCTTCCCCGCGGCAAAGTACGATATCATCATCGTCTGCGACAGCGACATCCGGGTCACACCGGAGTATCTGCTATCCGTCACGTCACATTTCAGCGACCCGCACGTGGGGCTGGTGACCTCGCTCTACCGCACTTCCTGTGTCCACGGCTTCGCCACCGCCGTCGAAGCCACCGGTTTTAGCGTCGAGATGATCCCCAATGTCATGGTGGCACTACAGCTGGAAGGGCTCTCCTTCGCGCTGGGGGCCTCCATGGCGGTGCGACGCCAGACCCTGGCGGCCATCGGGGGCTTCGAGTCTCTGGTGGATTACCTGGCGGATGACTATCAGCTGGGGCACAAGATCCACCAGGCTGGCTGGGGTATCGTCCTGGACCGCTGTTTTGTGGAAAGCCTGATGAAGCAGGAAAGCCTGCTGACGGTGATTTCAAGGCAGCTGCGCTGGGCACGCACCATGCGGGTCAGCCGGCCGGGGGGCTACCTGGCCTCCGGCATCACCCTGCCCTTTCCGGCGGCCATCCTGGCAGCACTGCTTGCCCCCAGCACCGACCTGGCCCTGATGGCGATCATTCTGCTCTACGGGATTCGGCTGACGGTTTCCTGCATCTTCAGCCGAAAATTCGTTGGCGACGGGCTGCTTCCCCGCTGGCTCTGGCTGCTCCCGTTTCGGGATTTGCTGGCATTTTCCACCTGGGCGCTCTCGTTTCTGGGCAACCGGGTGGAATGGCGCGGCAACCGCTTCAGGCTCCTGAGGGGAGGAAAGCTGGAAGAGATCGCTTGAAGCCTTCACCTTCAAGCCCTCCTGATATATTGAGCGTTGAGCGTGATTCTTTCTTTACAATTTCCAATCGAACCGGTATAAATTCAAATTTGACTTTTTTCGAGGTAATGCCGTGTCCGGAGCAGTTCAGGCCATAGGGCGTATAACAATCGCATCCATGAGGGATCTGGGAAGAATCGGATGGTTTCTGATCTACTCGCTCTACATGATCGTGCGATGCCCCGGCAGCCCGCTTCAGATCCTCAAGCAGATCAGGTTTATCGGCGCCAAATCACTCTTCGTCATCTTCCTGACAGCCGCCTTTACCGGCATGGTACTGGGTCTGCAGGGTTATTACACCTTGACCAAGTTCGGCTCGGAGGGCATGCTGGGCACCGCCGTGGCCCTCTCGCTGATCCGCGAACTGGGGCCGGTACTGACCGCACTGATGGTGACCGGACGGGCCGGCAGTGCCATCACGGCCGAGATCGGCATCATGCGTATCACCGAACAAATCGACGCCCTGGAGACCATGGCGCTGGACCCGTTCAAGTATCTGGTTACCCCCAAGTTCATCGCCGCCATGCTCTCCCTGCCGCTTTTGTGCGCCATCTTTGATGTGGTCGGTATCTACGGCGGCTGGGTGGTGGGGGTCAAACTGCTGGGGGTCAATCCGGGCGCTTATTTCTACGAGATGGAAAAAGCGGTGGTCTGGCGGGATGTGTACTCCGGCATGGTAAAGTCCTTTTCATTCGGGTTGATTATCGCCTGGATCAGTTGCTACAAGGGCTATTACGCAGGCCACGGCGCCGAGGGCGTTTCAAAGGCGACCACCGAATCCGTGGTACTGACCTCGGTCCTGATACTGGTGTGGGATTACTTCCTCACCTCAATCCTTCTGTGAGCGCATCATGATCCAACTGACCAACCTTCATAAAGCCTTCGGCAGCCAGAAAGTCCTCAACGGACTGAGTCTGACCATCCCCGACGGCCAGATTACGGCCATTATCGGCCCCAGCGGCGAAGGCAAGAGCGTCCTGCTCAGGCACATGATTGGTTTGATGCAGCCGGATACCGGCCAGGTGGAGATCGATGGCGAGAGCATCATCGGCATCCGCCGCTCTGAGATGAACCGCATCCGCGAGAAGTTCGGCATGCTCTTTCAGAACGCGGCCCTGTTCGACTCAATGAATGTATTCGAGAATGTGGCCTTCCCGCTGCAGGAAAAAACCTCATACTCGAAAGACGAGATCCGTACTCGGGTGCTGGCGGCACTGGAAGATGTGGGTCTGAAGAATGTCGAAAACAAGTTCACTGATGAACTATCCGGCGGGATGAAGAAGAGGGTCGGACTGGCCCGGGCGCTGCTGCTCAACCCCAGGATAATCCTGTTCGACGAGCCGACCACCGGGCTGGATCCGATCATCAAAAGGGCTATCCATCAACTGATCAAGGATACCCACGAGAAGTTCGGCTTTACGGCGGTGATCGTCTCCCACGAGATCCCCGACATCTTTGATATTGCCCAGAATGTGGCCATGCTCTTCCGGGGAGAGATCCGTCAGTACGGCACCGCCGACGAGGTCCGCAACTCCAGCGACCCGGTGGTCAAACAGTTTATCAGCGGCAGCCTGGACGGGCCGATTCAGATGATCTAAAGAAGCAGGTTGAAGGTTGAAGGTTAAGCAACCTATCAGAGTCAGGGTCTGGAACCAAAGAGGTACATTTATGAACATGGCAAAACTGGAAATGACGGTCGGTATCTTCATGCTGATCGGTATGCTCTGCCTGGGATACATCTCCATCAAGCTGGGCAAGATGGAAATCATGGGGGGCAATTATTACGCCGTCACGGCCGAGTTCGACTCGGTTTCGGGCCTGAAAGCGGGGGCGCGGGTGGAGTTGGCCGGGGTAGAGATCGGCAAGGTGGATCGCATCGGCCTGGAACCCAAATCGGGCGACCGGGCCGTGACCTACCTGAAGATCAAGACCGGCACCAAGATAACCGATGATGTAATCGCATCGGTCCGTACCAGCGGGATCATCGGCGACAAATTCATCAAACTCACGCCGGGTGGTTCGGACAGATTCCTGAAAAACAATGACAAGATCAGGGAAACCGAATCGGCCATCGATATCGAGGAACTGGTCAGCAAATTCATACACGGAAAGGTGTAAGTGCAGGATTATATTATGAAGAAAACTATTGTTGCCATTCTTGTCACCTGGGCGCTGTTGGCCCCCATTCACATCACCCACGCCGCGGCCGATGAGGCCATAAACCAGCCGGTGCTTGGCCTTGACGACTGCATCCGCATCGCCCTCAAGGCCGCTCCCGAAATGGGTGAAGCCCAGGCCGACATCGACCTGACCACCAGCAAACTGGACGAGGCCAAAGCGTACCGCTATCCCCAGCTTGAGGTAAAGGCCCTCTTTGGCCCGGCTCCCCAGGCTCGCCAGGAAGACCTCTTCGCCACAGACAAGAGCTACAGCCGCCTGAACCAGCTGACCTGGTTTGCCAGCACGGATGCCACCTTGATCCAGCCGCTCTACACCTTCGGCAAGATCTCGGAAAACAT
>JBBQXT010000167.1:0-3950 GCA_038209415.1 Geobacterales bacterium
AGCCGGCAGAAAAATGGTGGAAATGATGCGCCGGGGCGAGATATGGGCCGCCAACCTCAATCCCGGACGTGGACGAGAAATTGGCAAAATCCGTCCGGTACTTGTTATCCAGGATAACGCCCTCACGACAAGCGGCACGCCGATGGTTGTTGTCCTGCCACTTACCACGCAGGTTTATCCTTCATTAAAAAAATGGCGCATCATGATCGAGCCACGCGACCGGCTTCTAAAGCCTTGTCAGGTGATACTTGATCAACCCCGCGCCCTCGACAAAGATCGCTTCGGGGACGGCCCCCTGAGCAGTCTGACTGCAGAAGAGATGGCAGCAGTTGAACAGAGTCTCAAAGGGGTGCTGGGGTTGTTGTGAGCAATAGTATGCAAGGTTTTTCTGCCTGCGGTTTGGCCCATTTTGTAGGGGTGCTGCTTGCCGCCCTCATGTATTTGTTGCACTTTTTGCAACAGCTCGTCGCAGATTTCGTGGGTTTCTATTCAACAAATAGAATCATAAAGCAATAATGCAACTACGTCCCCAGTGTCCAGTGTCCTCCCGACCGCCGGGGCATAGCCTGCCGCCAGAATAGCCGCCTCGCAGATGCCATAGATGCAGGCGGTGGCGGAAGACAGGCAACGGTTGGGCACGTCGCCGCTCTCCCAGGTGGTGTGATCGTAATTGCGGTGTTTCCACTCCACACCCTACTGCCGGGCCAGCAGTTCGTAGATCTTGCGCACCCGTACCCCTTCGATGCCGCGCAACTGTTCCACACTGCGCCGCTCCGGCGGTTCCTCCCTGAAGCGCAGGGCGTACATCTTGCGGGCAACCTTCAGACGCGCACCATCATCCAGGGCCAGCTTGGCCTGATACAGCAGCCGGTCTGAACGCGCTCCGCCTGGTTGTCCGGCGGCATACAGCCGCACCCCGGCCTCGCCGATCCAGACCAACAGGCACCCGACCCGCGCCGCCAGCAACACGGCGGAGTGAGAGACCCGCGTCCTCGGCTCCAGCATCAGACAGGCTACCGAACCGATGGGGATATGGGTGCGCACGCCGGTCTTATCCACCACCACAAAGGCGCCGTCGATAACGTTTAGATTACCCTTTTCAACGTAGACCACCGAGATGCGGTCCTTGATGGGCAGGGGTTTCAATGTGGGAAAAATTGGTTGGGTCATGGGTTGGCCTCACAAGGTCTCTGTACTTTTATTTTTACATGTGTATAATACACACCATGAATAGTAGCGAACTGATAAAACTGCTTGAAGCCGATGGTTGGGAACTTCGCAATATCAAAGGTTCTCACCATATCTATGTCAATACGGTCACAGGCGCACATATCAGCGTTCCTCATCCAAAAAAGGATCTTGGAGTTGGCCTTGTTCACAAGATACTGAAACAGGCCGGGTTAAAATAAGGAGTTTATCATGTACTACCCCATAGCAATTGAACCTGGAGATAACACGCACGCCTTTGGAGTTGTCGTTCCCGATCTTCCTGGTTGTTTCTCTGCCGGCGACACGCTTGACGAGGCCATGGAAAATGCCAGGGAAGCGGTTGCCCTTTGGGTTGAAACCGCCATTGACAATGACCAGACCATTCCGAAGCCTTCTCCGGTGATGGTTTTTCAGAACGACCCCGAATATGCCGGCTGGGTCTGGGCTTTAGTCGATGTTGATCCGGCACTTATCGACGACAAGGCCGAGCGCGTTAACATCACTGTCCCGCGCCGCATTCTGTCGCGAATAGACCGCTATGCATCCAGCCATGGCGAAACCCGCTCCGGCCTGTTAGTTCGAGCCGCACTGGAGAGAATCGCCGCGCATCCGTGAAAAAGGTATTCACACCTGCGCCAACGACAACAACCTGTTTGCCGTAATCTGCTTTGCTCTTTCCAAACTGCTCATGTTCAACGATTCGCCGCCCGATTTCCCAATAGGTAGCGGTCATGATGGAGTTCACCGCTCGAGCGGACGTCCGTCTGGCTTGATCCAGCAACGCGACTACGCCGGACAGCATGGCGTCGTAGTTGGTTGCGGCAGGAGCAGGTTTTATTTTCCGACTCTTTGTTTCGGCCATATTGAGCCTCCTTCAGATCGTGGCATAGCATAACGGGTTCGTTTGTTACATCACGCAGCTATTAAGGAATCCTTAATAGTTCGCATCATACCGGCGTCGGTGCGCCACTCGCTGTGCCCTTTTTATGGTTGATGTCAACGTAAGGGCACCCCCATGTAGGTGCCCGTTTTTTGATTCGATTCGTAGTAGCTTGTGTTCACCCGGTTTGCATTTACACCCGCCGGACGAGCATCAACCCGCAACCGAAGCCTTTTGACGGGCCGATGCCTTCAAACAAGCACTTCTCAACAAAAACATCCGGTTCAGTAACGGTCAGAATGCCGTTAAAATCTAGAGTACTGAAAGTTATAGGGTTGTTTCCCTTACCCTTGAACAGTTTGTGCTGCTGGTAACCACCCACCCTGACACCATTCGGCGAAATGCTGAATCCATTAGTAGCTGCACGTTCTTTCAACCATCGCAGACCATGTACCTGAACGATGTCGGAAAGGTCGAAACGCTTTCCTTCTTTGTTCAATTTCAACTTTTCTTGCATAGATGAATGGCAGTAGATGAGTACTTGACTGAATAAACCGAATACACGATGAATCTTTCAATTTTTATGCATCTCAATGATCAGGATGTCATCGAGCACATTCGCCGTGTTGGCGTAACATTCTACGAAAAACAGGCGGATAATCTGTCGGCCGGGCAGGTCGAGTAAGCTGATGATCGGAAGGAGAACTCTCTCTTGAACTATTACGGCGGATGGGCGCCCTATGTGCCGGTGGCCGCGCGGCGGGCAAAGGCACTGAAGCAGCTTGAAAAGATGAAGAAGAAGGGATTGAAGGTGCAGCCGGTGCAGCTGGCCGGGCGCAAGATTGCCGATTCCTTCTGGGGCAAGGGGTGGTGCGATCACATGGAGTCGTTCAGTGATTACGCCAATCGTTTGCCCCGCGGTCGCAGCTACGTCAGGAACGGATCGGTCTGCCATCTTGAGATCCAGAGCGGCGCCATCAAGGCAATTGTCAGCGGCTCAACCCTGTATAATGTTTCCATCACCATTTCACCGCTGGTGAAAAAGAAATGGGATTTGGTCAAATCTGCTTGTACCGGACGGATTGGCTCGCTGATTGACCTGTTGCGTGGAAAACTGGATAAAGGCGTGATGGAGGTTGTGTCGCATCGCAAGGAGGGTCTTTTTCCGCTGCCGGGTGAAATGAAATTTGATTGCGACTGCCCGGACTGGGCCGGTATGTGCAAACATGTGGCGGCCGTGCTGTATGGTGTGGGCGCCCGGCTTGACGTCTCCCCGGAGCTGCTGTTTGTTCTGCGCGGTGTGAATCATGAAGAACTGGTTGACGTCTCTGCTGCGCTGACCGGTGCAGCCAAAGGCGGAACATCCCGCCGACGGATCGCCACGACCGGCCTTGCGGATGTGTTCGGGATCGAGATGGCTGCTACAGGTACAGAAAGTTCAGAACCACCTGTCAGCAATCCGGCGGTGCGCGGCCGGCAGAAACCGGTGCAGCCGGTTGTCTCCGCACCATCACTGCAATCTCCATTGAAGCAACCGCGAAAGAAAGTGGCAGCGATAAAAAAGAGTGCTGAAATTTCCTTTCCTGATCCGCTCACCGGTAGTGCTATAGTAGCCTGGCGCTCAGCACTGGATGAGACACAGGCCGTCTTTGCGGCGCGGATTGGCATGACTGCCGCCAGCATCTCCCAATGGGAGAAAAAAGGAAAAGCACTCATCGGAATGCTGCCACGGACACTGACTGCGCTGAAAAAAGCCTGGAAGAAGACCAATTCATGAAAGAACGGACAGCATGACCCGTTATATCTTCAAACGCATCCTGATGCTGATCCCGCTGATGCTGGGCATCACCCTGATCACCTT
>JBBQXT010000168.1:0-3929 GCA_038209415.1 Geobacterales bacterium
AGGGTGGGGAGTTTAGCCTTCCCCCCTAGTTTAGTACCCCCCATTCCGTCCCCCCCTAATTTAGGGGGGGAGACAGGGGGGGTAGCCGTTACCGGCCTGACCTCGATGACCGGATCCACCAGGCCGGTGGGGCGGATGACCTGTTCGACGAAGACGCCGCCGCTTCGCTCCAGCTCAAAATCAGCCGGCGTTGCCGACACATAGACCGCCTGGTGTATGCGGGATTCGAACTCCTGGAAGTTGAGCGGCCGGTTGTCCAGGGCCGCCGGCAGGCGAAAGCCATACTGCACAAGCGTTTCCTTGCGCGAACGGTCGCCGCGGTACATGCCGCCGATCTGGGGAATGGTGATGTGAGACTCGTCCACAAACAGTACAAAATCGTCCGGAAAGTAGTCTATCAGTGTGTAGCCCGCTTCGCCGGCCTGCCGGCCGTCAAAGTAGCGCGAATAGTTCTCGATCCCTTGGCAGAAGCCCATCTCTTCCATCATCTCGATGTCAAAGAAGGTGCGCTGCTCGATGCGCTGGGCCTCCAGCAACATGTTCTGCCCGCGGAACCAGCGGATGCGTTCTCCCAGATCAACACGGATCTGCTCCACCGCTTTTTCAAGGGTTTCACGGGTCGAGACGTAATGCGAGGCCGGGTAGATGGCGCATTTCGCCAACCTGTTCAGCACAATCCCCCGCAGCGGGTCGATCTCGCAGATCGCCTCCACCTGGTCGCCGAAGAACTCAATGCGCAGCGCCTTGTCGTTGTCGTAGGCCGGAAAGACCTCCACCACGTCGCCCCGCACCCGGAATGTAGCGCGGTGGAAATCCGTATCGTTGCGCTCATACTGGATCTCGACCAGCTTTTTCAACAGGGTGTCGCGGCCGTACTCCTCTCCCTGGCGGAAGAAGATATGCAGAGCCTGGTACGCCTCCGGCGAGCCGATGCCGTAGATACAGGAAACCGAGGCCACGATGATCACGTCGCGCCGGGTCAGAAGCGAGCGGGTGGCCGAGTGCCGCATCTTGTCGATCTCGTCATTGATGGAGGAATCCTTCTCAATGAAGGTGTCCGTGCTGGGGAGGTAGGCCTCGGGCTGGAAATAGTCGTAATAGGATACAAAGTATTCCACGGCGTTGTCAGGAAAGAGGTCCCTGAACTCTCCGTACAGCTGGGCCGCCAGGGTCTTGTTGGGGGCCAGCACCAGTGCCGGCCGGCCGGTGCGGGCAATGACATTGGCCACGGTAAAGGTCTTGCCGCTGCCAGTCACACCCAGCAGGGTCTGGTGCCGGTCGCCGCGTTCGATGCCCTCGGTCAATTCGGCAATTGCCAGCGGCTGGTCACCGCGGGGCTTGTAATCGGTTTTCAGAAGAAAGGGGGATGCTTCGATATTCATCTTTTTATATTAAACCCAGAGCGCGGCACTGTCCAGAACCTTCCCGTCATAAAAAAGCCCGGACAGTGCCGGGCTTTCCAGGGGACAATTTTCCTTCCACATGCTACGCAGCAAGAGCCTCGCGCGCCTTCTGAATTCGCCGCACGGCCTCCTCAATCCCCAATGTCTCGATAATTTCACCGATGCCGGGGGCCTGGGGACCGCCCGAAAGGGCGATGCGGGTCGGCTGGCCGACCTGCGGCATCTTCCAGCCATTCTCGCTGCAGACCTCCTTGAACAGGGCATCCAGCTCCGCGGCCGAAGATACACCGCCGGCGGACAGCTTGGCCGCCACTGCGGCATATACCGCTGACAGATGGGCCTTATCGAACTTGGCCAGGGCAGCTTCGTCGTAGGATTGCGGCGCCTGATAGTAAAACAGTGCCCGCTCGGCCATCTCTTCCAGGGTCTGGGCCCGCTCCTGCAGCGTCCTGACGACCGCCACCAGGTCCGGGCCGTTGAGGGTGCTGATGCCCCGGCTGGAGAGGTGTGGCAGCAGCAGGTCGGCCAGGCGCTCCGGATCGCCGGTCTTGATGTAGTGGGCAGTCAGCCAGTTCAGCTTGTCGGGATTGAACACGCTGGCGGAGCGGCCGACATCTCCGATGTCAAACATCTGAACCATTTCGTAACGGGAGAAGATCTCGTCGTCGCCGTGGCTCCACCCCAGTCGTACCAGATAGTTGATCAGCGCCTCGGGCAGGTAGCCCATGTCACGGTAGGAGATCACGCTGGTGGCGCCGTGACGCTTGGAGAGCCGCGCCTTGTCGCTGCCGAGGATCATCGGCACATGGGCGAACTGCGGCACCGGGAAGCCAAGCGCCTGGTAGAGCTGAATCTGGCGCGGGGTGTTGTTGACGTGGTCATCGCCGCGGATGACATGGCTGATGCGCATGCTGGCGTCGTCGATCACCACGCAGAAGTTATAGGTCGGGGTCCCGTCCGTTCGCTGGATGATCAGGTCGTCCAGTTCCTCGGCCGGAAAGGCGATGCGGCCCTTGATCAGGTCGTCAAAGGCCACCTCGCCTCCCTGGGGGGCACGGAAACGGACAACAAAAGGGGCGCACGGCAGGTCGCTCCGTTCGCGGCAGGTGGCGTCGTACTTGGGTTTGCGCCCCTCCTGCATGGCCAGGTCGCGTTTTCTGCCCAGTTCCTCGGTGGAGCAGTAACAGCGGTAGGCCGTGCCTGCATCGAGCATCTTTTGAACATATTCCTTGTAGAGGGCAAAACTGTCCGATTGATAGAAGGGCCCCTCGTCCCAATCCAGTCCGAGCCATTCCATCCCCTGCAGGATGGCCTCCACCGACTCCTTGGTGGAGCGTTCCACATCCGTATCCTCAATGCGCAGGATGAAGGTGCCCCCCAGCCTGCGGGCCAGAAGCCAGTTGAACAGGGCGGTGCGGGCGCCGCCGACATGCAGGTAGCCGGTGGGACTGGGGGCGAAACGGACACGGATTGCAGACATTATGGACTCCTTGTACACAGCACGTAAGGCTTGTGTATTGATTGCGGGCAGCTACTATACCATTGACGGCTATTGCAAAAAAGCACTTTCTTCTGCGGGTACATCCATTAGCTTTGACAACACACCGGCATACTGTGCTAACATATTAAAGAATTAGACGATTACATGAGGCATGTCCGCTTCCCGACAGCGAGGGATGTGAACGGTCTCTTGTGAGCGCGCACTTAGCAGCATAGTCAGTCTCTGCATGCATTGAAATTCAATCTGAGGGCAACACCGGGGAGAGGGTATGAAACAGACCGTTAAAACTGAGGATTGCTTGGCCAACAGTGACGTGGAAAGATTCGAGAAGGTCATCACGAATATACACCATGCGGATAACATCCTCCTGGAAGAGTTCACCCATCTGAGCGAATGTTATAACATGATGCGGCAGCAGGTGAACAAACTCAGTGCCGAGAACGATAATCTCAAGACCGAGCTGGTAAACATGGTCCGGTCGCTTGATCTTGCCAGCAGGATCGACGGCATGACCGGGTTGGCCAACCGCCGAGATATCATGGAGAAAATCGATCGGGAGGCTACCCGCTCACAGCGCCATACCCGACCATTTACCATCCTGCTGATCAATGTTGATGATTACAAGAAGGTCAATGACGTGCACGGCTACAATGCGGGCGATGATGTGCTGGTGGAAATCGCGCGTGTTCTGAGGAGTTGCGTACGTAACGAAGACGTTTGCTCCCGCTGGGGAGGAGATGAGTTTTTGATCCTGCTGCCGGAAACAAATACCGAAAACTCGCTGCCGGTTGCTAACAAGGTTGTTGAGTCCATGTGCATGACAGAGTTCAAGGCGAATAAGCCTGGCATCCGCATCACGGTCAGCATCGGCGTCTGCGAACACCGACCGGCCCAGACGGTCCATGAGTCCATCTCCCGGGTGCATCAGGCCCTGCTTCAGGCAAAAAAAGCGGGTAAAAACCGCTACATCATTGCGGCCTAGCTAAACTCCCCTCCACGCGGCACCCCTGCCAGGTGCCGCGCCT
>JBBQXT010000169.1:0-3916 GCA_038209415.1 Geobacterales bacterium
AACCTGCCTGTTTGTCAGGGTGCCGGTCAAACCAAAGGAGATATGGCATGATGCCCACTTTCAAAAAAATCATCATAGCTGATGATCATGTGATTTTCCGCGAAGGGCTCAAGCAGGTCATTGCCACAACCTCGAATATGGGTGTAGCCGCCGAGGCCGGCACGGGGCAGGAGTTGCTGCAAAAAGTGCAGAAGAACGACTTTGACCTGGCGTCCATGCCCGGCTTGGTGTAAATGTGTGAAGGGCGATCAAAAGCGCGGCATCAAGAACCGTGGAGGAAACCGAACCATGAAAAAAACAACCCCGGCAGCCCGACGTAAGACTGGGCCGGTCGCCAACCACCCTGAAACAAAATCCGCGTCAGCTCACGCTCCGGTCGTCGCGCCACACATCCATCACTCCTTCCCCATCGTTGGCATCGGCGCTTCCGCCGGCGGACTGGAGGCGCTGGAACAGTTTCTGGGGCATGTGCCGCCCGCCTGTGGCCTGGCCTTCGTTGTCGTCCAGCACCTGGATCCGACCCGCAAGGGTATCATGGTGGAACTGCTCCAGCGCGCCACAGTCATGCCGGTCGCCCAGATTACGGATCGGATGAAGGTGGAGCCGGATCATGTCTATGTCATCCCGCCCAATCGGGATCTGTCCATGCTGCATGGTGTGCTGCACCTACTGGAACCGGCCGCCCCCCGCGGCCTGCGTCTACCTATTGATTCCTTTCTGCGCTCCCTGGCCGACGATCAGCAGGGGCACAGCATTGGTGTCATCCTCTCGGGCATGGGCTCGGACGGCACTCTGGGGCTGCGGGCCATCAAGGAAAAAGCCGGCGCCGTCTTTGTGCAGGACCCGGCCTCAGCCAAGTTCGACAGCATGCCCAAGAGCGCCATTGCCGCCGGGCTGGCTGACGTGGTGGCCCCGGCCGAGGAACTGGCCGGCAGGATAGTTGCCTTTCTCAAGCATGTCCCGCTCCTGATCGCCCGCTCCGACCTGAAGCTGGCGGACACGGAGCAGAGCGGCCTGGAGAAGGTTGTACTGATCCTGCGTACCCAGACCGGCCACGATTTCTCGCTCTACAAGAAGAGCACCATCTACCGCCGCATCGAGCGGCGCATGGCCCTGCACCAACTGGCCAGAATCGCAGATTATGTCCGCTACCTGCGGGAGAATCCCCAGGAAACGGACTTGCTCTTCAAGGAACTTCTGATCGGTGTCACGAGCTTCTTCCGCGACCCGGCGGTGTGGAAACAGTTAGAATCCGAGGTCATTCCGCAGCTTTTGGCCGCCCACCCGAACGGCAGGATTCTGCGGGCCTGGACCACGGCCTGCTCGACGGGCGAGGAGGCCTATTCTCTCGCCATTGTTTTCCGCGAGGCGCTGGAGCAGGTGCAACCAGCCGCCCACTATTCATTGCAGATCTTTGCTACCGACTTGGACAAGGATGCCATCGACAAGGCCCGGGCCGGCGTCTATCCGGCCAACATCGCCGCGGATGTTTCCGAGGAACGCCTGCGCCGTTTCTTTGTGCAGGAAGTGCGCGGCTACCGGGTAGCTAAGGAAATCCGTGAGATGGTGATCTTTGCCCCACAGAATCTGGTAATGGACCCGCCCTTCACCAAGCTCGACCTGCTGACCTGCCGCAACCTATTGATCTACCTGGAGATTGATCTGCAGAAGAAACTCATGCCGCTCTTTCACTATAGCCTCAACCCGGGCGGCATCCTGGTGCTGGGGACTGCGGAGACCGTTGGCCAGTCCGGTGACTTGTTTAAAGCGCTGCCCGGCAATACGCGACTGTACCTCCGCCAGGAAACCGACCTGCCGACGGACATGGTCGAGTTTCCCAGCGCCTTTGTCCGCTACCGCCCCGACGCGGCAGCCGGAAGCCTTCCTCCAAAGGCAGTCTTGCCTGCACCCAACCTGCAGGCGCTTACCGATACTCTGCTGCTGCAGCGGTTTTCACCGGCGGCAGTGCTGACCACCAACCAGGGCGACATCGTCTATATCAGCGCCAAGACCGGTAAATACCTGGAGCCGACTGTCGGTAAAGCCAACCTGAATATTTTTGCCATGGCCCGCGAGGGGCTCGCCGCCACGTTGAACGAAGCCTTCGTCAGGGCGGTGCGGGAGAAAACCACCGTTACCTTGAAAGGAGTGAAGATAGGAACCAACGGCGGTACGCAGGTCGTGGATGTCATTGTCCAATCCCAGGCAGACTCGACAGCGTTGCGGGGGATGGTGTTGATCGTCTTCCAGGATGTGGTTGTCCCACTTGTCACGAAAGCGCCGGGCAAGGCCAAACTGGATGCCAGCCACGACACCCGACTGGATGAATTATCTCAGGAGCTGCAGCACTCCCGCGAGGAATTGCAAACAGTCCGTGAAGAGATGCAGTCCTCGCAGGAAGAACTGAAATCCACCAACGAGGAATTGCAAAGCACCAACGAAGAGCTGCAGAGTACCAACGAGGAGCTGACCACCTCCAAAGAAGAGATGCAGTCCATGAACGAGGAGCTGCAGACGGTCAACCACGAGCTGCAGTCCAAGGTTGTCGATCTGTCGCGGGCCAGCGACGACATGGAAAACCTGCTCAACAGCACCGACATCGCCACCCTGTTTCTGGATGATAAGCTCAAGGTGCGCCGTTTCACCACTCAGACGACCAACATCATCAAGCTGATCCCCGGCGACGCGGGGCGGCCCGTCACCGATATCGTCAGTGAGCTGGACTATCCCGAACTGGCAAATGATACGCGAGAGGTGCTGCGCTCTCTGATTTTCTGCGAACGGCAGGTCTCTGCCAGCGATGGCCGCTGGTTCAGGGTGCGCATCATGCCTTACCGCACTCAGGACAACCGCATTGATGGCGTGGTGATCACTTTTGTGGACATCAGCGTGACCAAAACCCTGGAAATGACCATGATAGAGGCACTGTCTGTTCTGCAGACCCGCTTTACCGACCAGACAGCGGAGCTGGATAAGGCTAAAGTGTTGGAAGGCGTGTTACAGAAGGCACAAGCTATTTTGGAAAAACGATTCAGCGACCAGACGGTGAAACTGCGCCAGGCACAGGCGGACAATCAGGGGCAAGGGTGAAAAACCATGAAAACTGAACAGACAACCGAATCAACCGCACTGCGCCAACGTGCGGAAGAACATCTACAAAGCCTAACGCCGTCCGACGATGCATCGCTTTCAGCGGATGGAACGCTAAGACTGTTCCACTAACTGCGGGCCCAGCAGAACGAGCTGGAGATGCAAAATGAGGAGCTGCGGGCGGCGCAGGCGAAGTTGGAAGTGGTGAAGGTGGGAGATTATTACGTTGCTATACCTGATGCCTCCGCAAAAGCGCAAATGTTGGTAACCAGCTGATATTATTTATAAAATTAGTATATTTTACTTGCATCTGACTGTGTTTTGTGATACAGATTCCTCGCAATATCAATGTGTTGCAAGGAAAACGCCTGATTCACGTAAAAGACCACAAACAGCGCGACATGTTCAACCCGTTTGCTCATCTCGGCCCGAAACGCCTTGCCCTTCTGGAATCATCCTGGGCGCATCTGTTTCGGGAAGAGATACTGCACAAACTACCTGTTGATAAACTATTTCGGCATTACGACGAGTTCAATGAGCGAAAGACCAAAGAGTTGTACGCCATGCTCGGTCTGGTCATAATCCAGCAGATGCAAGATTGCACCGACCTCTGATCACCTACATCAACGTGGAAGCGGCCAACGAAAGTGATTGCAACGCACTGCTGCCGGCCATGGAAGATGCGAAAGAGCGCGGCCTTGCACCGACGGAACTTCTTGCAGACACCTTGTACGGCAGTGATGCCACTGTCGAGAATGCCAAAGAGCTTGGCGTAACAGTAATAGCTCCTGTCATGGGTGCAAAAGAAAGCTCTACACCGTTGTCA
>JBBQXT010000170.1:0-3894 GCA_038209415.1 Geobacterales bacterium
TGAACGCCATCGAGGAGACCGTCTATGCCGCGGCCTGGCGCGCGGCGGCCGCTGCGATTCCGCGCCCCAGGGCGATTCTGTGCATCTCGGCCCACTGGGAGACTGAGGGGACCTTCGTCACCGCCATGGAGCAGCCCAAGACGATCCATGACTTCTACGGTTTTCCCGATGCGCTCAACCAGGTGCAGTACCCGGCCCCCGGTTCACCGGAGTTGGCTGAACGCGTCAGATCGCTGGTCTCATCAACCGCTGTGCGGCTGGACGACGGCTATGCTTGGGGCCTGGACCATGGCGCCTGGTCGGTGCTGCGGCGCATGTACCCGCAAGCTGACATCCCGACCGTGCAGCTTAGCCTCGACCGCAGCCAGCATCCCCGCTTCCACTATGAGCTGGGGCGCGAATTGCACGCCTTGCGCCAGGAAGGGGTGCTGATCGTGGGCAGCGGCAACATCGTCCACAACCTGCGCCTGCTTCAATGGAATGCAGATGAACCCTTCCCGTGGGCGGTGGAATTCGACACACTGGTTGAGGAACTGATCCTGAGCGGCGAGCATGACCGGCTGGTAGCCTACCCGGCCCTGGGGGAGGCGGCTCGGCTCTCGATCCCGACCAATGAACACTTCTTGCCTCTGCTCTACATCCTGGCCCTGCAGCAGCCGGGTGAGCCGGTATCCTTCTTTGGCGAGGGGCTTCCGCTTGGGTCGATCTCCATGCGCTCGCTCAGGATCGGCTGACATGACGCCAGAACACGTCTTCGATTTTGATACCCCCATTGATCGTCGCAACACCGCCAGCGAGAAGTGGGACAAATACGCCGGCCGCGACATTCTGCCCATGTGGGTGGCGGATATGGATTTCCGTTCGCCGCCGGCGGTGATCAAGGCGCTGCAGGAGCGGGTGGAACATGGTGTCTTCGGCTACACCGCACCGCCCAGGGAACTGGTTGAAACGGTTGTAACAATGCTGCAGCGGGAGTACGGCTGGCATATCAGGGAGGAGTGGCTGGTTTGGCTGCCGGGTCTGGTCTGTGGGCTGAACGTGGCCTGCCGGGCGGTGGGTGAAGCGGGCGACGGGGTGGCGACCTTTACGCCGGTCTACCCGCCCTTCCTGTCGGCACCGAAATTGTCCGGGCGGGAACTGGTCAGCGTGCCGCTGGTCTGCGAAGGTGAGAAATGGCAGATGGATCTGGCCGCGCTGGAACGGGCCATCACACCGCGTACCCGGCTGCTTTTGCTCTGCAGCCCGCACAATCCGGTAGGTCGGGTCTGGACGCGGGAGGAACAGCTGGAGTTGGCCGAGTTTGCTGAACGCCATAACCTGATTGTCTGTTCCGACGAGATCCACGCCGGCCTGGTGCTGGACGAGGACAAGCGGCACGTTCCCTTTGCAACGCTCTCGCCGGAAACCGCCCGGCGGACCATCACCCTGCACGCCCCCAGCAAAACCTGGAACATTCCCGGCCTGGGCTGCTCCTTTGCCGTGATTTTGGACGATGGTCTGCGCCGCTTATTCCGCCACGCCATGGCCGGCATCGTGCCGCACGTCAACCTGTTGGGCTATACCGCCGCGCTGGCCGCCTACCGGGACGGCGAGGGGTGGCGGCAGGCGCTGCTGGGATATCTGCGGGAGAACCGCGACCTGGTGTTGCACGCTATTGATGCCATGCCCAGCTTGCGGACCTGGCCGGTGGAGGCCACCTACCTGGCCTGGATCGATGCGCGCGGATTGGGTAGCGATGACCCGGCCGCTTTTTTCGAACAGGCCGGGGTCGGGCTGTCCGACGGTGGACCTTTCGGCGCGCCCGGTTATGTCCGGCTCAACTTCGGCTGCCCGCGGCCGTTGCTGCAATCGGCGCTGGACAGGATGCAACTGGCGGTTAAACAGAATAGGAACGGAGAATAACTCATGGAAGAGCGGATAACAGAACTTGAAGTACGCTGTATGCATCAGGAAAAAACCATCAGCGAGCTGAATGAAACGGTCTGCCGTCAGGAATTGGCGATTGTTCGGCTTGAGCGGGAGGTAGCCCGGATACAGGAACAGTTCCTGACGATGGCACCTTCCATTAACAGGACGGCTGACGAGGAAGAGCCGCCGCCGCACTACTGATCTTTTTAACCAAAAAAACAGTTGGTCACGCAAAGTCGCAACCAAAAGTAGCGCTTCTAAGCGAGTTCGCCAAGAAAATCTAACAGTTTCCTGAAACAATCACATCACCTGTTTGGTGATGGGTTCATACGAGCATTTGACATTCTTAGCGTCTTTGCGCCTTTGCGTGAGATGAAGTGCCGTTTTCAGGTTTAATGGTTTATTTTTTGTGAGCTATGGAGAACAGATATGAATGTAACCCTGAACGATGTCGAGGCCCGGGTGCTGGGCTGCCTGATCGAAAAGGAAATGACGACGCCGGAATATTACCCGTTGTCACTGAACGCCCTGACCAACGCCTGCAATCAGAAGTCGAACCGCGACCCGGTCATGGCCCTGGTGGAAGAGGATGTGGTGCGGGCGCTGAACCGGATGCGCTTTAACCAGCTGACGGTTGTGTCGGGGGAGAGCAGCCGCGTGGCCAAGTATCGCCATCTGCTGGCCGAAAACCTGCAACTGGTGCCGGCCGAACTGGCCGTCATCTGCGAATTGTTGGTGCGCGGGCCTCAGACGGTCGGCGAACTGCGCACCCGCTGCGAACGTATGCACTCATATGCCGAGCTGGCTGATGTGGAAGAGGTGCTGAAAGAGTTGATCGAGCGCAAGGATCCGCTGGTGGTGCGTATGCCGCGCCAGCCGGGACGCAAGGAAGCCAGAAACGCCCACCTTTTCTCCGGCATGCCGGATATGACGGTAGAAGAGCAGGGGGCGGCACCCGAGGCGGCGCGGGTCAGGGTGCAAGCCGGTGATGAGCGGATGGCAAAGTTGGTGGAGGAAGTGGCTGGTTTGCGTGAAGAGGTAGCGGGGTTACGCCAGCTGGTGGAGGAGTTCAAGAAACAGTTTGAGTGAGGGAACCAAGCAAGCTGGAACTGGAAGATCTTGTGCTTGAACGGTGTGCGAGGACACTTGGAGATGGAAAGGTTCTTGTTGGCATGAAGTGTGTTTGGTCCCCGGATTTCCTGAAATAGCCGCTACATGGCGTCCAGAACCCCAAAAACAACAATCACCACAAATCAGGCTGCCTTTCGTATCATATTTGTTTCATCCCGCAAAAATATCTCCGCTGGAATCCCCAGCCTTTTGTGGAGGGCCTTTGCCATGGAAAACGAGACAGAGCGTTTGCCGTTCAACATGTCCGACACCCTCCCCTTGCTGCCGATTATAGCCGCAAGATCTTGCTGTTTCAGCCCTTCCTGATCCATGCGAAAACGTACCGCCTCAATTACCGTCGGAAATTCCAGTGGGTAAAATGCATCTTCATACGCCTTGACAAGGAGCGCCAGAAGTTCCAACCGGTCGGCTTCGGGGGTGCCGACGGGCGGATCGTTGCCGATCAGTGTACCGATCTCTTCAAGAGCTGCTTCGTACTCGTCTTCCGTTTTAATAATTCTGGTAAAATCCATGATTCTACTCCTCAAAATGACTGCTTGTCGTATTCCGCGTGCGTCCCAATCCAGCGTATCATGACGATTTTCGTGTTGTATGCCACCTGTGTCGCCAGACGATAACGGTTGTCCTTGATATTGAAAATGACGATGTTATTGGAAAGAAAGCTTGCCGAAGGATACCTCGCCTTGATATCCGCAGGCCCGCCCCATGAGGCATGGATGGTCTCGCGATACCAGGCAATAAGCGAACTTTTTGCATCGGCGTGCTTCCTGGAAAACTGATCGATTGTTTTGCGAGAAATGACATTCATGCCCATGATTGTTGATAGTAGGATATTGTCGGGCCGTTGTCAAAACA
>JBBQXT010000171.1:0-3871 GCA_038209415.1 Geobacterales bacterium
CACCGCCCGGAATCCATAACGGTTATAGACCTCATCCAGTTCAGCCAGGACCGATTCGGCACTGCGATAGCGCCAGCCGCGACCAAAAAAACTGGAAGACGAACAGAAATGGCAAGCCCCCGGACACCCCCGACTGGTGACGATCGGCGTGATGGGGACTTCGTCCACACGCCCGGAGTACCGGTGAAGGTCAACCAAATGCCGCGCCGGCCAGGGCAGCAGCTCGACATCGGGCTTGGCAGCGTCGGGCGTCTCGATGATACGGCCATGCGCACGATAGATAAGACCGTTTACCGAGGCAGGGTCATCGCCTTTTTCCAGTGCGGAGAGTAACGCGGGAAATACCGGTTCGCCCTCGCCTTTGACAATGTATGAAACCGACCCGCAGGCACAGATCTCGTCAGCCAGAAACTGGGGATGCGGCCCGCCCATGACAACCGGCCGACCGGCCGCGGCAGCCTTGCGGGCCACGACCATCGCCTTTTCGATTCGCGTGCTGTCACTGGAGATGCCAACGACATCGGCACTCTTCAGATCAAAGGCGGAAAGCTCCTCGCCCTGTAGCGAAAGATCGCGCACAGCAACACTATGGCCGGCCTGCTCCAGTGCAGCGGCAACATACAGCAGCCCCATGGGCGGCAGATTAATGCCGAATGTGCTGAATATTCCCGTTGATTGGGGATTTACCAGAAGAACGTTCATTTTCCGCGGGTAGCTTTTTTCTGTTTGACCGGATGATCGGCAAACTCAGTTTCCCAGACCTGATCCGCGATCTCGCCATAGGCTGCAGAATAGCTGTCCATCTCGTCAGCCAGCCCGGTAAAGATCTCTTCGGCGCCTTCATGAGTCGCATAGGCCCCTGCGCTGGCGAATATCTCCCGGCCAACGTCGGGATGGTCAATCAACATGCAGGGGCGCAGCAGGTTGTCGTGCTCGCCCTGCTTTTCCCTTATTTTCCTGAAAAATGAAGAGGCCAGGGCATCCCGCAAGGTTGTTGTACGGATATTGTCCACCGCCACATGGCAGAACACGCACGGCTCGATGTCTCCGTTGGCATTGATATGGAAATATTTTCTGCCCCCGGCCAGGCATCCGGATACGATCGGCCCATCATTCCAGAAATCGATAAAGAGCATCGGTTTGCTGTCACGGAAGTCCGCCACGCTGCGACGCAGATGATCTCGCTGCTGTGGTGTGGGCATCAGTCCTGTTTCCGGTTTTCTCCCGACCGGGACATAGGAAAAGAGCCACAGGGCAAAGACACCCTTGGAAAGCAGCATGTCGATGTACTCTGGATTATTGATGATGCCCGAATTTTTGCTGGAATGGGTGAACGAGCCGCAGAAGGAAAGCCCTCCCTCACGCAGCAGGTCCATGGCCCGCATGACTTTTTTGAAATGCCCGGCGCCACGGCGCTCGTCAGTCTCCTTCTCGTACCCTTCCAGAGAGAAGGAAGGCATCACGTTGCCCACCTCTGTCAGACGCTCGACCATCCGTTCATCGATCAGACCGCCATGGGTAAAGACCAGAAAGGCCATGTCACTGTGTTTCTTGAATACGTCAAAGATGCCCTGCATGTAAAACGGTTCACCACCGGAGATGACAGCAAAATAGATACCCATCTCCTTCATCTGCATCAGGACCGAATCCAGTTCATCCAGCGACAGCTCCAGCGATTTTCCGTAGTCGCCGGCGTAGCATCCGTAGCAGTTCAAGTCACACTTCATGGTCGGGCTGATAACTACCGTGGAAGGCGGATAAAAGCCGTTGACATCGGCCCACTCCTTGCGCTTGTTGGTACCGTTCAGAAGATGGTTGATAGCCAGATTGCTGATCCATTTGTCCCGCTGGTTGGGATGCAGGTCGCGCAGGATGCGCCGGGGAAACTCGATGCTGGGATGCTTGTCGCGCACCAGTCCCCTGATCCAGCGGATACGCTCCTTGTAATAGTCCTTCTTGGGAATCAGCTCCATGAGATGGGTCATCTTGATCAGTGTTTCGTCGGAGGAGTTGGTCGCCATGGACAGCAGGTACTTCAGAACCTTTTCCTTGGTATATTCTTTTAACGATTGAATCATTTTATCTCCTGTTACATGTGACGTAAAAAAATCTTGCAGATTTTCCAGGTGTCACGCACCGGCCGGAAATGGCTGGTGGCGCGGCCGTCGGCAATCCGGGCGGCCACCGGAAGCGATGCAATCCTGAGGCCTTTGCGCCAGGCCTTCATGAGTACTTCCATCTCCAGGTCATAGCCATCGGCAACCAGGGTCACCGATCTGAGCAGAACCGCCGAATAATAGCGAAATCCGGACTGGCTGTCGGTAATCTCGAACCCGGTCCGTTTTCTCATGCACCAGACACCGAAGCGGTTCCAAGAAGCGCGCAGCTCGGCCATTTTTTCAAACTGGGTGTGACGCGAAGCAATCAGCAGGTCCGTCCCGCTATCCCGGGCCGATTCGTAGACACGCGATACGGCGGAAACGTCGTGCTGACCGTCGGCATCCAGCGTGACCACCGCTTCAAACCCCTGTTCAAGAGCCCAGGCAAATCCTGTTCGAAGCGCCCTGCCCTTGCCACTGTTATGATCGTGCCGCAAAACGGTAACCGCTAAGGCCCCCGCTACTCCGGCGGTCCCGTCGGTAGATCCGTCATCCACGACAACAACCGGAACACCCGCTTCAAGACATTCCAGGGCAACGGCGCCAAGGGTCTTTTCTGCATTAAACGCAGGTATCAGTATGCAGTAAGTCATTGGCAACAAGATCTCTCAGTGTGGTGAATCGAAAACGTTCCAGCAGCCTGCGCAGCCGCGGCACGGCATCATTCCGTGTCCCGTATGCGGCAAACCGTTTCAGAGGAGGAAGGCGCAGCCGCGGACCGTCAGGGTCGACTTCACGGGGATGCAGGTACAATACCCCGGGATGACCGGCCGCATTCAGGCGCTCAAGCGCATGCTCAACCAGCGCTGTTGGGAAGAACCTGAAGCCCCAACCGCCACCCGTGGGCAGGTTTCCAAACCAGGTCGGTGTTACCAGGGGAGGGAGTTCCCACAAGCGCCTGTTAACAGATTCAAGCAGGAAAGGGACACGCGAACCGTGGCGGTCACCGATGAAAGGCAGCGGGCTTAAACTGGAATCGTACCGGTAACCGCGCTCGGCAAGCATTTCATGAACCCAAGGGGTCCGGTCAGACACCGACCACTGCGGCGCCCGGAAACCTATCGGCAGACAACCGCACTGCGCATAAATAATCTCTTCGGTCCGTGCCAGTTCATCGCGGAACTGGTCCGGTGACAGCTGATTGATCAGTGTGTGTGACCAGCCATGCGAGGCAATCTCATGCCCGCCAGCGGCAATCATCTTTACCAGATCAGGTTCTGCCTCTGCAACACTACCCAGAACAAAAAAGGTGGCCTTTGCCCCATACTCACCCAGCAAAGACAGAATACGTTCTGTTGCGCTGCATACCCGCCAGCTGTTTCGGGGAATCGGCTGCTCTCGCTCAACGCCGCAGACATGGTACCAATCTTCTAGATCAACGGTAAGGGCATTGCGAAACACATTCACCCCACAACTTTAATTTAAATGGTTAAAATGCCTGAAAATAATAAATTCGTCAACAGATTGGGGAAACCGGATACTGTTTCACCATCATGTTCTCAGCGGTTCATTGATGAAATTTAGTGTACTTGATTAAATCGCTCCGTATAATCGGTTATTGTCCGTATTTTGATTCGGTAAACACCGTAAGTGAACTATGCAGTTTGTCCTATGGATGTGTGAGAGCTGTGTGGCAGGGCTGTACCATCAAGTTTTGTTGGTACATAGTCATCGTTGGCGATATGGATTTCCATCGGACTTGCAGACAGCCT
>JBBQXT010000172.1:0-3844 GCA_038209415.1 Geobacterales bacterium
ATGCGGGCGATCTGCGGAGTTATGTCCGGCGGAAAGGCCAACAATCGCCCGCTCTGGCGGTCATCGAAACGGTAGGTTTTGCCTTGCAGCCCTTCTCCCATACCGATCGACAGGACATCCTCATACTCCAGCTTGGGGGCAATCACACGCCGGAAGCCCCACAATTCGAATACGCGCCGGATTCGCCCCTCGATAAAACCGATTTTTGCAGCTGTATCGGGAAGAAAATCGCTGACTCCGCGTGGCAGGGATATGTCGGGTTTTGTAATGGTCATTCCACCTTCTTGATGGCCAGTGATGATGCGCCGCGAGTCGCTACGCCGGGGCGCTGCACGGTCTGAAGAATCAGCAGTTCATTGTGCGCTTCGTCGTAATAGTAGTCCGGCATGTAGTTCTGGGTGTCCTTGGTACGCCATTTTTCGGACAGACTGGATCCATCCCAGGTAAAGCAGTACACGGCCCCCTTCTTGTAGGAGCGGGCGTTGCCCAGCACCCAGAAACCGTCATTCTTGCCGACCAGGATCTCACCTTTGGATGAAACCTGGATGCGCTGGTTCATGAAGACCCAACGTTGCTTGTCGCCGGTTACTCGCACATTGTCGTCGTCATCCCTCTGGAAATACAGTTCCGATCCGCCAAACTTGTCATTGCTGCGCCACAGTTCTTTCATTTCCTGATCATAGACCACCAGATAACCGTCAGGATTGATTGCTATGGTTTGAGTTTTCCCGTCACTGTCACGGAACTGGTTAAAACTGTAGATGTTGCCATATCTGGGCATTTTGATCGGATTCTTGAGGTTGATGACGGAGCCGGTGCGAACCGCTTCGGACACACTGCCGAAGAAATCGTCTTCACGACCCATGGCCTGGGCATAAAGTTTTTTGGGGCCGCCGGCCAGGCTGAAACTGCGGAAAAAATACGGCAGATTATGTGCCGTCAATTCCAGCTTATCGCCCTTGACCTGCCAGACCTGCGAGGATAGCTCTTCAGAACGCAGGATGGTCAGATAAATGTCAAGACTGCCATCGCCATTTTCCACGGTATCCAGGGCCAGGATCTTCTCGGAATTGCCCAGTTCCGCCTCAGCTACCAGCTTCATGTCGACAGACTGCCGGTAGTAAACCAGTCGGCGATCTTCAGCCAGGAAAATTTGGCGACTGCCGTCCGACAAGGTCTTGCCGACCGCCAGCAGGTTGGCCGCACCGTTCAGGCGCTTGCTCAGCCAGCCGCCTGTGCCGCCCTGCTCATAGTCGCGTGGTTTGATGAATTCTGATGCAGGCGCTTTGTGTAGTTGTTGCTCGTTTTTAATAATATTTGATTTGGCGGATGCAAGCGGTACGAATACAGCAGGAGCAGCCATGACCGCCGTGCCGGCCTCCGGCTTGGCTCCGGCATAGATCCTGGTCAGGTCGGCCGAAAGCTTGTCAGCCAGTTTTCCAACGGCCGGGATCAGCTCGTCCTGGCTCTCTCCCTGCACGAAGGCGCGGGTCAGGGTTGTGCCGGCTGCTGATTTAGCCAGGGCATCCACACTGAATATCTTGCCGATGGTGACATAGGTTCCCGTCACCAGCACGTCAGCCTCGGCTGCGCTCCCCACGGCCATGAGGTTGGCGCCGTTCAGACGCGACGCAAGCAGCGTCTGTAGCATGGCCTTCATTTCGTCCTTGTTCTGTACACCGATGGCGTTCATGTCCGCCACGTACACTCGTATCTGGGCTGCACAGACAGGCACGGAAGTAATGCAGGCGACAAGCAGTATGAGCAGTGCGATTAGTCTTTTCATGACTCCTCCGGAGGTAGGGGGTTTAAGCCGGCAAATTATTGCACAATCTCAGCAGCAGGTCAAAATAAAAGGGCAAAGTCTAGGCTATGTTCTTGGGTAACTGTTCAAAAAAACACCCCGTCTTCGAAGAAGACGGGGGTATGAGAACAGTCAGCATGAAATTACATCGGCATGAAAAATTACGGATTATTAAGCATTTCGTCCAGAAGGGTTTCGGCTTCCTTCAGTTTATCATTAAGCTTCTTGATTTCGGCGGCGTTGTAGACCTTGGTGCCCTTCTTGACTTCACCCTGGAGCTTCTTGATCTTCTTCTGGATTGTCTGTGCTTCCATGCCACAGTTTTTAGAGGCCAGCAAACACTGGTCTTTCTGATCCTTGGTCATTTCAGCGGCAAAGGCCGGCAGGGCAGCCATCGATACAGCGATAATCAGCATTACAGCAATTTTTTTCATATGATTCCTCCTGAATGTAAGTAGATGTATCTGGTTTCCGGCATGGTGCGGGAGCACCATGCCGGGATGGATCGGACTAGAAGTTGAAGATCAGGCTGGTACGAACGGTGTAGGGGTTCTCCGGGTCTTTGGAAGCCAAAGTAGTGCCAACGGAGGAAGAACCCTCGTAGTAACCGCCCAGAAACACATAAGCAGCCTGCAGGCTGGCGGTCAGGTTGTCGTACATCTTATAGCCGGCCTCGAGGTTGATCTCGGTACCCATGTAGTTGCTGGCGTTCTTTGCATTAGTGGCCTTGTCAAACGGCTTGAGCCCGTTGGACTTGGCGGTCCAGGCAGCGCCTACGTTGGTATTAGCGTAGAATTTGGGGGTGATCATGGCGTCAAAACCCATGGTGAGCAGGTAGAGGCCCTGCATGTTATCTGGTCTGGTGCCGTTACCGGTGTTGTACACGATGGCGACGTCGGTGGTACCGGTGCCGGCGGCGGCGTTGCGGTTAAGCAGCATCATGCCGGACTCGTTGTAGGTGCTGGTGCCTGCGCTTGCAAATCCTGCGAAGGAGTTGTTCTGGCTCTGACCGGTACCTACCCAGCCTTTCAGGTGGCCATTCGTCTGGTCATCAGTACTGTTACCGGATGTAAAGAGCGCGGCGGTCTTGAAGGTACCCGGACCGACAGCTAGCTTGGCGGCCAGGTTGGCGGCAAAGGCGTTCAGGTATGTACTATGACCAGGAGATGATTGTTTTACAACACCACCCTGATAGGCTGCAAAGCCGCTCAGAGAAACGGGCCCGACCTTGGCATCAGCAGCCAGGCCAAGTACGTGAATCTGCAAATCGTTACCAAGTATTCCGCGTGAATCATCATACAGGTAGTACACTGCGGCAAGGTTCATGTCTTTGGTAACGCCCAATTTGGTTTCCAAAAGACCAAGATTGAGGTTATCCATGCCGCGGGGGCGGGTTGTAGCGGCTGAAGTAGAAAAGTAGGACTGATCATAACCACGGAAGTATCCGGCATTGATGGTGGCGGGGCCGACCTTGGTGATGGACAGGATGCCGGCGATGTCAGCGTCAATGAAGATGCCCTTGAGCTGGTCTTTTATCGGCTGAATACCGGCTTTGATATTAATCGGTGTTGAAGGGATCTTGAAATCAAGGTAGACCCATTTGGTTTCGAGATTGACGGTATCAGACTCCAACGCGCCGCCCTGGTTACGGCCGGTACCACCAACAGAAGAATATGTCCCACTCTGCGCCCTGTCGCCGAAGACGGAGTCGATCTCGAAGCCGGTCACCAGTTTCAGGTCATCGCTGGCCTTGGCAGTGTAAAAGATGCGGGTGCGCGACTCGAAGTAGTTGTTCGTTTTCAGATTTTCGGTTTTGTTGGCTCCCGGCGGGACAACGTAATGATTGTATGTACCAAGTACTGCAGCTGTACCCGGTGTTTTAACTGTACCATCATTATTAAAAACAACTGGTACTGCTGGCGTAGTAATTGTTGCAGCCGTGTCAACTGCCAGCGGATTGCCGCCGCCGCCGTTCTCATAGTTGGATAGGAAATAGCGCATTCGGGACGTGCCGTGGAACTCGTTCTCAAAGGCCATGGC
>JBBQXT010000173.1:0-3780 GCA_038209415.1 Geobacterales bacterium
CGAAGACGCCGCCGCTTCGCTCCAGCTCAAAATCAGCCGGCGTTGCCGACACATAGACCGCCTGGTGTATGCGGGATTCGAACTCCTGGAAGTTGAGCGGCCGGTTGTCCAGGGCCGCCGGCAGGCGGAAGCCATACTGGACAAGGGTTTCCTTGCGCGAACGGTCGCCGCGGTACATGCCGCCGATCTGGGGAATGGTGATGTGAGACTCGTCCACAAACAGTACGAAATCGTCCGGAAAGTAGTCGATCAGTGTGTAGCCCGCTTCGCCGGCCTGCCGGCCGTCAAAGTAGCGCGAATAGTTCTCGATCCCTTGGCAGAAGCCCATCTCTTCCATCATCTCGATGTCAAAGAAGGTGCGCTGTTCGATGCGCTGGGCCTCCAGCAGCATGTTCTGCCCGCGGAACCAGCGGATACGCTCTCCCAGATCAACGCGGATCTGCTCCACCGCTTTTTCGAGGGTTTCACGGGTCGAGACGTAATGTGAGGCCGGGTAAATGGCGCATTTCGCCAACCTGTTGAGCACAATTCCACGCAGCGGATCGATCTCGCAGATCGCCTCCACCTGGTCGCCGAAGAACTCGACCCGCAGCGCCTTGTCGTTGTCGTAGGCCGGAAAGACCTCCACCACGTCGCCTCGCACCCGGAATGTACCGCGGTGGAAATCCGTATCGTTGCGCTCATACTGGATCTCGACCAGTTTTTTCAGCAGGGTGTCGCGGCCGTACTCCTCTCCCTGGCGGAAGAAGATATGCAGTGCCTGGTACGCCTCCGGCGAGCCAATACCGTAGATACACGAAACCGAGGCCACGATGATCACGTCGCGGCGGGTCAGGAGCGAGCGGGTGGCCGAGTGGCGCATCTTGTCGATTTCGTCATTGATGGAGGAATCCTTCTCGATGAAGGTGTCCGTGGTGGGGAGGTAGGCCTCGGGCTGGAAATAGTCGTAATAGGATACAAAGTATTCCACGGCGTTGTCAGGAAAAAGGTCCCTGAACTCTCCGTACAGCTGGGCAGCCAAGGTCTTGTTGGGGGCCAGCACCAGTGCCGGTCGGCCGGTACGGGCAATGACGTTGGCCACGGTAAAGGTCTTGCCGCTGCCGGTCACACCCAGCAGGGTCTGGTGCCGGTCACCGCGTTCGATGCCCTCGGTCAGTTCGGCAATTGCCAGTGGCTGGTCACCGCGGGGCTTGTAATCGGTTTTCAGAAGAAAGGGGGATGCTTCGATATTCATCTTATAATAATAAACCTAGAGCGCGGCACTGTCCAGAACCTTCCCGTCATAAAAAAGCCCGGACAGGGCCGGGCTTTCCAGGGGATAATTTTCTTTCACATGCTACGCAGCAAGCGCCGCGCGCGCCGCGTTTATCCGCCGCACGGCCTCCTCAATCCCCAATGTCTCGATAATTTCACCGATGCCGGGGGCCTGGGGACCGCCCGAAAGGGCGATACGGGTCGGCTGACCGACCTGGGGCATCTTCCAGTTGTTGTCGCTGCAGACCTCCTTGAACCGGGCATCCAGCTCCGCGGCCGAGGATACACCGCCAGCGGTCAGCTTGGCTGCCACCGCTGCAAATACCGCAGACAGATGGGCCTTGTCGAATTTCGCAAGGGCAGCCTCGTCGTAGGATTGCGGCGCCTGATAGTAAAACAGGGCCCGCTCGGCCATTTCTTCCAGGGTCTGTGCCCGTTCCTGCAGCGTCCTGACCACCGCCAGCAGGTCCGGGCCGTTGAGGGTGCTGACGCCCCGACTGGAAAGGTGCGGCAGCAGCAGGTCGGCCAGGCGCTCCGGATCGCCGGTTTTGATGTAGTGGGCATTCAGCCAGTTCAGCTTGTCGGGATTGAACACGCTCGCAGAGCGGCCGACGTCTCCGATGTCAAACATCTGCACCATCTCGTCGCGGGAAAAGATCTCGTCGTCGCCGTGGCTCCACCCCAGTCGTACCAGGTAGTTGATCAGCGCCTCGGGCAGGTAGCCCATGTCACGGTAGGAGATCACGCTGGTGGCGCCGTGACGCTTGGAAAGCCGCGCCTTGTCGCTGCCCAGGATCATCGGCACATGGGCGAACTGCGGCACCGGGAAGCCGAGCGCCTGATAGAGCTGGATCTGACGCGGGGTGTTGTTGACGTGGTCATCGCCGCGGATGACGTGGCTGATGCGCATGCTGGCGTCGTCGATCACCACGCAGAAATTATAGGTGGGGGTTCCGTCCGTTCGCTGGATGATCAGGTCGTCCAGTTCTTCGGCAGGAAAGGCTATGCGGCCCTTGATCAGATCGTCGAAGGCCACCTCGCCACCCTGGGGGGCACGGAAACGGACTACAAAAGGGGCGCACGGCAGATCGCTCCGTTCGCGGCAGGTGCCGTCGTACTTGGGTTTGCGCCCCTCTTGCATGGCCAGGTCGCGCTTTCTGCCCAGTTCCTCGGCGGAGCAGTAACAGCGGTAGGCCGTGCCTGCATCGAGCATCTTTTGAACATATTCCTTGTAGAGGGCAAAACTGTCCGATTGATAGAAGGGCCCCTCGTCCCAATCCAGGCCGAGCCACTCCATGCCCTGCAGGATGGCCTCCACCGACTCCTTGGTGGAGCGTTCCACATCCGTATCCTCGATGCGCAGGATGAAGGTACCGCCCAGCCTGCGGGCCAGGAGCCAGTTGAACAGGGCGGTGCGGGCGCCGCCGACATGCAGGTAGCCGGTGGGGCTGGGGGCGAAACGGACACGGATTGCAGACATCATGGACTCCTTGTGCACAGCACGTAGGCTTGTGTATTGATTGCGGGCGGCTACTATACCATTGTCGGCTATTCCAAAAAAGCACTTTTTACTGCGGGTACAGCCATTAGCCTTTGACAACATACCGGCATACTGTGCTAATATGCCGAGGCACTAAATGATTACGGGAGGAATGACCGCTACCCGACACAGATGGGTGTGGACGGGCTGTTAGAGCGCGCGTTTCGGCAGCATAGCCAGTTTCAGCATGCATTGAAATTCAATCTGAGGGCAACACCGGGGAGAGGGCATGAAAAAAACCGTTGAAACACAGGAATGCATGGCCAACAGTGACGTGGAAAGGTTCGAGAAGGTCATCACGGATATACACCATGCGGACAACATCCTCCTGGCAGAGTTCACCCATCTCAGCGAATGTTACAGCATGATGCGGCAGCAGGTGAACAAACTCAGTGCCGAGAACGATCAGCTCAAGACCGAGCTGGTAAACATGGTCCGATCGTTGGATCTTGCCAGCAGGATCGACGGCATGACCGGTCTGGCCAACCGCCGGGATATCATGGAGAAAATTGATCGGGAGGCTACCCGCTCACAGCGCCATACTCGACCGTTTACCATCCTGCTGGTCAATGTTGATGACTACAAGAAGGTCAATGACCTGCACGGCTACAATGCCGGCGATGATGTGCTGGTGGAAATCGCGCGCGTTCTGAGGAGTTGCGTGCGCAATGAAGACATTTGCTCCCGCTGGGGAGGAGATGAGTTTTTGATCCTGCTGCCGGAAACGAATACCGAAAACTCGCTGCCGGTGGCCAACAAGGTTGTTGAGTCCATGTGCATGACAGAGTTCAAGGCCAATAAGCCTGGCATCCGCATCACGGTCAGCATCGGCGTCTGCGAACACAGACCGGCCCAGACGGTCCATGAGTCCATCTCCCGGGTGCATCAGGCCCTGCTTCAGGCAAAAAAAGCGGGTAAAAACCGCTACATCATTGCGGCCTAGCTAAACTCCCCTCCACGCGGCACCCCTGCCAGGTGCCGCGCCT
>JBBQXT010000174.1:0-3649 GCA_038209415.1 Geobacterales bacterium
GTCACGATCAAGAATATCGAAGTCAGCATCGTCGAGCGCGGTTTTGCGGAGGGCTGGATTGTTCCGAACCCGCCCGCGACCCGCACCGGCAGGAAGGTTGCGGTGATTGGCTCAGGCCCGGCCGGACTCTCTGCGGCCGCCCAGCTCAACAAGGCCGGCCATACCGTGACTGTCTTCGAGCGGGCCGACCTGCCGGGGGGACTTCTGATGTACGGTATCCCCAACATGAAACTGGACAAGCGCCAGGTTTTACTGCGCCGCATCAGGCTGATGGAGGCCGAGGGTATCACCTTCGCCTGCAACTCCGAAGTCGGATCCGACGCATTACCGGTTGATAAGCTGCGGGCAGACTTCAATGCCATCGTGTTGGCCACCGGGGCGACCGTACCACGGGACCTGCCTGTCGAAGGCCGCCATCTGAAGGGTATCCACTTTGCTATGGATTTCCTGACCGCCAACACCAAGTCGGTCATGAGCGGAAGTGGCGATTACACCTCCGCCCATGACAAGGATGTGGTCATCATCGGCGGTGGCGATACCGGCACCGACTGTGTCGGCACCTCCCTGCGCCACGACTGCAGCTCGGTGACCCAGTTGGAGATCATGCCCCGCTCACCTGACGAGCGCGCCGCGGACAACCCCTGGCCGGAATGGCCCAAGACCCATAAGATCGACTACGGTCAGGAAGAGGCTGCTGCCAGATACGGTGCCGACCCACGCGTCTACCTGACAACCGCCACACGGTTCGAGGGTGATAATAACGGAAATGTCTCGGCAGTTCATACCGTCCAGGTCGCCTGGGGTAAGAACGACAAGGGCCAGTACCTCCCGCAGCCGGTCCCCGGCACGGAGCTGGTACGTCCTGCGCAGTTGGCACTGCTGGCCATGGGCTTCCTGGGACCGGAACAACCGTTGATCGAGGCGCTGGGAGTAGAGCGCGACCCGCGCAGCAACGTAAAGGCCGAGTATGAGCGTTATGCCACTAGTATCCCAGGCGTCTTTGCCGCCGGCGACTGCCGGCGCGGCCAGAGCCTGGTTGTCTGGGCCTTCAACGAGGGACGTGGCGCGGCACGGGAGTGCGACCGCTACCTGATGGGAACGACGGAATTGCCCTAGACCAGGAAGGTCGGGCAAGAAAGCAATCAAAAATAGAAAAGACCCGCATCCAATAGATTGGAGGCGGGTCTTTTTTTCGCATAAAAACTGCGACGAGTTACGAACTTATTTCTTTTTGGCAGGTGCCTTAGCCTTCGGTACTGCTTTTACCGGTTTGGCAGTCAGGTCCTTCAGTGCTTTGCCGGGGGTGAACTTGCCGTTCGTCTTGGCGGCAATTTTGATCGCCTTGCCGGTCTGGGGATTCCTGCCGGTACGGGCTGCACGAGACACCGCGCTAAACGTTCCGAAGCCCACCAGAGTGACCTTGTCGCCGCTCTTGATGGCGGCCGTGGTTGCTGCGATGAAACCGTTCAGTGCCTTCTCTGCCTGAACTTTTGTCAATCCGGCCTCTTCTGCAATCTTTGCTACGAGTTCTACCTTGGTCATAAACCCTCCTAAAAATGAGATTTACCTATATATAGCTCAATTCAGCCATTGTCTACAACAAAGTAGATCATTTTTCAGACGATAGAAAGTTTTTTTATCTTTCAGCTGGAATCACGACGCAGCGTTTCATAAAGTTTGAGATACCGTTCCGCTTCGATCCCCGGCGGAAAGTTCGTCAAAACATATTCCCTGGCACGCCCCCCGACCTGTTCACGCAGCGTATGATCCCCGGCCAGCCTGACAACCAGCGCCTTGAAATCAGCCTCATCCCGGTATAACCAACCGGTCCGGTTGTCGTGCACCAGCGAACGGTTTCCGGGGATATCCGCCGCCAGCACCGGCCGCGCCAGTGCCATGGCTTCCAGCAGACTGTTGGGCATACCCTCGAAACGGGAACAGTTGAGTACCAGATCCGCACGTGCATAAAGAGCCCCCATCCGTTCGCAGGGCACCTCATCGAGCCATCTGGCAAAGGGAGCTCCGCAAAGCATCTTCCGGATAACGCCGGCATAATCCTGGTTGATGACTCCACCCGCGATGACCAGCAGCAGCTTGTCGATCACCGGCGTCAGCGGGGCAAGCACCCGCAACGGGAATTCGACGTTCTTTACCGGTCTGAGAGCGGCGGGCAGCAACAGGACAAACGCATCATCAGGGATATCAGGGCCTGCGACAACAGCCAAAGGTGTTACCCCCTGGGGAATAACAGTCAGACGGCCCTCCGTAGCAGGAAAATCCCGAGCCACCCGGGCTGCCTCCGCATCGTCGAAACAAACGACAGCTGCCGCCCGTGCCAGGGCATGAACGGTACTGGCGTGGCCCCGTAACAGCGGCTCGTTGATATCGCTGCCGGTTATAGTAATAACACAGGGGATCCCCAGGCGTTCTGCCAGCGTGCAGGCCGTCTCCCCGCAGTAGTAGGCGTGAAACGCATGGATGATATCGGGGGAAAAGGCGCGCAGATGGCGCTCCATCTCTTCTGCGTGAAACACGTCCATCGGAAGAACGATGTTCTCGGCCCCTGCTTCATCCAACGCACGGGCGATGCGCCTGACGGTGGTGATGTTACCCCGCATGGCGCCGATGGAATAGGGAGATATGATGGCAATTCGCATACAGTTCTTCCAGATGAAAAATGCGTCGGACAAGCCCGTCGGCAAGCAAATTTGAACAGATTGATGTCTCTTTATAGCACATTTGTTTTGTTTCGTACGTTGTTCACACTGCATCCGCATCGTCGTAAAAATCAGACAACAGTGAGAATGGTTATTTTAGACTTGACTCAATCCATCTTATTTGCTAAATAAATCACTTCCTATTCCCCTTTAGCTCAGTTGGTAGAGCAGGTGACTGTTAATCACCTTGTCCGTGGTTCGAGTCCGCGAAGGGGAGCCAAACAAAGCATGGCCGATTTCTTTAATGAAATCGGCCATTTATTTTCAGCGTCTTTTGAATTACAAGTTGCTCTTGTAGTAATACCCTGCGATATTAGTAGGTTACAAGTTTTGTAGCGTATCAGGTGGTCTACGGTTCACTCTGCATATATCCCATTGCCTTGAACCCCTTCATCCGCTTTTCATGCATCTTCGCCAGCATCGGCACTGAACTGTCCACATAGTCATAAACCTGCACCTCCTCCTTGCCGGGATGGAGTCGATGTAGTCTGCCCGCGTACTGCACCAGCATTCCCTTCCATGAAAACGGCAGAGCCAGAAAGAGGGTGTCCAGCCGGGCATCATCGAAACCTTCCCCGATATAGCGGCCGGTGGCAAGAATCAGCCGTTCCTCGTCATCGGGAATTGATGCCAGATGCTCCATCACTTTGCGCCTTTGTTTCACTCCCATGCCTCCCTGGAGTACTATGAGATGTTTCACCGTGTCGGCCAGTTCGCCGGCGAGAAGTTCCAGGTGATCTTTTCTCTCAGTCAAAAGGATCGGTGATCGCCCATCGGCAAGAGCCTGTCGAATATCATCCAGGAGAAGTCTGTTCCGCTGCCGGTCGGCTGTCAACCGGGCATAGATCTCCTGGATTGTCTTTTCGCTATCTGTTTCCGAAAGACTGAAGCCGGTTTCCCGCAGGATCAGTCTGCGGGTAAAATCTTCATTT
>JBBQXT010000175.1:0-3640 GCA_038209415.1 Geobacterales bacterium
TCCAGCGACAGCAGGGCGTCTTCCCGCGACATGCCGTGACCGTTGTCGATGATGCGGATCAGACGCCTGCCGCCCGCCGTTATTTCCACGGAAATGTCTGTAGCGCCGGCATCAAGGGCGTTCTCGATCAACTCCTTGATGACCGAGGCCGGGCGCTCGACAACCTCACCGGCGGCAATCTTGTTGGTGATTATTTCGGGAAGGATGCTGATGCGCTGGGACACGGCCGTTCTCCATGGTTCAAAAGCCAAAGCCCGTCCATCCTGAAAAGGTTCAAGGGGAACGGGCTTATTAGTAAGTTAACCTGTTTATCAGGGTTAATGGGCTGTATTGGCGGTTATCTTATTTCTTTGCGTCTTCGTCAGTGTCGCCAAACAGGTTGTTGAAATCATCATCCGGCTTGGCCGTATCACCGGGGGCAGCATCCGGTGTGTCGTCCCAAGAGAAACTATTCAGGTCTGATGCCTCCTGGGTGCCGGCTTCGGCAGCCGCAGCGGGCTGTTGCGGCTGGGTGGTTGGTTCGAGCAGGTCGGCAAAAGCGTCCTCCTCGGCCTTGGCCTGGGCTGACTTCTGCTCAGTGCCGAAGGCGAATTCTCCGTTGCCCGTGGTCGGGGATGCGGGCAGGTCGTCAAAGCTGAAGGGGTCGTCTTTTGGCGCGGCGTAACCGTTTGCTGCCGCCACGTCCTCGGGGATATCAAATGAAAACATGTCAGCCGGAACATCGGCCACTACCGCATGATCATCCTGAGCCATGTTCGCCATCAGCTTTTCGGCCATGCTGGCGCGTGCCTCCCGCGGAAGCACGATGGACTTCAAGCCATGGGTTTCCTTGTAACCGGTCAGGTCGTTGGCGCATTTTTTACAGGTATCATGAATCTCGAAACTGTTGTATCCGCACTTGGGACATTTCATCAGCGGCTCCTTATTATTCAGATATCGTCACCTATATACTGCAAAATTGCCATAATGGCAATAGATGCCGTCTCGGTACGCAAAATTCTTGATCCAAGTGTGACGCTTTGAAATCCGTTCCTTGCAAATTGAGCTGTCTCCGATGGGTCAAAACCACCTTCCGGGCCGATGGCAACAATTATGGATTGTGCCACGGAGGTCCCGGCCAGGGCGTCCTTCAGCCGGTTTGTGCGCTCATCCTCCCGGAGGATCAGGCGCAGATCATGGGTGGCGGCAGTGGCCACCGCGGCTGCCGTGGGAAACCAGCGCACAGCGGGAACTGTCCGGCGGCCGCACTGGCGGGCGGCCTCGGCGACAATCCTGCCCCAGCGTTCCAGCTTTCCGGCCAACTGGTCCGCGCGGACACGGGCAATCGAGCGCTGACCGCCAAACAGCCAGAAGACATGGGCCCCCAGTTCGGTGCCTTTTTGCAGGATCAGGTCGATCTTCTCGCCCTTGGGGAGCGCCTGACAGACCGTGACCCGCAGCCTGCCGCCCTCCTGTTCCGTCAGGTGGATGGACTGTCTGATCGTTACGGTCACCAGCTCCCTGGCGACGTGCTCGATCACCCCGGCATGTTCGCGGCCCTGTTCATCCACCAGGGTCAGGTTGTCCCCCACGGAGAGCCGCAGCACCCGCACGATGTGCCTGAACAGTTCGCCACCCAGGACCGCGGAACCGTTGCCGATGCTGCGGGAATCTATCATGAAGCGCCGACTGCTCATCCGCTAGCGTTCTTTGCGGTAGTGGATCGCCACCCATTCGCCCGCAGAAAGCGTCGCCAGATATTCCAGCGGCTGGGGCGCGAATCCGCTGCGGACCAGCCGCTCCTTTTCGCCCAGGATTCCCGAAAGTACGAGACTGCCGCCGGGAGCCAGCCGCTCGGCAAGGGCAGGGGCCAGGCGGACCAGTTCCTCGGCCAGGATATTGGCCAGGATGACATCGAAGCTGCCGCTCAGCGACTCCAGCGGGGTCGTGCTGCACTCCACCTGTTCCAGCAGCCCGTTGATCGCCAGATTCTCCCGGGCAACCTCCACCGCATCCGGATCGATGTCCACGGCGCAGACCCGTCCGGCGCCCAGCTGGACGGCAGCCATGGCCAGGATGCCGGAACCGGTCCCCAGGTCCAGTACCGATGGTGTCAGCAGGGTCGGCATGTTGTCCATGATCTGTTCCAAGAGTTCCAGGCAGAGCCGGGTGGTCTCGTGGCCTCCGGTTCCAAAGGCCATGCCGGGATCCAGGTGCAGTACAAGGTCGTCCGGGCAGGGCTGAACCTTCTCCCAGGACGGGACGATCAACAGGCGGCGGCCGACCCTGAGCGGCTTGAAGTTCGCTTTCCAGCTGTTGCTCCAGTCCTCGGTGGAAACCGAGGATAGCTGGGGTGCCGGGATCGCATGCCCAGGATTGCGCCGTGAGAGACCCTCCAGAAAGGTCGAGATCTCGGCCAGGCGCCCGGCGTTATTTTCCGTCGCCGGGAAATAGGATTTGATGGTTGCTGTGACGGAATCGGGTATTTCGCTGTGTGAAAAGGCATCGAGGTTCAGATTCTCGACGCAGACACCGTTGCCGGAGAGATCTGTCAGGTACTCCGCGACAATATCGGCAAGTTCTGCCGGGACAGTGCAGGATATTTCCACCCATGTATCGTTCATAGGACCACCTAGATATTATTTCAGAAGATCGGCACGTTAGCAGAACGGTACAACACTGGCAATAAAAAAACTTGACAAATTGCCGCCACTGGAACCATATTCTCATTAGAAAAGCATTTAAGAATTGTTTAAGTTAAATACACAGGTGGTATCAGGTTGTGAACAAGGTAATTTACGTCATATCGGATTCGACCGGAGAAACCGCCGAGCGGGTGATCCGGGCGGCCCTATCTCAGTTTTATGACGAAGACGTGCGGATTCAGCGCCTGTGTCAGATCCACAACCAGGCTGATATTCTGAAGGCCATGACCGTTGCGGTTAATGAACCGGGGATGGTCACCTACACCCTGGTTGACCCACACCTGGCCGAAACCGTTGAGCGGGTGGCGGAGGAACACGGATTGTTCGCGGTTGATCTGCTGAGCGGACTGATCTACAGCCTGTCCCGTTTCCTGGGGGCCACATCAAAGGAGAAACCGGGCCTGCTGCACCGCATCGATACCGAGTATCACAAGCGGGTTGAGGCGGTGAATTTCACGGTCAAGCACGATGATGGACAGGAAACCCGCTATCTGCATAAAGCAGATCTGGTTCTGGTGGGGGTTTCACGCTCATCGAAAACGCCGCTTTCCATGTATCTGGCCCACAAGGGCTACAAGGTGGCCAATGTGCCGCTGGTCAAAGGGATAGAGCCTCCTGAAGAGCTGTTCCAGATTGATCAGCACAAGATCGTGGCATTGATCATTGATCCGAAGCGACTGGTTGAGATTCGCACATCGCGGTTGCTGAACATGGGCCAGAGTTTGCGCGGAAGCTATGCCGACTATCAGCAGGTTGAGGAAGAGTTGGCCTACTGCAAACAGCTCTATCGACGTCATCCGGAATGGATGGTGATTAACGTTACCAACAAGTCGGTCGAAGAGGCCGCCTCGGATATTACGCGACGTCTGGACAGTCAGGCGCATTGACCAGGACCGGACGCTTACAGCAGTTGGAATTCACGGCAGTAACAGAAGTTTATACATATCAAAATCAAA
>JBBQXT010000176.1:0-3628 GCA_038209415.1 Geobacterales bacterium
TGCGCGGGGCGGCGGCCCTGGCCGTCAACGGCGGCCGCACGGCGGTGATCTACGGGGCTGATGTGATCAGGTCGGCTGACATGGCCAATGCGGTCAAGGGGGTCGTCAATCTGGCGCTGCTGACTGGTGCCGTGGGAGAGGCCGGAGTCGGTATCTACCCGCTAGACGAGAAGAACAATACTCAGGGCATGCTGGACATGGGCGTCTGCCCGGAATATCTGCCCGGCTACCACACCCATGAGCATATGGGTACGCAATTCAGTACGGCCTGGAACGCTGAGATCCCTGCTACGCCTGGCAAGGACCTGTTCCAGATCGTCGAAGGCATCGAGAAGGGTGAGATCAAGGCCCTGTATGTCATGGGCAGCGACCCCTTGCACTTCATGCCCGATCGCAAGCGTGTGTTGAAGGCCCTGCAGAAGTTGGAACTGCTGGTGGTTCAGGACCTGTTCCTGACCGAATCCGCCCGGCTGGCCACGGTTGTTCTGCCGGCCGCCACCGGCGCCGAGAAGGCCGGCTCTTTCACCTCGGTCGATAATCGAGTGCGGTGCTTTGGCCGCGCTACAGCCCCTGCCGGTCTTGCCCGCACTGATGCTGAGATACTGACAAAGCTGTACAGTCTGGTGACCCCGGTGGCCGCCATCTCCATACAGTCCGCTGAAGAGCTGCACCACGAGATCACGACGCTGACCGGTCTGTACCGTGAAGCCTGTGATCACGACGGCTGCCGCATGGGCCGGGTCAAAAACCGCGTCGCCTTCAGCGATAAACCGGCCGCCTTTGCCGCTGCGACACCAGCGGCCATTCCGGCAGCCGACAGTTCCTACCCATTCAGCCTGACGGTCGGACCGATCCTGCACCACAACGGCAGCATGTCCACCTGGTCGGAGAATAACCTGCTGGCGGCCGGCGCCTGCTATGCCGATATCTGCTCCGCCGACGCCGCCAAAGCGGGAATCGCCGGCGGTGACAACGTCAAGCTCTCTTCGCCACTGGGCAGTATCATCCTGGCAGCCAGGCTGTGCGATGCCCAACAGCCTGGTTCCGTTTTCGTGCCGACTCATTTCCGAGAGGCGCAGGTCAACCTGCTGCAAAAGGATGCCAGCGGGAGCGTGGCGGTCAAGCTGGAAAAAGGCTGATGTCCCTCTGACATATGAAATTCTAAAAGCGCTGCCATAGACAGCGCTTTTCTTTTGTGATAAACCCTCACCCACTGCTCTACTCTGCAACTTGCGGCATATGGAATATTAACTCTGGCGTATATTGGTGTTAAAAATTCCCGAATTATATGATGACAAAAGGCACACCTTGCGGTATTTTTGAATCATGAAACAGTTCCGCTGGAACCATCAGAAAAATGCAGAACTTAAAGCTGAGCGATTAATCTCATTTGAGCAGATTGTTCTAGCCATTGAGGATAACGGCCTCTTGGATACCTTCAGACACCCAAATCCTGAGAAATATCCAAATCAATTTGTATTTGTCGTCGTATTCGAAGGTTATGTATATCTGGTCCCTTTTGTGGAAGATACAGATTGCTACTTTCTCAAAACAGTAATCCCAAGTCGAAAGGCTACGAGAGATTATCTAAAGCAGGAGGAATAAATGAAAAATAAACTAGACACATACGAGCAGGAAATACTTGATGCTTACGAAAAAGGAAAGATGATGTCGATTATCTCTTCCAAATCAGAACTAGAGAAGTATCGTGCATCAGCTCGGGAAACCTTCATCAAGGATCGTCGTGTAAATATCAGGCTTTCTACGCCAGATTTAATGGATATCCAGGAACGGGCACTCGAAGAGGGAATACCCTACCAGACTCTCATTGCCAGCGTCCTGCATAAATACGTCAGTGGCCGACTCGTTGAGACTGTGTCGCGTCCAACAACTCGCTCAACCGGACGCGCCAAAAAGTTGCGTGCCGGTTAGCTCACAGCCTTACCAATACAGTCCACAACTCCCCGATTGCCCCGGGACAGCGATGGAGTGTTCAGGACGTGATTGTTTGATTATGTTTAAATCCAGCCCTAATGCTGAGGCAATAACTCAAGTTGGGAAATCCCGACTCCATCGCCTCTTTGCCCCACGGAGCGGGATCTGACCCAATCGTTATCCCCTCAAGCCGCAGCAGAGCCTCTTTCTTGTCCAGTCCCCCCGCATAGCCGGTCAGACTTTTGTCAACGCCCACGACCCTGTGACACGGAATCAGGATGGAAATGGGATTATGCCCGACAGCTCTTCTCCCCTTTCTGTATTTCTTTAGAGCACGATGGGGAGATAATACTGGCTGTTTTCGGACATGAAACTGGATGAGCCAACCAAACGTGCGGGAGGTGTTAGTGAATACCCATAGCCGGGTCGGTGTAGATCCACTGCAGGTCGCCGGTGGCCGCAGCAAAGGCATCGATGCGCCGCTGGTCAATCTCCAACCAGGGGCCGCAATTGATTTCGTTGCCGACTTGTGGCTGGTACCATTCAATCAGGTTGTCGACTGCGGACACATTCCGCCACCGCTCTTTTTGCAGAAAATGGTTGCCAAGCGCTTCATTGCTATGGTATCGCAGATTTCCGGAGTGATCACAAGGGGGAGATTCGATGACATTGCAAGAAAATCTGAAATCGCTGGGGGCGGGAGCAACCGCGTACCGTTACGACCAGCCAGAGGCCGCGCTGCTGGAGGCCTTTCCCAGCCCGTTTGCCCAGACAGACATGAATCCGGCTGGTGTCGTGGGGACTTTGCACATCGAATGTCCCGAGTTCACCTGCCTCTGTCCTATGACCGGCCAGCCCGATTTCGCAAAGATCGTGATTGATTACCAGCCGGACAAGCTCTGTGTTGAAAGCAAGAGCCTCAAGCTTTACCTGGGGTCGTTCCGCATGCATGGAGAATTCCACGAAGCCGGCGTCAACCGCATCTGCAATGACCTGGTCCGCCTGCTGTCGCCAGCCTGGCTGACGGTGCGGGGCGAATTCACGCCGCGCGGGGGCATCCCCTTCTGGCCTACTGCAGAGTACCGGCGCCCATAAACCATACCACACCTGCAAGGAGAATCCATGTTCACCACGTCTGATTTCAAGAAAGGGCTCGTCATCCAACTGGAGGGCGCGCCCTGCCTGATCGTTGATGTCACGGTCAGCTCCCCTACCGCCCGCGGCGCCAACACCATGGTCAGGACCAAGTATCGTAATCTGATCACCGGCCAGGTGCTGGAGAAGACCTTCCGCTCCGGCGACAAGGTGGATGAAGCGGACTTCGAGCGCCACAAGGGTCAGTTCCTCTACGCCGACGGCGCCCGCGGCGTCTTCATGGATCTGGAAAACTATGAGCAGTACGAGATGGAGGAGGGAGACTTCGGGACTCTGGCGCCGTTCCTGCTGGAGGGCACCGAGGTTGTGCTGGGAATCTTCGAGGGGCGCATGGTCAACGTCGAGCTACCGATGACCGTTGAACTGACTGTCAGCGAGACCGCACCGGCAATGAAGAATGCAACCGCCACGGCCGAGACCAAGGATGCCATCCTGGAAACCGGCCTGAAAATCAAGGTCCCCCCTTATCTGGAGTCCGGCGAAAAAGTCAAGGTCGATACCCGCGACGGCCGCTTCATCTCCCGGGCCTGACCCGCTT
>JBBQXT010000177.1:0-3508 GCA_038209415.1 Geobacterales bacterium
CGGTCTGCCCCCTGCTGGATGCCCGCAAAAGCGAGGTTTACGCAGCTCTCTTCGACTGTTCCACGCCCATCCCCACGCCTTTGATCACGGATTGTGTCCTGCCACCCGCAGCCTTCCTCGACCAGCTCTGTGAAACAACCGCCACGCCGGTTATCTTCTGCGGAGACGGCTCCGTGCGTTATCGTGACCTGATTGCCGAACGCCTGGGCGAACAGGCCGTCTTTGCCCCCTTCCCGTACAACGCGGCGCGCGCCTCCAACGCTGCCCTGCTGGCGATGCACGCGTTTGAGAAACGGCTCGTGCTGGAACCGTCCCGACTGATTCCCACCTACCTGAGAGCATCCGATGCAGAGATCAACCGCTCCGCAAAATTGTAAGTTGACCATACAACTATTTACCAATACTAAATAAATTCACTGATGATGAAATCTTCTTGTATACGGTATATTTCCTGATATACTTCCCAAAATTTAGCCGATGGAGTGTGACCCATGAATATTCATGAGTATCAGGCCAAGGAAATCCTCAGCAGCTACGGCATCCCGATCCCGCGCGGACGCGTAGCGCTGACTTCCGACCAGGTCGAACGAGCGGCCAAGATGATGGGCGGCCGCTGTGTGGTCAAGGCCCAGATCCATGCCGGCGGGCGCGGCAAGGCCGGCGGCGTCAAGCTTGTGCATTACCCGGAGCAGGCTCTGGAGTACGGCAAGGAGCTGTTCGGGCGCGCCCTGATCACCAACCAGACCGGCCCGGAGGGTTTGAAAGTGCGCCGCATCCTGGTGGAAGAGGCGGTGGAGATCGCCCGCGAGTTCTACCTGTCCATCACCCTGGACCGCGAGAGTTCCCGCTATGTACTGATCGCGTCAGCCGAAGGGGGCATGGATATCGAGGAGGTCGCTCACAAGAGTCCCGAAAAGATTCAGACCCTGCTGATCGACCCGTTCACGGGACTGCGCCCCTATCAGGCCCGCAGGATCGCCCTGGAGCTGGGTCTGACCGGTTCGGTCTGCGAGGACTGCGTAGAACTGCTGATGAACCTGTACCGGGCCTGCCAGGAGAAAGACTGCGCCCTGGTGGAAGTCAATCCGCTGGTGGTCACCAAGGCCGGCTGGCTGATGGCCATGGATGCCAAAATCACCTTTGACGACAATGCCGTTTACCGTCATCGCGAATACCCGGACATGATGGACTATTCCCAGCTTGACCCGCTGGAAATAACTGCCAGCAAATACGATCTGGCTTATATCAAGTTGACCGGTTCCATCGGCTGCCTGGTCAATGGCGCCGGGCTGGCCATGGCCACCCTGGATGTACTCAAGGAGTGCGGCGGCGAACCGGCCAACTTTCTGGATGTGGGGGGCGGGGCGACCCGTGAAAAGGTAGCCGAGGCCTTCCGGATTATTCTCCAGGACAAGGATGTCAAAGGTATTTTCGTCAACATCTTCGGCGGCATCATGCGCTGCGATGTGATTGCCCACGGTATCATCGAGGCGGCCAGCGAGGTCCACTGCACACTGCCGATTGTTGTTCGCATGGACGGTAGTGAGGTTGAAGTCGGCAAAAAGCTCCTGCGTGAATCAGGACTGAATGTCCAGGTCGGCGACAACCTGGGCGATGCAGCGGCGCGGATTGTGAAAATGCTGGGCTAATCCCCGATCTACCACCATACGGAGAGAACTCATGTCCATACTACTCAATAAACATTCAAGAATACTTGTGCAGGGCATCACCGGTCGCAGCGGCCTGTTTCATACTCAGCAGTGCCGCGAATACGGCACGAATATCGTGGCCGGCGTCACCCCCGGAAAAGGCGGCATTCACATCGAAGGCATCCCGGTTTTCAACACGGTGGCCGAAGCGGTCAAGTACACCGAGGCCAATGTTTCGATGATCTTTGTCCCGCCGCCCTTTGCCGCCGATGCCATCCTGGAGGCTGCCGACGCCGGTATCGAGCTGGCGGTCTGCATCACCGAGGGCATCCCGGTCCGCGACATGGTGCCGGTCAAAGCTATGCTGCAGGGGAGCAAGACCCGCCTGGTCGGCCCCAACTGCCCCGGCGTGATCACACCCGGCGAATGCAAGGTCGGCATCATGCCAGGTCACATCCATAAAAAGGGCAAGATCGGTGTTGTCTCGCGCTCCGGCACCCTGACATACGAAGCAGTCAAACAGTTGACCGACATGGGCCTGGGGCAGTCCACCTGCGTCGGCATCGGCGGCGACCCGATCATCGGCATGAACTTCATCGACATCCTGAGCCTGTTCAACGAAGATCCGGACACTGATGGTGTCTTCATGATCGGCGAGATCGGCGGCGGCGCCGAAGAGGCAGCAGCCGAGTGGATCAAGAAGAACATGAAGAAACCGGTGGCCGCCTTTATTGCCGGTGTCACCGCCCCTCCCGGCAAGCGCATGGGGCATGCCGGCGCGATCATCACCGGCGGCAAGGGCAAGGCCGAGGACAAGATCCGCACCCTGCAGGAGTGCGGCGTGGTAGTCTCCACCAGCCCGACCAGAATGGGTGAAGCCATGTTGGAAGCGCTCAAAAAGGCCGACAAACCAGCCGCAAAGAGTGCGGCAAAGGGTTCAGCAAAGCCGGCAGTCAAGAAGGCCAAGAAGTAACAACAGGTGCTTTGAAGTTACAAAAGCCCCGTTTCCCATTCGGGAGGCGGGGCTTTTTTCGCATCCAGCACAGTGCAGTGGCTCAACAATTATCAGTGAAATAAAGAATAGCCAATTCGATTTGCACCTGACAGAAACCGGTAGTTATAATCAATAGCACCGGATTGTCTGCCGACAAGAGACTTATAAACCCCCTTTGACAAGGAGAACACAATGCAACAGGCTAACTCTCTCAAACGCTACCGCTGCTACGAGATCTTCTCCCAATCCACCGGCGTCGAGATTCGCGAGGGGATCAAGAACCATGAGGAAAACGGGCAGGTCGTGGAACGGGCCGGTCGGATACAACTCCGCTTTTTCAAGTTGACCCCCAAAACCAGGCCGGACGATGTGACCCAGATCCGCTTCATCTGCGAACCGGACGAAGCCTTCGGTCTGGCGCTCATGATCAGCCAGATGGCGGGATCTTCCGTGCCGTGCAAGGAAAAGCTCAGTCCCCACAAGTTTTCGTCCGGCGAGCAGGCCGGGGAAACGGTCACGACCCTCTCGGTCGAAAAGTGGGAACGGGGCGGCAAGAGCGGCTACGCCCTGACGGTCGGGCGCGGCAAGGATTTCATCAGCGTACCGACACCGCTGCCAAAGTTCCTCTTTGCAGGTGAATTTCTCAAGTCGCTCGCCACCGAGCAGTGCTGGGTGGAACGGCCCGAGAAGAAGGCCATGCATACCTGAAAGAGGTAGAAACCAGCCAGCTTCACTTCGTTTGCACTAGCTCACGTACTCAACATGTAGGGCCATCCCCTTGCGGGTGGCCTTGTTTTTACAAGGCGAAAGGCATGGGGGTAAGAGGGAGAAGCTTGGGAAGAAAGAGTTATAAAGGGTTGGCAGG
>JBBQXT010000178.1:0-3498 GCA_038209415.1 Geobacterales bacterium
TCGGTAAACTGTCCCTTTCCCTCATGAAGGTCTGCTTCACGACTGGCAAGCACTTCATGATGCCATTCGGGGCTGGCAACATCATTCACATGGTGGCACAGGTCGTCCCAGAGGATTTCCATCGTCTGGAGCTTTTCGTAAAGACTCATTTCATCAAGTTTAAATGCAACTCCCATGTTCCGACTCCTTTCCGCTTTTTAGTTCTACATCGTTGTTGACCAGCCCCGCGCACGCACACGTGAACCGGTGATCTGCCCGGACAGAATATTTAGGGTGTGAACATAAAAAACAATTATCAAATGGCCAGGTTCTCTGCGAGGTAGCACCGGACCCTAAACCTTTACAAGCTCCAAGCCTGATATCGCCGCAAAGTGATGGTCCACCGTCAGCACGGCACAGTTATGGTTCATAGCAAGTGTCGCTATGATAATATCGGACAAGGGCAACGTGTGACCGCTTTTACGAAGACTGGCCGAAAGCTGGCCGGCATGGCTCCACAATTCCCGTGTCATTTCCAGGTGTGGCAGTGCCTGCAAGGCATTTAGCACCAGCAATTCTTCATCGGGCTTTTTGACTCCTTGCAGCAATTCGCAAAGTACGACGCCGCAGGTCACCACCTCTCGCTGTGCAAGCGATTGTGCAAGAGATTCAGCAAGTGGAGTATGGTTACCTTTAAAAAAATCGATCCAGGCGCAGGTATCAGGCAGGATTCTATTCAGAGCCATAACGCTCCCGCTCCTCGGCAGCCTTCATCTCCGCCTCTTCTTCCCGCTCCCAGTCGTATTCGATAGAAATCTTGCCGCGCAGGGCCAGCAAATCTTCCATCTTTTTGCGCCGTACATAATCTTCCATTACAGTGACAATAGCCTGGGTCCTGGTTTTTTTACCAGAAAGCCGTTGCACTTCACTTATAAGCTCGTCAGGTATGTTCATTGTTGCGCGCATAATATGCACCTCCATGATATGCTTGCATTGTATGCTATTAGCATCACATCGTCAATGCATCTTCACACCCTGTTTATCAAACTCGCCGCGCAGGCCGCCCCGAAACCGTTATCGATATTGACTACCGTCACCCCGGCGGCACAGGAGTTGAGCATCCCCAGCAGCGCGGCGATGCCGCCGAAGGATGCCCCGTAGCCGATAGAGGTCGGTACGGCGATGACCGGCTTATCTACCAGCCCGCCCACCACCGAGGGGAGAGCCCCCTCCATCCCGGCTACCACGATGATCACCGCGGCCGCATCCAACTGTTGCCGCCTGGCCAGCAGTCGGTGTATGCCCGATACTCCGATATCGTACACATGCTCGACGGCATTGCCGAGGAAGCGGGCCGTGAGCAGCGCCTCGGCCGCCACCGGGATATCAGAGGTGCCGGCCGAGACGACCAGGATCGTCCCTCGCCCACGCTGCTCCACAGCGTGTTGTTCCAGGGTCAGGCAGCGCGCCTCGTCGTGATGCCGAGCCGTCGGAAAGGCCTTCACCAGGTCATAGGCCTTATCGGCTGCAAGCCGCGTCACGAGGATGTTGGTGCCCTTGTCCGCCATAGCCGTCATGATCCGCGTAATCTGTTCGACACTTTTGCCTTCACCGAAGATCACCTCCGGCATCCCCTGACGCAGCTCGCGGTGGTGATCCACTTGGGCACAGCCCACATCCTGGAAGGGAAGCTCGCGGAGCTGCGTCAGTGCTTCATCAACCGGGGTGACCCCTTGCTTGACCGCATCCAGCAGGTTTTTAAGATAATCGGGTGTCATAGTTTCAATTCCTCGCAAACGGCAAACGTACCTGGCTTTTTTTATACACCACGTCCAGTAACGTTGCCACCCGAAATGTGCCGGCAGAGCATGTTGTCATATCAAATTTTTGTTCACCGGTTTACATCGCTGCTGAATTCTGCTACAAACCCATCCATACTGTATCGAAAGAAGGTATCAAATCATGGGCAAAACCACCGCTGAAAAGATCTTTGAAGCACATCTGGTTGACGAACCGTTTCCGGGGACAATGGTCCTCCGCCTGGATGCCGTTCTTTGCCACGAAATCACCACACCCATCGCCATTGACGACCTGATCCGTCGCAACAAGGACCGCGTATTCGATCCAACCAGGATCAAGGCCGTCATCGACCACGTTACCCCCAGCAAGGACAGCAAAACCGCCACCCAGGCCAAGATCCTGCGCGACTGGGCCCGCAGACAGGGCATCAAGGACTTCTTCGACGTGGGTGCCAACGGTGTCTGCCATGCCTTGTTCCCGGAAAAGGGCTTCATCCGCCCCGGTTATACCGTCATTATGGGAGACTCACACACCTGCACTCACGGCGCCTTCGGCGCCTTTGCCGCCGGCATCGGCACCACCGACCTGGAGGTCGGCATTTTGAAAGGGGTCTGTGCCTTCCGCCAACCCAAAACGATCAAGTTCAACGTCAACGGTCAGCTCCCCAAAGGAGTCTACGCCAAGGATGTCATCCTGCACATTATCGGCAAGGTCGGCGTCAACGGCGCCACCGACCGGGTCATGGAATTTCACGGTGCCACCATTGACGCCATGACCATGGAATCGCGCATGACACTCTGCAACATGGCCATCGAAGCCGGCGGGACCTCCGGTATCTGCATGCCGGACATGACCACAGTTGAATTCCTGTGGCCCTTCATCAAGGACGAGTTCGCCAGCAAGCAGGCCGCACTGACCGACTACTCGAAATGGAAAGCAGACGCAGACGCAGACTATGATCAGACCATCGAGATCGACGTCACCACTTTGCAGCCGATTGTAACCTTCGGCTACAAGCCGGACCAGATCAAATTCGTGACAGACATGCCGGATTCGCCGATCAACCAGGTCTACCTGGGCTCCTGCACCAACGGCCGCCTGGAAGACCTGCGCATCGCCGCCCAAATCCTGAAGGGGCGCAAACTGGCCCCCACTGTACGCGGTATCCTCTCGCCAGCCACGCCCAAGATTCAGCAGGAGGCCATGCGAGAAGGACTGATCGACATCTTCATGGATGCCGGTTTCTGCGTCACCAACCCGACCTGCGGCGCCTGTCTCGGCATGTCCAATGGCGTACTGGCCGAGGGGGAGGTCTGCGCCTCCACCACCAACCGCAACTTCATGGGCAGAATGGGTAAGGGCGGCATGGTCCATCTCATGTCACCGGCCACGGCGGCAGCATCAGCAATAGAGGGCAAGATTGCCGATCCAAGGAAGTACCTTTAAATCAAAGGCTATAGAACGCGGATCACATCTGATTTTGGCGGATTAACGCGGATAGGAATTTTAACCTATTATTCAAAAATCCGCGTAAATCCGTTACATCCGCGTCATCCGTGTTCTATCATGATGGATTTTATCTAACTACTTTTCTCTTGTAAGGAGTGAACATATGAAAACTTTCGGAGGCCCGGTCCTCTTTCTCGACCGCAACGACATCAATACCGATGAAATCATCCCGGCCAAGTATTTGACCGAGATCACCAAGGAAGACCTGAA
>JBBQXT010000179.1:0-3480 GCA_038209415.1 Geobacterales bacterium
TCTTCTATCACCCGGGCTGTTTTCGCGTGCTGGGGGCCTGGCTGAAGCTGGTGGCAGACCGGCCGGATGCGAATGGCTGTTCCATCCGTGAGCAGGCCGGGGAGATGTCAGCCTGTCTCGGTGAGTATCTTGACCTCAACCATTTTGAAGAGATCTGGACCAAACTGCGGCGCAACAATCCCGGCCGCATGGCGTTTCTAAAGGCCTTTCATGGCTGGTTTGACGGTTTGAAAACTCTCAAGCTGATCCATCACCTTTCCGCCGGCCCCTTTCCGCGCTGCGAGCCGGATGATGCCCTGGCGGAGCTCTTTGCCTGGCGTGCCCTGGAACCTGTCAGCGGGGTCGAAAAGCGGCTTGACGTCTTGCGGAGTCTTCAAAACAGTGCGAATTATTCTCTGTCAGCATGTTAGGAAGAAATTGATACAGGAGGGAAGGCATGCCTGATCCGCTTGATACTGCAATAGTCCGTTGTCCCTGGTGCGGCAGCGATCCGCTCTATAGGGCCTATCACGACTTTGAATGGGGCGTGCCGCTGCATGATGATCGGCGGCTGTTCGAGATGCTGACCCTGGAGGGGGCCCAGGCCGGCTTGTCCTGGCTGACGATCCTGCGCAAACGGGAGGGATACCGCCGGGCCTTCGCCGGATTCGACCCGCAGCGGGTGGCGGCCTTCAACGAAGCCGATCTGGCCCGGCTGCTGGCCGATAGCGGCATCGTCCGCAACCGGCTCAAGGTCGCTTCAACCATTTCAAATGCCCGCGCGGTCCTGGAGGTGCAGGCCCGCTACGGCAGCCTGGATAGCTTTCTGTGGAGTTTTGTGGGCGGCGGGCCGATCAGGAACAGCCGGAGCAGCCTGGCCGAAATCCCGCCCCACACAACACTGTCTGATACCATGAGCAAGGAGCTCAAGCGTCACGGCTTCCGCTTTGTCGGTTCGACCATCTGCTACGCATTCATGCAGGCCACCGGTATGGTCAATGACCATCTGACGAGCTGTTTCAGATATGCTGCCGTAGAAACTTCTGTGGGGGAAAATGGGATATGAGTTTCGAAGCACTTATGCTTGTGGTTTCAGGAGCACTGCTTCATGCGCTCTGGAACCTTTTTGCCAAGAAGGCTTCAGGCGGGTTGGTGTTTGTGTGGCTGTTCGGCGTGATCAGCATCCTTGTCGCCGCACCGTTCGGCGCTGTCTCGTGGGTTAACAATTCGCACCAACTTGGACTTGCTGCGTGGGTGGCTATCGTCTCAAGCGCAGTGGTGCACCTTGCATACTCGCTGGTCCTCCAGCGAGGGTATATTGTAAGTGATTTCTCTATCGTATATCCCTTGGCACGAGGGACCGGTCCATTATTTTCCGTTGTCGGCGCAATAATTTGTCTTTCAGAATCTCCAAGTTTACTTGGTTGGCTTGGTATTGTTGCAATTATACTCGGCATCTTCCTTATTTCAGGCAGTCCACGTCTTTTTGTAGCATCTGCCAAGGTCTTCACCGGTGTGATGTGGGGTTGTGTTACAGGATTATTTATCGGGCTTTACACCCTGATAGACGGATGGGCGGTTAAAGCTCTCGGTATCGCGCCGGTACTGTACTATGTGCTTGGCTTGGGACTGCGAACAGTCATGCTTGCTCCTCTGGCACTGAAACAACGCCAGACACTTCGCCAACAATGGCAAGACAACAAACGATACATAATAGCTGTAGGGGTGTTGTCGCCCCTGGCATATACGCTCGTGCTGTTTGCAATGACCAAGGCAAAATTGAGTTATGTCGCGCCGGTGCGTGAAGTGTCAATGCTGGCCGGGTTATTCTTCGGAGTCAGGTTGTTACGTGAAGCGCTCAGCACGTCACGTGTCATTGGTATGCTTATTATGGTGGCAGGAGTTGTCTTGCTGGCAGTCGCAAAATGATAGGTTACTCGCGCAGCGTAGTGCACAGTTCAGCCAGCGTCAACGAGCGCTCGGTTACGGTTCCAAAGTGACAAATGTCAGGACATCGTTCACGCAGATGTGTCAGAACATGGTTCGTTTAATGGTCATTTTGTGTCAGGGCATCGGTAACCTTCATTAAAATATAAGCTATGATGTTCTCCGTGGGTTCAAGTTAAAAGGAGAACATCTGTATGGAAGAGGAAATCAGGAAACAAGCTGTCCAACGCCATCTTGCCGGTGAGTCACCCAAAGCGATTTGTCAGGGCACCCATGGCACATGTCGTCATTCATACGTCCAAGAACGAGTGGCAACCATCCAGCAGCTTGGGTACACCTACGCCGAGGCACTAAAAATTACGAGTCAGGAGTGCGGGCATTTTATGAGTTCCATTATTTCGGATTTCTACTTGCGTTAATTTTACTGTTGACAGCTCAAAATCGGTTTGCCAGGGTGGTGCCATAGCATCACCCTTGTTTGTATCTGGCCTGCCCGGTCGTTACACCCTATGATCAAGCATCCTCCTCCCTTTTTACCGTCTCAATTCCGACAAATTCTGGCACCACGTCACAGAACCGTGCGAAGCAGTATGTTCGGAACAGTTCAGAGTGAGATGTCTTCGGCAATCCCCGACTTGCGTTGCACCATTGATTCGACTTTACGCCAGTCAACCTGTCCGGCAAGCTTCCGCTTTTCTATCAGTCGCCGGGCTTCCAGCGCCAGCCCGCTGCTCAGGCCGTACACATCCCGGTGTACCTCCAGAAATACCCGCCCCTGTTCGGTTATTGCCAGCTTGACCGGCTTGTAGATGATCTCTCCGGGGGTGTTGACGGTAACCTCCTTGAAGAACTCTTCCATCTGTTGCGGGTAGACCCTGATGCAGCCGTGGATGGAAAAGCTGTAGATCGACCAGGGCTTGGTGGTGCTGTGGATCAGTATGCCGGGGATGGAGGTCTTGAAGGCATATTTGCCCAGCGGGTTGGCAGGCCCGGGTGCTATGCTGGTGATGATCTCCTTGCCGTGCTCTTCCATTTCCGACTGGATCGAAGGGGGGACATGCCAGGTCGGGTCCTTCATCTTGGCGGTGATCCTGAATTTTCCGGTAGGGGTCTTCCAGTCGTATTTATCCGACTTGAGCGGAACACCCAGGGCCACGGGCAGTGAGACGGCCAGTTTGCCCTGCTTGAAGTAATACAGTGTGCGGTCGGGGATGTTGACAACAATCCCGTTTCGCATCCGCTGGGGTACGATCTTGCGGTTGTTGTACGCCAGCTTCCGGCCGATTTTCAGATAGGCCTTTTCATCAAGGCTGTTTTGCCTGATAATATGCTGTCGGCTGACACCCAGTTTGGCAGCTATCAGCCGGATGGTGTCGCCTCTTACCACGGAGTACGTGCTGGCGGAACCCACAAGCCTTTCCGAGGTGACCTCATCGGGAAAATATTCCGCTTCCGGTTGCGGGGCGGGCAGGCCGGTTTCCTGCATCAACTCAGCAGGTGCGTCGGGAGTTTCAGCGGCCGGTGCCGGTGCCGGTGCCGCCTGTTGCGGATCAT
>JBBQXT010000180.1:0-3217 GCA_038209415.1 Geobacterales bacterium
CGACGGATTCAAGCTGGTTAAATGGAACAACCGGGTTGAGATCATGCCGCTGACGGTCAATCTGAGCGGCGGCGGCCTGCGCTTCAAGACCCCGGAATATCTGGAACCCGCGACCCTGGTGGCCGTGAGCCTGTTCCTGCCCCTTACTCCCCCCCAGGTCATTCATGTCGTGGCCGAGACCCTGCGCTGCAGCGAGATCATGCTCAACCGGGAGCGGGGTACCAGCTACAGCACCGCCCTGCGCTTCCATTTCATCAACGACAAGGACCAGGAAACCCTGATCGCCTTTATCTTTTCCGAGCAGCGCCGCCTGTTGAGCGGCCGTGCCGGAACCCGCTGACGGTGCTACACATCCCATTTCCGGAAACGACCTGCCCGCTGCAAATGTTCTTTTCCAGGATGCCCAACCGTTAGCAATCACACTTATCACGCGCCTGTCAGGGTTCTCGCCCCTCACTCTCCTTGCCGAGCAGCACGATATCGACCCGTCTGTTCTTGCTGCGGCCGGCAGTGTTATTATTTTCGGCCATGGGGCGGTATTCTCCGTAGCCCACGGCAGAGATCCGCTCGGGTTGGAATGTCTTGTTCTCGATCAGGTAGTGGACGATGTTGGTGGCCCGTGTCGTGGAGAGCTCCCAGTTGGATTTGAAGGTGTGGGAACTGATCGGCACGTTGTCGGTATTTCCCTCCACCCGGAGGGGATTGTTGTAGCTGGTCAGCGACTCGGCAACCTTGGCCAGGAGCGGGTAGGCGCTCTGTTGCACCTCGGCGCTGCCGGAATCGAAGAAACCGACTTCCTTCAGGCTCACCACCAGTCCGCGCTCGGTCACCGAAACGCTCACCTTCTCCTGTGCCCCGATCAGTTTGAGATGCGCTTCTATGTCCTTTTTGATGACCTCGAAGTCCTTTATTTCGGCGTGGGTCCTTTTCTTGTTGACCCCTTCATCAGTTCCCCCCTTGCCGGGCGTGAGCTTGTCCGGCTTGGCGGCAGGGATTGAACGCAGGTCGGTGCTTTCCAGCACATTGACGCGCTCCGCGGATGCGCCTGTTCTCACTTGACCGAATGACTCCTTCATTGAGGCCACCAGCGCCTCGACCTTGCTCTTGTCGGTCTGGGACATGGCGTAGAGGGTTACGAATACCGCAAAGAGCAGGGTGATGAAGTCGGCGTAGGATACCATCCATCGTTCATGATTCGCTGCTTTTTCAGGTTTCCTTTGTCGCGCCATTTATTTCCCCTTCTTTTCCGGGCTCTTTTTCTCCGGCTTGCCGCCTTCCGGGAGATAGGAACGCAGACGCTGTTCGATGAAGTGCGGGTTTTCTCCGTTCTGGATGGCGATGAGTCCTTCGATGACCATCTCCTTCAACAACAAGGACTCCTTCAGGCGATGCTTCAGTTTGGTGCTGAGCGGGAGGCAGATCAGGTTGGCGATCATCAGTCCATAGATGGTGGCCACGAAGGCCACGGCGATCCCCTCGCCGAGCTTGGAAGGGTCGGAAAGGTTGCTCATGACCTGGATCAGACCCAGGACAGCGCCGATGATGCCGATGGTCGGGGCATAGCCTCCGGCCGCCTCAAACACCTCCGCGCCGATCTTGTTATGCTCCTCGTAGGTGTTCAGTTCGATCTCCATGGTCTCGCGCAGCTTCTGTGGATCGATGCCGTCCACCACCAGGGTGACCCCTTTTTTGGTGAAACTGTCCTTGATGTTCTGTGCTTCCTGTTCCAGGGAAATCAGGCCGTTCTTGCGCGCCTTTGCCGCGTATCCGATCATGTCCTTGATGATGGCTTCATATCCCTCCTGCGGCGGGAACAGCGACTTGCGCATGTCTTTGACGGCCTGCAGGATGCTCGTCAGCGGAAAGCTGACGAACGTCGCACCGCAGGTGCCTCCCGCGACAATCAGGAAAGCCGTGGGCTGCATGAGGGCGCTGATACGCCCGCCTTCCAGGAGCTGCCCGCCGAAGATAGCGCCGAAGCCGAGAATTACTCCGATAATAGTGGCTAAATCCATAGGTCTCTCTCACGTGTCATGATAAATCGATTGCGTTGGGACGTCATGTGCAGCACCGGGAAGCTCACTCCTGCTCAGGGTCTTCCGGGTTGCCGGCCGACGGGAGACGCGCCTGACCCGCTTTGTCCCGGCCGCCCAGTTTCCGGCCGTATTTGGCGCGGTGGATGATCCTGGCCTTGAAGACAATGATCTTTTCCACGATAGCCAGCGACTTTTCCAGGACCAGGTATCGGTTGCCGTTCATCAGGGTGATGTGGGTGTCGGGGGTTTCCTCGATGACCTCGATCAGGTCGGGGTTCAAGTGAATCTTGCTTCCGTCAAGCTTGGTCAGTTTTATCATGTTGGATCCCCTTTGCGCAGATGTGTGTCCTCACTGCTATTCTTCGGCTTCCGGCAGGATATCTTGAGCCGCTTGCGGCCAATACTTATAAAAATATGGTTTTTTAATTATTCAGGGCGACGGGCTGTTAATAATAACGGCCCGACGGCGAAATCTTCGAAAAATTGCTTTGGAAATATCAGGTTCCTGCCGATAAGTGTTAGTAACTGCCTTCGAGGGTGATTGAGATGACCGGTATTATCGAAAAAATTACGACACTCCTGGGTATCCGCCGGGATGGCCAAAATCCGTTGCCGAGGAGGAAAAAGGACGGGATGCTGCGGCGGGAAAAGGATACCATAACCATATCCGAAGAAGCGCGACGCCTGTCCGACAGCACTCCGGACGAAGGGGCGCCGGATGACGGGCAGAAGACAGGGGGGACTGAAAACGGCGTTTACCTGTGAAAGAGACTAAGAATACAGCAAGTTAAATGCAGGTATGGATCTAGTATCTTGGAACGAATAATAGTCAACCGGCGCTGATCTGCACTATGGCCGAACCGATCTGCCCCAGAGGCAGGACTGTGTCGGCAATCCCTCCCTCAATGCAGGCGCGAGGCATGCCATATATCGTTGAAGTGATTTCATCCTGGACCAGCGTTATGCCGCCCTTACTTTTCAACTGCTGCATGCCTTTCAGCCCGTCGTTTCCCATGCCGGTCAGGATGACTCCCAGCATGGCACCATTGGCCGCATCGGCCAGGCTGCCCATCATCAGGTCCACCGAAGGCACATAAAAATTGCGCGGATAATCGCCGGTGGGGGAGAGCCGCACCACGATCCCCTGCGCTCTTTTTTCCAGGAGCGTATGACTACCGCCC
>JBBQXT010000181.1:0-3133 GCA_038209415.1 Geobacterales bacterium
GGCCATGTCGAAATGCCTGCTGTGCGGCAGCTGCGTGGAGAAGTGTCCCAACGATGTGCCCACCGATGAGATCGTCATCGCCGCCCGTGAGTCCCTGGCGCGAAAACGGGGCCTGACCACATTCCATGCGGCTGTCGGCCAGGTGATCAAGAGCCGTTCCCGCATGCGGATGGGCGTCAAGATGGCCGCCCTGTTGGGACCGCTGTTCTTCAAGAAGGTCCCCGAGACATCCGGCTTGCGGTTGCGCTTCCCGATGCCGTTCGTTGGGGAGACTCGCCATATCCCGGCCATTGCCAAGAAACCCTTTATGGATCGCCACCCCGAGGTCATCCCCGGAGAACCGGGCAAGCCGCGGATCGTTTTCTTCGTCGGCTGCATGACCAACTTCGTTTATACGGAGGTAGGCGAAGCCGCGCTGGCCCTGTTCCGTCACCTGGGCTGCACGGTAATCATCCCCAAGGGGCAGCAGTGCTGCGGCCTGCCGGGCATGTCCGGCGGCGATATCGCTACCGTGCGCGACCTGGCGGAGAAGAACCTGGCGGAGATGGAACGCTACGAAGCCGATTACGTCATGAGCGCCTGTGCCACCTGCGGCGGGGCACTACACCGGCTCTACCCCCTGGTGGTCGGCAAGCGTAACCCGGAGCTGAAGGAACGTCTGGAGGCCCTGGCGGCCAAGACCGTCGATGCGGCGCAGTTGCTGCACAAACTGGGCCTGAACCCGGCCGAGACCGGGGAGGGAGAGGCGATCCGGGTTACCTATCATGACCCCTGCCACCTGCGCACCCGCGGCCTGACCAAACAGCCACGTGAACTGCTGCAAGGAACGCCGGGCGTGGAACTGGTCGAGATGGAAGGGGCCGACCGCTGCTGCGGCCTGGGCGGCACCTTTAATGTCTATCACTACGGCTCATCCATGACGATCAACGAGGCCAAGAGCCAGGCGATCATCGCCAGCGGGGCACGGGCAGTCGCCACCGGCTGTCCCGGCTGCATGATGCAGCTTTCCGACGGTCTCAAACAGCACGGTTCAAAGGTCGAGGTTCTGCATACCCTGCAGTTGCTGGCACGACGGTTGAAACTCGTAAAATGATCAGACCCGCAGGGCTCATATTCCCTGTCTGTCGGGAGGTTTCTGAACAGGGTTTTCAAACGCATAATCATCGTTAATCCCGCTGTTTTCCTTTACCCGGAATAAAATTTTTTTATTGACATTAATGGTCAAATTGTATACAAACCCCCGCATAAAAACTGGTTTTATTCTTGGCAGGAGCATTGAATGAGTGACTACAATATCGGGGCAAAGATCAAGAAGCTCCGCCTTGCAAAAAAGCTGACTCTTCAGTCCGTGGCCAGGGAAACCGGTTTCTCACCCGCGCTTATCTCGCAGATAGAAAACAATAACGTTTCACCGCCCATAGCCACTCTTTCCCGGATTGCCAAGTTCTTTGACGTCAAGATCGGCCTCTTCTTTGCGGATGACGAAGAGGAATGCCGCTACGAGGTCGTGCGCGCCCATGAGCGCAAGGCCATTCCGCGGGTTATCTCCCGCGCCGGCACCAGCCAGGGCTACTCCTACGAATCGCTCTCCTTTCACAAGCAGAACAAGAAGATGGAGCCGTTCCTGCTTTCCATAACCGAAAAGGCCCTGGAGGAGAATACCTACAGCCACGACGGCGAGGAATTCCTCTTTATCATGAAGGGGACGGCCGAACTGCTGCTTGATGACCGTCGTATTGCCCTGTATGAAGGAGATTGCGTCTATTTCGACTCGGCCCTCAAACACCGCCTGCTCTCGAAAGATGGCGACGAGGTCAAGGTACTGGCGGTCGTCACCCGCTAATACTCTTTCAACACGTTTTTATTTATAGTTTGAGCCAGTTGAGTTCCATATCAAGAAGAGGAAGGATGTTGAGATGTCCCTAAAAGCGATTAAGCCCTCACTGAAAAACCCGTTTGCACCCACTGAAACTGTTGAATTTACCATTCCCGGCGAGATCCACGGCAAGAAGGGCGGCTACGAAGAGGCGATGAAGGAAGGCTATGACCTGATCCAGCGCCCGGTCAAGTCGGTCAGCATTGCCCAGATTGAAAAGCAGCACTTCAAAAAGCGCATGACGGTCTGGGAGAGGATCCGCGTACTGACCGAAAACGAACCCAATATACTCTTTCAGAACTGGGGCAAGAACCTGGACGGCGCCTCTCTGGTGACCGGCATCCTCAATATCAACGGACGTGACGTGGCGCTCTATGGCCATGATTTCACGGTACGGGCAGGTTCCATCGATGCAACCAACGGCCGCAAACTGGCCCTGCTGTTCCAGATGGCCGGTGAAAAGGGCATTCCGTTGATCGGTATGAACGACAGCGCCGGCGCCTTTGTACCGGCCGGAGTGGGTGGTCTGGACGGCTATGCCGAGGCATTTACTGCTCTGCGCAAGATCAGCGGTGTTGTCCCCTCGATCATGTGCATGTTCGGCTTCAATGCCGGCGGCGGCAGTTATCTCCCCCGCCAGGGCAGTTTTCTGATTCAGCCTCAGGACACCTTTTTCGGTCTGACCGGGCCGGGGGTGGTCAAGTCCGTTCTGGGTGAGGTCGTGACCCCTGAGGAGTTGGGCGGTCCCAAGGTGCATGGGCAGTCAGGGGTTGCCGACATGACGGTCGAGGACGAAGTTGATGCGCTGCGTACCGCACTGCAATTGCTTTCCTATCTGCCCGACAATAACAGTGTCATGGCCCGTTTCCGCGAGACCAGCGACCCACTGGACCGTAAAACCTGGGAGATCAACACCCTCTTGAAAAAGGCCTTCAATTCCCCCACCGGCTTTAACACCCCCTTTGATGTCTCGATCATGATCCAGCAGATCTGTGACCATGGTGACTACTTTGAGTTGCAGCGTGACCGGGCCCGCGAGGCCGTTACCGCCCTGGGTCGTCTGGGGGGCAATGTGGTCGGTTTTGTGGCCAACAACAGCGCGGTAGCCTCCGGACAGATTTCGGTGGATTCCGCCTACAAGATTGCCCGTTTCAACCGCTTCTGCAATATCTACAACATCCCGATGATCTTCATGGAAGACACCACCGGTTTCCTGCCGGGACGCGAGCAGGAGGGTCGCGGCATTGTGCAGGCCGG
>JBBQXT010000182.1:0-3050 GCA_038209415.1 Geobacterales bacterium
CAACACTGGCCCGGAAACCGAGCAGACCGGGTTCCGCCGCAATCCTTCGCAGAACCGCCAGACAGGGTTCGGGATCAAGATGCAGCGAATAAACGGCCGCCATGCCGGCCACCACCGGGTCCGCGCTTTCGGTCAACGCCAGCAGGCCCTCCCGGCCGGGCTGTCCCTCGTGCAGCAGAGCCTTATGCAGCCCTGCGATCGTGTGGACCCGGGCGTTGGTCCGCTCCTCGTCCATGGCCTCAAGCGCACCGTGATGAGCCGTAGCGGCTACCGCGAAACGCTTCAGCAGCAGTTCAAGCTTGTCGTCCGGCATGAGATTCTCCTGGCTGAAATAGCTGTGATACGGCTCTTCGACGGACATCCAAGCTTCACATAGCCGCTGTCTGTCGTGATTCCGCTTGACAAAAGGCCTCGAACCGGCTAGAAAAACACTCTTCGGGATGTAGCGCAGCCTGGTAGCGCACCTGCTTCGGGAGCAGGGGGTCGCTAGTTCGAATCTAGTCATCCCGACCAGACATTTCAGGCACTTACAAGACATCTTGTGAGTGCCTTTTGTGTTAAAAAGATATCTGTAACCCCTGCTGTAACCTCTTGTTGCCTTGCTAGGGGTGAAATGCAATGATACTTCCCACTATGGCTATTTTCTCCTTGGAGACATTCTTTGATCCCTAGGCAATCGACTAATTACAGACACGGATAGTGGTAACGTAAATAAGTACCCCTACCTAACTGGTGCACAGCAATGAGTGAACATATCGGGCGCAGGCTTTCTTTCCTTGACAGCTGGTTGACCCAATGAATCTTCGCCTCCGTGCTAACGGGGAAATTATTGGGGATTTCATCACCAGCGCTGAAGCCTTCATCAATTTCTTCTAGGTCGGCCACCTATTATCCTCATCGCTGAGCCTCTTGCAAAATGTTAAATCAGCGCAACAGTCGTAATCGTGCGGCCTGTTTTCTTGTATTAAATCAGAAATTGAGCTTTATTATTAATTAAGTATAATGGCTGGTGAGCATTTTGACGTTATCCGAACATACTGCTCCCTTTGCATTGGTTGTATTTCCGTTCTTTGAGAATCTATGCCAGTAGCCGGATCAACTGGTCGGCAAACAAGGTAATGACACCGAACATCAGGTGCATATCTACTTTTGCTGGCCCCCTCACCATTACGTCTCGTGCGCCGAAATCATCTTTCAGGCGGCTGTTGCACCGTTCCGAACTGCTGCGCTCTTTGTAGCGCTCAGCTTCATGGGGTGCCATCGGAATAGCTTCACCGCCACGAGGGTTTCTGTCAATAATGGGAACGTGCCCAAGCCCCCTGCTTGTCTCCCAGATCTGCCTGGCATCGTATGCTGCATCCATGAGATCATAGCAATACGTTACCTTCGCGCTGGTTAAAAAACTACGGGAGAGGACGAGTTACAGTCAGGAAAAGCAGGCGGAACTCATGGAAGTATCACGGTTTCAGATACAGAAATATGACCGAGGCCAAGACATGCTGAATGCTGAGAAGCTACAGTTGGCAGCGGCAGCACTTTCTGTGCCCGTGCAGGAATTTTTTATGGTGGGGGAAGACGTTCTACCTGTGGCTGTTGAAGAAAAACTGGTGCTCGATTCCTACCGGGCCATCACTAACAAAGACATTCAGGAAAGCATACTCAAGATAACCACCAATGCCACCAGGCAGAGCGAAAGTTAGAACCTGACGTCATAAACGCAAAACGCCCCGCCGGGCCCATCCCGACGGGGCGTTTCTTGTTATATTTCGGAAAGATCTACTCCCTGACCTGTCCATCCCCATAGACAATGAACTTTGTCGTCGTCAGATCTTCCAGCCCCATGGGACCGAAGGAGTGCAACTTGGTGGTGGAGATGCCGATTTCGGCACCCAGGCCGAGCTGGTTGCCGTCGTTGAAGCGGGTCGAGGCGTTGACCAGTACACAGCTGGAATTGACCTCACGGATGAAGCGCTGGGCGTTGCTGTAGTCGGAGGTGATGATCACCTCGCTGTGCAGCGAGCTGTAACGGTTGATGTGGGCGATGGCGGCATCCATGTCATCCACCACCCGGCAGGCCAGGATCAGGTCCAGGTACTCGGCGGCCCAATCCTCCTCGGTGGCAGGCAGCGCATTCGGGGCATAGCGCCGGAACTCACCGTCACCGCGCAACTCCACCCGCAAACCGTTCAGAACCGAGGCGATGCGGGGGATGAATTCCGCCGCCACATCGCGATGGATCAGCAGGGTTTCCAAGGCATTGCAGACACCCGGACGCTGGGTCTTGGAATTGACAATGATCCGTTCGGCCTTGTCGAAGTCGGCCGACTTGTCCACGAAGGCATGGCAGACACCCTTGTAATGCTTGATGACCGGAATGCGCGAGTTTTCCACCACGAAACGGATCAGACTCTCTCCGCCGCGCGGGATGATCAGGTCGATAAACTCATCCTGCTTGAGCATCTCCAGCACCCCTTCGCGCTCGGTGAAGGGGATCAGCGACAGGGCCGCCACGGGCATGCCCAGCTCCTTCATGACACCCTGCAGAACTGCAGCAATGGCACGGTTGGAATGGATCGCCTCGGAACCGCCCCGCAGAACGACGGCATTGCCGGCCTTGAGGCACAGGGCTGCGGCATCGGCGGTAACATTGGGGCGCGCCTCGTAGATGATACCGATCACGCCCAGCGGGATGCGCATTTTGCCCACCATCAGGTCATTGGGGCGTTTCCACATTCCGGTGACCTCACCCACCGGATCAGGCAGGGCAGCCACCTCACGCAGTGCATCGGCGATACCGTCGATACGTTTTTCATCCAGCATCAGACGGTCCAGCATGGCAGCCGAGAGTCCCTTTTGTGTCCCGTTCGCCAGATCCCTGGCATTTTCAGCAACAAGATGTGGCGCCTGCGCCTGGAGTGCTGCGGCCATGGCGATCAGCATATCGTTTTTCAGGGTCGTTGAGACACGTGCGAGGATATATGATGCCTCCCGTGCATCCGCGGCGATCCGCGCAACCTGTGCGGCTATGGTCATATGGAAGAGCTCCCTTG
>JBBQXT010000183.1:0-2918 GCA_038209415.1 Geobacterales bacterium
TACTGTGAGCCATTCATGGCTTTGAGGTGGGTACGTCTATGAGCTGGCACGCATTATGCCTGTAACCGATAGAAGGCAACGACGCCCGCGGGATTATTCCTGCGGGCGTTTTTCGTTAACACACTTATCCTGATTAGTGGGGTTACGGGAGGAGAGCGAACATGGCAACTGTTTGCGATATGAAGAACAAGATCCAGGGGCACCCCTGCTTCGGCGGCAATCACCACAAGAACGGCCGCATGCACCTGGCGGTAGCGCCAACATGCAATATCAAGTGTGGATACTGCAGCCGCAAACACGACTGCGCCAATGAGTCCCGCCCCGGAGTGACCAGTCGTCTGCTGACGCCCCAGGAGGCCATAGTAAAGGTGCGCGAGGTCATGGCCAGCCCTGTGGTGGGACCGATCATCAAGGTGGTCGGCATTGCCGGGCCCGGTGAACCGCTGGCAAACGAAGAGACCTTTGAGACCTTCCGGCTGGTTAAGGCCGAGTTTCCCCACTTGATGCTCTGCATGAGCACCAATGGCCTGCTGCTGCCCGAATCCATCGACCGGCTTTTTGATCTGGGCCTGCACAGCCTGACGGTCACGATCAACGCTATCGATCCCGAGGTCGGTGCAAAGATCTACAGCCACGTCATCTACCATGGGAAACATTACACTGGAGTTGAAGGCGCAAGGATACTGATCAATAACCAGCTCGGGGGGCTCAAGCGGGCCGGAGAGCGGGGCATGACCATCAAGGTCAACACGGTGCTGACGCCGGGGATCAACGACGGCCAGATTCCGCTGATTGCCAGACGGATCAAGGAACTGGGCGCCTTCGTCATGAACATCATGCCGATCATCCCCCAGGCCGAGCTGGCCCATATCACTCCTCCCAGCGAAGTGTACCTGGGAGAAATCCGTAAGGCCAACGAAGTGGTGATCGGCCAGTTTGCCCACTGCAAACAGTGCCGGGCGGATGCCATCGGCCTGATCGGCCAGGACCTGAGCGTGACGATTACCGAGGCGGCCTGCCCGGCGCCATGATCATCGCACCGTTTCGCAAAGATGATATTACAACATTTCTGGAGCTGGCCGTCAGCGAGGGCTGGGTGGCCGAAAGGTGGGAACTTGAGTTTCTACTGGCGACCTTCCCCCATGGCTGCTTTGTAGAACGAGGCGCAAACGGCCAAGCGCAGGCCTTTGTAACCGCGATAAGGCATGAGCGCAGCGGCTGGATCGGCAATTTGATTGTTGCGGAGCAGGAACGCGGTCGTGGAGTTGGTCAGGCGCTGTTCAGGAAAGCTTTGTCGGCACTGCAGGCGGCTGGTGTGGATACGTTCTGGCTGACCGCCTCGAAATCCGGCCGAGTGCTCTATGAAAAGCATGGTTTCAGCAGTGTGGACACGATCATGCGCTGGACCGGAAAGGGACGTCGGCGGCATACAGCCCATGCACACCAAGCGGGCAGCGCGGATTTTTCCGCCTCAGCCTACAGCATCGATTGTCTGGCGTGGGGTGACCGCCGCGATGCACTGCTGGTGGCTGTTACGGGCCGAGGGAGGCTGCTGCTGGAAGATTCCGGGTTCATGGTTGTCCAGCCCTGTGGGGCTGGCGTCCAACTGGGCCCGTTTGCGGCACTGGACAGCAGTTCGGCGGAACATATCTTCACTGCGGCACTGGACTCCGTGCCGCAGGGTACAAAGGTCTGCATCGATGCACCGGCATCAAACCGGTCGGCAATTCGGCTTTTCAGCCGGAAAGGGATGCAGGTCAGCGGTAGTACCGAGCTGATGTATGCGGGAGTCAGGCCGGCCTATCGGCCGGAGCTGCTGTACGGGCTGGCGACCATGGGGAGTTGCGGGTAGGCAGATGAGTTAAGCCTGAAGTTCAGACTATCCTACGGCTCGTGCCAATTCAACCTGAAAAAACAACTGCCGTTATCAGGTTCATTTCTAAAACGTAGAACGAGGTACGCTGTACGCTTCCCAGAATCTGCAGGTGTTGCGCCCGGCCTTTTTCGCAGCATACATGGCCCGGTCGGAGGCAATCTCCAGCTCCTTTGCCACCGTGCCGTTGTCCGGAAACATGCTGATGCCGATGCTCATTGTCACCTCCGCCTGTGAGTCGCCAAGTTGAAACGGCCGTGCAAACTGCAGCAGAAGCAGCTCTGCAATAGCGGAAAGCTGCTCTCTGCCCCCGCAGTCAGTGCAGATGATGCCGAACTCATCCCCCCCCAGACGGCTGATGGTGTCCAGGTCGCGTTTGCAGCAAATCCTGATTCTGTCGGCGGCCTCACGCAACACCTGATCTCCGGCCTTATGGCCGAGGGTATCGTTGACATCCTTGAAATGATCCAGATCCAGGGTCAGCAGGCCGAACTGCTTGCCGTAGCGCCGGGAGTTGGCGATGGCCTGCTCAAGGCGGTCCTCGAACAGGCGCCGGTTGGAAAGTCCCGTCAACGGATCGAGAAAAGCCATCTCGCGGATGTACTTCTCGTTTTCGAACCGCTCGCTGATGTCACGGATGATCTCGACGGTTCCGGTGACGGTGCCTCGCGAATCCCGGATCAGCGAGGCGGTGCTTTCAATATGGATGGTCCTGTTGTTGCGCGTATAGTTCTGGCAGGCAGAATGGGTCTGACCGTCTTCCAGTGCCAGAATCGTCGGACAGCCCCGGCAGGGCTCTTCAATCCCGAAAACCGCATAACAGACCGAGCCTGTCTGGTCGCCGAACATCTCGATCATGGCCCTGTTCTGATACTGTATCCGGAAGTCATGATCCTTGATGGCAATCCCTTCTCCCAGAGATTCGACGACGGTTTGGAATTTGCCCCGCTCGTCCTCCAGCCGTTGCCTGTATGTGATAATATCTCTGCACTTTTTCACGGCCCACAACAGCTTTCCGATCTCGATCGGTTTGAGAAAATAATCA
>JBBQXT010000184.1:0-2880 GCA_038209415.1 Geobacterales bacterium
CGGCAGCCCGAGGGTGATGTTGACCCCATCGTCGAAGTGCAGCAGCTTGAGTGGTATCAATCCCTGATCGTGGTACATGGCCACCACACCGTCATAGGCTCCCTGCCGGGCAAAATGGAAAAGCGTGTCGGCCGAGAGCGGCCCGACAGCGTCGATACCCTCGGCTTGAGCGGCCTGTATGGCCGGGCCGATAATCTCGCGTTCCTGGCTGCCGAACAAGCCCCCCTCACCGCAATGGGGATTCAGGGCCAGCACCGCCAGGCGGGGACGAGGCCGGCGGGTCAGGCGGGCAACCCCGGCAGCGGTGATCCGGATCGTTTTCAAGACCTGCTCAAAGGTCAGTAGACGCGGGACATCCGCTAGAGCCTCATGGATGGTCACCAGGCTGACCCGCAGCAGATCGCCGGCCAGCATCATCACGAAGTCGTGTGTGCCGCACAATTCGGCCAGCAGCTCGGTATGGCCGGGATAGTCGTGACCGGCCCGGTTCATGGCCTCCTTGCTGATGGGAGCCGTCACCATGGCCGCCGCACGACCATCCAGGCAGAAGCGGGCCGCAGCACAGATATAACGGTAGACCGCGTCTCCGGCAGCCGTGGTCGGCGAGCAGTACACCAGGTCCTCTTCGGTCAGCTGCGAGAGCTCCAGCAGCGGGATAGAACCGACAGGAGAATCCGTGGCATCTTCCGGTTCGTTGATCGAATGGATCTGCAAATTCGATCCGCAGACGGAGAGGGCCCGTTTCATTGCTGCCCTGTCGCCGATGACAAACGGCAGGCACATGGTAGTTATACCGCCCGTTTGCAGCGCCTTGACGATAATCTCGGGACCGCAGCCGCACGGGTCTCCCATGGTTATGGCGATCAACGATTTGCTCATGAAGCACCCTCTCTTAAATCAAAAAAACGAAACAGCATTCTCACAAAGCACACAAAGACACGAAGGAACGAACTGCACATCTTTGTGAGCTTTGTGCCTTTGTGTGAGACGGTTTTTATCTGCTTTCAGAAGGCAACGTCTCCACGATCTCCGCCACCGCCAGGGTGACATTCTCCGATTTGACCTTCTGCAATATCAGGCGTCCGCCGCCCGAGGCCAGCAGGGCGGCCGGTTCCGCCACCCCGACCGCGCCGATGGCGGCTTGGGCGTGTTCCGACGGCGGTGACGGACAGGCCACCCGGTTGAGCTCCGCGCTTTCAAAAAATGTCAGAGGGATCTTGCAGCGCTGCGCATAGGCGATCAGACCGTCCTCGTCGCGCTTGGCGGCAGCGGTGGCTATACAGCGTACGCTCTTCAGGGAGACAAAGATCCGTTTGAGATGGGCAGCGACAAACTCTGCAATTTCATCGGCCGGGGTCCCGCGGTTGCAGCCGATGCCGAGCACCAGGTTGCGGGGTCGCAGGATCAGCAGGTTGTCCGGCTGGGCTTGGGGCGGCAGTTGGCGGTTGGTGACGAACAAAAACCCGCGCGCCGGGCCGTCCATGGCCTCGGCAAAGGTATCATAAAAAGACAGTCGGCAGCGGCCATGAAACCAGCAGCGCGTCTGACCCGTGGAATCGACCACGGCGATTTCTTCGCCATCCAGCAGCAGGCTGTTGAGATTCTTGATGCGGCTGATGTCGTCAATGACCCAGCCCTGCTCCTTGGCCAGCATGTCGAAGGAGGGCAGATTGTTGGCGTCGGTGGCAGTGGTAATCACCGCCCGCGCTCCGCTGATGAAGGCGCAGCGCTCGGCCAGTTCATTGGCCCCACCCAGATGGCCGGATACCAGCGAGATGGCAAAACGTCCGGCATCGTCCATGGTCACTACGGCCGGGTCGCTCTGTTTGGATTCCAGGAGCGGGGCGATCAGGCGAACTACTATACCGGTGGCCATGATCATGACGAAACCATCCACCGCGCCCCAGAGCGTGCCCAACAGTCCCCTGAGATCAGCGGGATCGAAGGTCACCCGCTCCTTGCCGGTCTGGCCGGCATAGCGGCTTGACACGTACAGCTCCGCGCCGGCCAGGTTTTCCCGCAGTCTCCTACCCAGCAGGGCACCGTTTCTGGTTATGGCAATGATTGCAATTTTCATCTTCACACCCTCGCCCCCATAGACGAATGACCCGAAGCACTGTTGCTCCAAATATAGCTGTACACCTCACGCGCCGTTGCCTGTTTATCCTCGCTGGTAAACGGCGGCGACGGCAGCATCATGAAAATGTGATCGAGTATAAATGTCTCCACCTCGGCCTGTGTCTGCTCCTTTTCTGTCCACTGCGCCAACGGTGCCAGTAACGCCTGTATATCATGAAGCAAACTCTTGCTGGCGGTCTTGACCCGTTCCCGGTCGGCCTTGGTCAGATCATCCCGCAGCAGCATGCTGAACAACGCATACTCCTCTTCAGTCAGACCTTCCTCCACTACCCGGCGCTGCTCTTCATCCAGGCTGGCAGCCAGGTCGGCCAACTTGGCAAAGGTCTCCTCGATGCTGACACGATCCTTCTCGCGGTTGTAGTCGGCGATGATCTCCTGGTATTTCTTGTAGTAGTCCATGCGCATGGGATTGTGCTTAAGCATATCCACCAGTTTCTGTTCCACGATCTCGCGGATGTCCTGCAATGCGGTGCCCTTGCGCCGCACCTTTTTGGCGAATTCATCCCGCAGCTTTTCCAGGTCGACGTTGCTCAGGTCGTAGAATTTACTTTCAGCCGGTGGATCAGCCGCTGTTGTTTGAGCACGGATCGCCTCGTTGACAATCCGGTGCAGCTCCTTGAGCAGGGCCGTCACATCCGCAGTATCCCGGCGCTCGGTCAGTTTTTTGTAGATTGCTTCGACGTTGTCGTGTCGTTCGGCATAGAGCAGCGCAGAGGGCTCCATCAGCAATCCCTTGAAGCG
>JBBQXT010000185.1:0-2878 GCA_038209415.1 Geobacterales bacterium
TCAATGTTAAGCACCGAATTATGCACCCTGCGGTAATCATAAGTCGCCATCCGCAGGCTGATGGCCGCCAGGGTTGTCGCGGTTCCGGCGGTTCCGATCAGCACTGTATTTTCTGGAGAGACAGTGATGTTTGAGCGGACCATGTCGCCGGCCAGCAGATCCAGTTCCCGGCAGATCTTTTCCGACATCCGCGCCGGTGAGACCTTGCCTTCGGTCAGTCGCACCACCCCCAGGGGCAGGCTTTTGATGAAATCAGCCCTGCCGTTCTTTGACAGGGTGTATTCCGTACTGCCGCCGCCCACATCGAAGACCAGCAGGTTTTCAGGCCGTCCCGCCAGTCCCGCCATGACACCGGCCAGCGTCAAGATGCCTTCCTGCTGGCCACTGATAACGACCAGCGCTATGCCGGTCTGGCGGTAGATAGAATCTACAAATTCGCTGCCGTTAGCAGCATCGCGGACGGCGCTGGTGGCCACCGCCCTGGGATTCGACACGCCGCAGCTGTCCATGATTTCCGCAAAACGTCCCAGGCAGAGCGTCCCGCGCTGAATGGCCTCGGCCGACAATCCTGTTTCCCTGTCGAAGCCGCCCCCCATGCGAACGATCTCGCGCTCGATCCTGACCTGCTCAAAACTGCCGTCGGGGTGGCGGTCGGCCACCAGCAGGCGGGCCGTGTTCGTACCGAAATCAATGGCCGCTACCCGTCTGCTGCTCATTCCGCTCTCCTGACCGACATTCCAGGAATACTCCAGCACAGTTCCGCAATAGCAACAATCGCTGACGCCATATCGTTAAAAAGCATCATAGCCTGCGGCGGACAGACGCCGGAACTGATCCTGTCAAAATGCGCCTGTTTGACACGCTCAAAACTCATGCGGGTGGTTTGCTTGATCTGATGCAGGGCATCCACGCTCATCTTCTGGCCGCTTCTGACCGCATCTTCCGTAGCACCCAAGACCTGACCAACATCCGTAATCAGTGTTTTGAGGTCAGCCATGGCATCGTCGGAAAAGATGGCGCCGGTCGCTTTGCGGGCCAGGATGCCGTCAAGCACCTCTTCACAGCGGTCGCCGATATGCTCAAGAACCGAGACGGTTTGAAGCAGGACCGGTATTTCATAGTTTATCTCTGGGCTCTTCGTGGAACGGGAAAGCAGCGCCAGGTACGAGGTGATTTCATGATTGAGCGAATCCAGTACCTTCTCGTGCTGACGGATGGTTTCAGCCCGGCGCGCATCAAATTCGAAGAGGATCGCGCGCACATCCGCATACATGAAGGAAGTCACGTTCATCATCCGCACAATCTCCTTGCGGGCCTGTTCAATGGCTATAGTAGGTGTGTTGATGATGCGCAGGTCCAGATAACTGGCGCAGGGCTGGGCGGAATCCGCTCCATGATTATGATCGAACCCTTCCGCCGAGGCCAGCAGACGGGAAACCGGCCCGCTCAAGGCCACGGCACATACAGCGGCACACAAGCTGGCGATGGAATGCAGCCATGAAAGACGGCTGAAGAGATAGCTGCGACTGTTTCCGCCAATCAAGGGTAATCCGGGGATAACGCTATCCACCAGCAGCGGGGAAAATAAAACAAACAGCAGGCTGACCGTGAATGAAAGCACAAGGAATACCGCGGCAACCCGTCGGGATACATAATTGCTTCCCGCAGAGGCCAGATTGCCCATAATGGCAACACCGACCAGTCCACCCGCGACCATGGCCGCCGAGATGTCCGCACTGACCTGCTGGTTGTACATCAGTGAGGCGATGATCGTTATCGATGATGACGACGACTGAACCAGAAAGGATACGACCGCTCCGAATAAGGCAGCCATGGTTGGCATACGATAAAAGATGCCGCTGAAAAGCTCATAGAGCGGGTGATGGTCTATGGGGCGGTAACTGCTCTCCAGCAGGGTCAGACCAAGAAACAGCAGGCCCACGCCAAGCAGCAGATCCCCTGCATTGGCCAGGCGCCGCCGCCGGGCAAAAAATTTGAGCAGGACACCGGTAAATATCAGGGGGGTGGCAATCAGGCTGTGGGGGATGATATGGAGGTGCAGGGTCAGTGAAGCCCCGATCAGGACACCGCCCAGGACACTCATGGCCTGAAAGGCATTCAGGACTCCGCCATTTACCAGACCAATTGTGAAGATAACCGCGGCACTTCCCGAATTGACAGCCATGGACATGGCGATGCCGAACAGAAGTGAATAGAGCCGGTTCGATGTAAACCGGGAAAAAATGCGCCGGATACGGGCATCGGCTACCGTGCGGATACCGTCTGACATCAGACGCATGCCGAGCAGGAACAGGCCGAGACCGCCCAGGGCGCCTTCAATCAAACTGAGAGGCATTATTGATGCTCCGGCTGCTGCTGCAGATTTTTAGGGGGACAGAAACGGGACAGACGCTAGAAGGCTTACCCGAGAACCCTTTCCTTCAACTCCTTGCCGACTTTGAAAAAGGGGAGTTTCTTGGGTTTGACCGTTATGAGCTGACCGGTTTTCGGGTTTCTGCCGGTATAGGATTCGTAAACCTTGATCACAAAACTGCCCAGACCGCGGATTTCTATCCGGTCTCCGGCAGTCAGGGCCTCTGTCATGGAGGTAAAAACCAGGTTGACAATCTCTTCGGCACGTTTGTTGGAAATATCCTTTTGAATGGCCAACTGCTCAATGAGTTCTGATTTGTTCATTATAGTTCCTCCGGATAGAAACATGACCGTCATGTAATAACAGCAGGGTTCAGTGCTGGCACTTGCCGAGATAACGCTTGTATATGTGGGCCGCTTCAGGCTGCCGGTTGCAATCCAGCAGCAAATCATGCAGTTTCTCTGCCGCTGAGCGGGCCAGGGGCGTGTCCAACAGGCTGCCGTA
>JBBQXT010000186.1:0-2183 GCA_038209415.1 Geobacterales bacterium
GGTATCGAAAGGGATCGTTTTCTACGCAGCTTGCCATTATCTGACATCCATTGAAACCAGCCTCCGCGAGTCTCTGCAGCAATTGCTCCCGCACAGCCGCCGCCATGATGATTTCAGTGGGAAAATGGCCGGCATCGATCAGGGTGATTCCCAGATCTTCAGCGTCACGGGCCTCATGATATTTGACATCACCGGTCACCAGCACGTCAGCGCCGGCGCGCACTGCTGATCGCATCACCGAGGCCCCGCTGCCGCTGCAGAGTGCCACTTTTTTTACCGATGCGGCCGGGTCGCCGACAAAACGTGTTCCGGGGGCATCCAGCCGCGCAGCTGTCCAGGCGGCATATTCAGCCAGGGTTGTTGCTTCGGGCAGAAAACCGATCCTTCCCAGACCGCGCAGGTTACCCTGGTTGTGCAGCGGATAGATATCAAAGGCCGGTTCTTCGTAGGGATGCGCGGCAATCAGTGACTTGACGGCTTGAGGCAGCTTGGCTCGGTTAACAATAAGTTCCAAGCGGTATTCTCGAACCTTTTCCAGCGTCCCGACCGTGCCGATAAACGGTGTTGCGCCATGCTGGGGGGTAAAGGTGCCTTCACCCTGGGCCGCAAAGGAACAGTCGCGATAGGATCCCAGAGACTCGGCATGGGGGAAGAGCGCCGTGCGAAGCTCTTCCAGGTGTCCTTCCGGAACAAACACGACCAGTTTGGCCAGTTCCTGCCCGGTCGTTGCCTGGAGCGGCGAACAGGCAGTGAGTCCCAGCCGTTCGGCCAGCAGATCATTGAGACCGCCCTCGGCAATGTCGTAATTGGTGTGCACGCTGACAACGCCAAGTCCGCCACGAATGGCAGTGTGAATCGATTTGCCCAGGGGGGTGGCGGTAGAGATGGCTTTCTGCAGTTTGAAGATCAGGGGGTGATGGGTGACGAGCAATTGGCAGGATGAAAGCAGGGCAGATTCGATCACTGCCGGTGTCGCATCCAGGGCAACCATGATGCGCGAAACGGTTGCCGTCGGGTCGCCCACCTGCAGCCCCGGATTATCCCACGCTTCCGCCAGGCTTGTTGGAGCTATTTTGTTAATGATTCCAAGTATGTCAGAGATCTTTGCCGTTTTCATCAGGCACAAAGAAAAAGAGTGCAACCTGTCGGTGTGCACTCTTGTGAAATTGATGATGTGGGTTGCCCCGATTGTAGTATTGCCGTCATCCGGCGCTTCTTCCTTCGTATGAAATGGTGGGCCCACCAGGACTCGAACCTGGGACCAACCGGTTATGAGCCGGTGGCTCTAGCCAACTGAGCTATAGGCCCGTGTGAAAGCGTAATATTAGGAAAATAGTCTAAGACTGTCAAGTACTTTTGATGTCAATGCCGTCATTTTCCATCATACTGCCTGCTTAATTGATGTCAGATTTTCTTTTCCGGCTCTTCGCTGGTCATCCGGTCAAGCAGTTCCCAGTTGGTCCGGGAGGCGGTATCAGTGACCCCCTGGGCCTTGAGGAGCGACAATACATGGCGGTTGAGCCGTTCCTGATCGGCCTTGCGGATCTGTACAAAACGGTGACCGCACAAAAGCTTGCCCGCCTCATGGCGGTTCCAGACCAGTTCTGCTACGGCACACACCAGTGGCTGGCCCGCTTCGAGTTCGAGAAAAAACATTGTCAGGGGCGCTGCGCTTTCCTGTAGATCAATAGGGCAGCGCAAGCCGCCGGCACTCAGGTTGACAATGGTTTTCATCAGCTTGAGGTTGGTCGGGACGCCTTGGGTTTTGAAATGGTCCATGATCCGTTTGAACTCCTTACGGTAGACCGCAAGCGAGGCGTCCCGGCGGATCTGGAACAGCTTGATGGAGGCCTCGACACGCGGAGCCTGGCGACGCTGATACATCTCAAGATTTCCGCGCAGTTCGAGGTGGAAGACATTGTTGTCCGTGACTCTGACAAGGTCGGCCAGGATCTGTATGCCGCTGCCCATGGCCTCGGAGGTGAGTTTATAGGTAGTCTGCGGTGGTGCCCCGTTTTCCGAGCCGTCCTGCTCAGTGGCATACGGAATCTGCAGTGCGATGGCGTCTCCATTGCTGCTGACTATGGTGCCGCTGAGTGATTCGTACTGTTCCCTGTCCCTTTCCTCAGACAAATTGATCAGGTACGCCCGCTGTTTGACGGCAAAATACCTGCTGAAATCGG